>JAFOBK010000229.1 GCA_017381835.1 Oscillospiraceae bacterium | reverse complement strand
TTGATGCGAATATTTTGAAGTGCCTGACCAGGGATGCCCGCATGAATGCCTCCCAAATCAGCCAGCAGGTGAACCTGTCTGTTTCCGCGGTGATCGAGCGAATGAAGAAAATGGAAGCCTCCGGCTTGATTCGTGGCTACACCGCAGTGATCGATGAGCGTCAGGCGGGTGTGAATGTGCAGGCAATGATCTCCATCCGCCTGGAGCATCCGAAGTACAATCCGGAATTCAACCGGCAGATGTGCGCCCACGAGTCGGTCATGGAGTGCTTTTACATCACCGGTGACTTTGACTATATCGCAAGAATCGGTGTTTCCTCCACGGAAGAGCTGACCAAGGTACTTCATGATATCAAGCAGATCCCCGGCGTGTCCCTGACCCGTACCTATGTGGTTTTGGATAATGTAAAGCAGAATAGTTCTGTCATTCCCCGTACAAAAGCGGCGCAGCCGCTGAAATAGACAGTACAACTACATTTTTATAAACAGGAGGTTATCTTATGATTATCGGTATCCCTAAGGAAATTATGCACGATGAAGCTCGCGTAGCAGCAACCCCCGACACTGTCAAGAAGTATGTGGCAGACGGCCATAAGGTTTTGGTAGAAGTGAATGCTGGCATCGGTGCACAGTGCCCCAATGAGGCATATGCAGCTGCCGGTGCGATTATGTGTGAGACTGCTCAGCAGGTCTATGATGAAGCAGAGCTGATCCTGAAGGTTAAGGAACCCCTGTTTAATGAGCAGACCGGTAAGCACGAAGTAGATATGATGCATGCCGGTCAGTACTTAATCACCTTTATCCACCCCGCTGCCCCTGTAAACCATAAGATGGTCAAGCACATGGCAGAAGCCGGCATCATCAGTATGTCCATTGAGGGTGTGCCCCGTATTTCCCGCGCTCAGTCTATGGACGCACTGACTTCCATGAGTACCTGCGCAGGTTACAAGGGCATTTTGATGGCAGCTTCCGATCTTATTAAGTTTATCCCCATGATGCCTACCGCTGCCGGTATGATCAAGCCTTGTAACGCGCTGATTTGCGGTGTAGGTGTTGCAGGTCTGCAGGCTCTGGCCACCGCAAAGCGCCTGGGTGCCAAGACTTACGCTATCGATATTCGTCCCGCTGCCGCTGAGCAGGCAACCTCCCTGGGTGCCAAGGTAGTGGAATCTGGTGTGGATCCTGCCCTGGCAATCGGCAAGGGTGGCTATGCTATGGAACTGCCTGAGGATGTGCTGGCTGCTGAACGCGAACTGATCGCCAAGGTGCTGCCGGATATGGATATTGTATTCCTGTCTGCCCTGGTTCCCGGCCGTTTGGCTCCCATTCTGATCACCGAAGAGATGGTCAAGACCATGAAGCCCGGCTCTGTTATTGTGGATATCGCCATCGACCAGGGCGGCAACTGTGCCATCACCACCCCCGGTGTCCGTGATGTGAAGCACGGTGTGATCCTGGAAGGCATCAAGAATATCCCCGGTATGCTGGCTGAGTCCTCCACCTTTATGTATGCCGCCAATATGTATAACCTGGTGAAGTATCTGACCAAGGACGGTTACCTGAACCTGGATGAAAGCGACGATATCGTCAGCGGTATGCTGACCACCAAGGACGGTAAGGTTGTCCACGCCGGCGCTTTGGCAGCTATGGGAGGTTAAGTATGAACCCTGTATTGCTGGTAATTCTGTTTGTAGTGTCAGCAGTTTTGGGTTATGTGATCATCCGTAATGTGCCTGCGCTGCTGCACACCCCCCTGATGTCCGGCATGAATGCCCTCTCCGGTGTGACCGTGTTGGGCGCCATCATTGCCGCCTTTGAAAGTAAGGGCACCCTGGCCATCATCCTGGCTCTGGCCGCCTGCGTGATCGCTATGGTCAATGTAGCCGGTGGTTTCGCCCTGACCCATAAGATGCTCAGCAGCTTTGTGAAGAAGGGAGCGGAAAAGAAAGATGAGTAATTTAGCTTATTTCGCTCTGTGCGGTCTTTGTGTGGCGGCGGTTCTTTTGGGCATCAATATGATGAGTAAAGTCAAAACTGCCGTAAGTGGTAATGCGCTGTCTGCTGCTGCCATGGTAATGGCAATGGCTATGATCTTCTTCCTGCGGGCCTGGGCAGCGGATGTTTCTGCAATCGTGTCTATTTGTATTGCCCTGGCCGCCGGTGCTGTGATCGGTATTTACGGCGCGGCAAAGGCAAAAATGATTGCCATGCCCCAAATCATTGCCCTTCTGAATGGTTTGGGCGGCGGTGCTTCCGCTCTGGTGGCTGCTGTTACCGCTATGGACAGCGGTGTGCCTGCATTTGAAGCCATCACCGCAGGCCTGGCTTTGGCAATTGGTGCCCTGACCCTTACCGGCAGCCTGGTTGCCGCCGGTAAGCTGGCTCGCATCCTGGACGCAAGACCCAAGAGTCTTCCCAGCCACAGCACCATTATGGGCATTTTGGCTGTGCTGATCCTGGCAGGTATTCTGCTGCAGACCTTTGTTTCCGGCGCTTGGGCACTTTTGGTAGCAGTTCTTTCCCTGGCTATCGGCATCGTGTTTGTGATGCGTGTGGGCGGCGCGGATATGCCTATCACCATTTCTCTTCTCAATGCCCTCTCCGGTGTGGCAGGCGGCATTGCCGGTATGGCTATCAATGAGCCTCTGCTGGTGGCTGTAGGCGGCATCGTAGGCGCATCCGGTCTGATCCTGACCCAGGATATGTGCAAGGCCATGAACCGTAAGCTCGTCACCATCCTCACCGGTAAAACCACCGTGGCAGCTCCCGCAGCAGCGGAGGAAAAGCCGGTGGAAGCGCCTGTAGAGGAAGTGTGCGAAGAGCCTGCAAAGCTCACGGAAGAAGCAGTGGCAGCTGCATTGCAGACCGCTCAGAAGGTGATCATTGTTCCCGGTTACGGTATGGCGCTGTCCCAGGCCCAGGAAGACGTGGCTTATTTGGCAAATGTTCTGGAAAAGCGTGGCGCAGAGGTGAAATTTGCCATCCACCCCGTTGCCGGCCGTATGCCCGGTCATATGAGCGTGCTGCTGTGTGAAGCGGATATCGATTATGATAAGCTCTTTATGCTGGAAGATATCAACGATGATTTTGCCTCCTGTGATCTGGTCGTAGTCATCGGTGCCAATGATGTCACTAACCCCGCCGCCAATACCGCAGAGGGCACGCCCATCTACGGCATGCCGGTTCTCAATGTGGAGCAGGCACCTATGGCGGTGTTCTGCAACTTCGATACCAAACCCGGTTACGCCGGTGTCCCCAATCCTCTGTATGAAGCGCAGAATGTGCTGCTGATGCTGGGCGATGCCAAGGAATCTGTGCAGAAGCTGACCACCTATGCAGAAGCAAAGGCAGAACCTGCACCTGCAGAGGAAGTACCTGCCGAATCCGGCAAGCTGACCCTGGCAGAGGTAGGGGAGACCCTCAAGACCGCACAGAAAGTAATTATCGTTCCTGGCTATGGCATGGCGCTGTCCCAGGCGCAGGCGGATGTGGCAAGATTGGCAAGCCTTCTGGAAAACCGCGGCGCGGAAGTGAAGTTTGCTATCCATCCCGTTGCAGGCCGTATGCCCGGTCATATGAGCGTGTTGCTGTGTGAGGCGGATATCGACTATGACAAGCTCTTCATGATGGAAGATATCAATGATGACTTTGCATCCTGCGATATTGCCATTGTCATCGGTGCCAACGATGTGACCAACCCCGCCGCTAACACGGCAGAGGGAACGCCTATCTATGGTATGCCGGTGCTTAGTGTGGAGAATGCGCCTAAGATTGTATTCTGTAATTTCGACACGAAACCCGGCTATGCCGGTGTGCCGAATCCTCTGTATGAGGCGGATAAGGTGCTGCTGATGCTGGGCGATGCCAAAGAATCTGTGTCGCAGCTGCAAAGCTTCCTGAAATAAAAAGAAACCCGACTCCAAATGGAGTCGGGTTTTCATTATTTATATAGTACCGAAATCTTTCACAGCCTGGATCAATGCTTCAATATTCTCCCAGGGAACTTCCGGCTCCAGCAGATGGGTGGGAGCCACCAGCAGACCGCCGCCGGCACCCACGGTTTCGATCATGTGGCGCACATTTTCCCGCACTTCCTCAGGTGTACCGAAGGGCATGGTAGTCTGGGTGCCAATGGTGCCCCAGAAAGAGAGCTGATCGCCGTACTGCTCTTTCAGCGCTATGGGATCCACGCATTCCGGCTGCACCGGGTTCAAGATATCCACGCCGATTTCCATCAGCTCCGGGATGATATCGTAAATCACACCGTCAGAGTGATACAGCGCGATCACGTCGGGATTCACTGCCTTGGCAGCGGCAATGGTGGCGGCGGTGGCGGGTTTGACCCAGCGGCGCCAGGTCTCCTTGCTCATCATCAGCGCTTTTTGTGTGCCTACATCGTCGCCGAACATAATGATGTCCACACCGGTCTCGGCAGCGTGCTTGGCGGTTCTGCACTGTATTTCGGTCATCTTATCCATGCAGGCGGCAGCCATTTCCTCGTCGCAGAGGAAGTCTGCCAGCATGTTCTCTAAACCTCTTAAGTACCAGGCAGGTTCAAAGACCTGAAGACCAAAGTAGGCGGCTGCCCGTCCGGCGGCATGACATGCCTCCACTTTCTCCTTGGTTTTTGCCCAGCGCTCCGGTTCATCCATATCGGGGAAGGGGTAGTCGATTACCTGTTGTGGGTCATCAAAATCCGCCATAGGGGAGATGAACTTCATAAAGTGAGCCACGCTGCCTTGCTTGTATCCTACGCCCCACTCGTCGATCATTGTCAGCTCATCGGGATTTTTGTGGTATTTTCTGTGATCAATAGGGTGGGCGGAAGGCGCCAGCTCAATGTACTGCACAGGCATGTCAAAAACCTCTGCCACATTGTCGGTGCCGTAGCGCCGGATCATCTCCTGCTTCAGAGAATCGCATAGATCGATATGCCAGGGAATCCGCTCAAAGCTCTGCCGCCGCAGGCAAGCTACAACATTTTCTCTATGGGTCAAAGAAATGCACCCTTTCTTGCTTTTTTCTTTCATCATACACGATAAAGCGTCAAAAGGGAATAGAAAAATGAGGAATAAATCATGTCCCCCGGGAAACGATGCCGCTTCCCGGGGGATGGAAAATCTATATTGGAACATGTAGGGGCTGTTCGATAAATTGGAATTTGGCTAATTGATTATCTTATTTAGAAAATGCTTAATTCTATCGATGAGTGAAGTGTTTTTGCTTTTGTTGTAGTTCCATATACTGTTCGAATCGATAGAAATGCCGTTGTCAAGGTAGGAAAAAAAAGCAACGTTAAAACCCTCCATGGGAATGAGACCATCTATAGCCAAATCGTAATAATCATCAAGATAATACATATCACCCCAAATATGCGCATCAAAATCTGCATCTCCTGGGTCGCCAATGTTGTTGGCCAAACGGTACATTGAAGAAACGATTTCTTCCGTGCTCATTCTTTTGGAGTAATATGCATTTTTGTAGAATAACCTTACTCTATTGCAGACATCAGACTTATCGAATGGTTGCTCTGCACAGAAATTATGCAAAACAGAAATAGTTTTATTTATATCAGAACCACAGCAAGCAAGTTCCAAAACAATATTACTTAAAGGATTTTCTAATTCTAGATAATAATTTAACCATTCATCATAGCCATCATCTAAGCCAGACATCAATAACAATTTGTGGTAAAAGGCGTCTTCACGTTTCAAGGAACTCACCTCCATAAATTCGAATCACCCGCACTGGCGCGGGAGCGCCCAAGGCTCCCTTGTGTAAAGGGAGCTGTCAAAAATCTCTGATTTTTGACTGAGGGATTGTTACCGCAGTACGAATTCGCCGAAAGCCTGCAATAGAACAAACGTCTACCGCACAATCCCTCCGTCACGGCTTCGCCGTGCCACCTCCCTTTACACAAGGGAGGCTTTGGTGCGGTGCAAACTCTTAGACAAATTCAAGTTTGTCTAACAGGATTATATCATAGAAGAATATAGATGGCTATCCCAAAAACAAAAATGGATAATGGCCTACAATCCTACGGATTGCATTCCATTATCCATGGACTCTCCCACGGGCTAAGAAAATGTCCACCGGACA
>JAFOBK010000228.1 GCA_017381835.1 Oscillospiraceae bacterium | reverse complement strand
TCTTACCCAGATTGATGAACTCGTAGCCGGTGATCAGGTTGTCCTCGTCCAGAGCGATGCGGGTAACATAACCCTCAGCCATCTCCAGGTAACGGGGACCCTTGGCCTTGGTGGCAAACATGGTACCAACCTGGCTGCGCAGGCCCTTGCCCAGGTCTTCCAGGGAAGCGCCGACAGCCAGACCGTCCTCGGAGAAAGCGGACTGGGTACGGCCGTAAACGATCTGCAGGAACAGCTCGCGCATAGCGGTGTTGATAGCGTCGCACACCAGGTCGGTGTTCAGAGCTTCCAGAATGGTCTTACCGATCAGGATCTCGGAAGCCATAGCTGCGGAGTGGGTCATACCGGAGCAGCCCAGGGTCTCGACCAGAGCTTCCTCGATGATACCTTCCTTAACATTCAGGGTCAGCTTGCAGCAGCCCTGCTGGGGAGCACACCAGCCAATACCGTGGGTGAAACCGCTGATATCGGAGATCTGCTTGGCCTGAACCCACTTGCCCTCTTCGGGAATGGGAGCGGGGCCATGGTAAGCGCCCTTACCGACGGAGCACATATGCTGTACTTCTGCACTATAAATCATGGCAAAATTCCTTTCTTTTCAAAGACGGGGTTACCGCCTTTCATAATACAAATTTGCGAAAATTCGCATATTCCGCAAATATTATACTGGCATTTAGAAAAAAAGTCAATCGTCTGCAAAAATGAAATGCATGTTTTCTGCGCATACGGGCAATCTAAATCCATCATAGGAAAAGGAGGATCATTAGGCTATGAATTGTCATGCAAACAAGAGCATTGAGTGTACTGTTCAGCAGTGCGCCCACCACTGCCAGGATGCCAATTTCTGCTCCCTGGAGCGGATCCTGGTAGGCACCCATGAGGCAAATCCCGCCATGGACCAGTGCACCGACTGCAAGTCCTTCCGTAAGAAGTAAGAACCTGAAATACGGCGGCAAGCGCCGCCGTATTTTTCCCTTGACGATATGGTAATTCATGATATCATAAGGAAAAGAAAATACACCATTTATTGTTAAACGCGTCATAATTTTGTCATAATTCCCGATTACGCTAAAGAAAACGAAATAAGGAGAAGCCTTATGAATTATTTTGATGATTACTATAATGATCCTCAGCCCCGGCAGGAGGAACCCAACTACATACCCCGGGAGCCTGTGAACCCTCAGCCTCCCAAGCCCAAAAAGGAACGCAAGGGTATGAAGCGCTTTGTCAGCGTGCTGCTGGTGCTTGCCCTGGTGCTGGGCAGCTGCGGCGCCACTGCTTTCTTCATGAATAGCTATTTCCAAAAGGAAATGAAGAATCTGACTCAGCAGATGAATGATAAAATTGCTGCTGTGCAGAAGGAAAACGGCAAGCAGACATCTGGAACAGCCAGCAGACCTTTGGCATCCGGCGAATATCTGACCCCCGGTGAAGTCTATGAGCAGAATGTGGATGCGGTTGTGGCGATCACCGTTCAGATCGAGGACGTTGACGACTACGGCAGACCTGTCACCGGCCTTTCCAGCGGTACCGGCTTTTTCATCACTTCCGATGGCTATGTGGTTACTAATTACCATGTCATCGAAGGCGGCACGGAAGTGACTATCACCACCCATGGCGAAGAGGAATATAAAGCCGAGATCATCGGCTATGAAGAAAACAATGACCTGGCCCTTCTGAAGGTGGAAGGGGAGAACCTGCCCTATGTTACCCTGGGCAGCAGTTCCGATCTTCTGGTAGGAGACCAGGTGGTTGCCATCGGCAATGTGCTCAGCACCTTTGCCTCCAGCCTTACCGTCGGCTATGTCAGCGGTGTGGACCGTGTGGTGGACACCCAGGGTGTTGCCATGAATATGATCCAAACCGATGTGGCCATCAACTCCGGCAACTCCGGCGGCCCTCTGTTTAATATGCAGGGCGAAGTGGTGGGCATCACCACCGCCAAGTTCTCCGGTCAGAGTTCCAGCGGTGTCAGTATCGAGGGTATCGGCTTTGCCATCCCCATGGACGATGTGACCGGCATGATCGAAGATCTGAAGAACTTCGGCTATGTGACCGGCGCCTACCTGGGTGTGATGGTGCTGGATGTGGATCCCACCGCTCAGTATTACGGCATTCCCGCAGGCGCTGCGGTGGAGAGCACAACAGCCGGCGGCGCTGCGGAAAAGGGCGGCATCCTGGCAAAGGATGTGATCACGGAAGTGGGCGGCTATCCCGTCACCTCCGTATCGGATCTTACCCGTGTTTTGCGGAAGTTTGCTGCCGGTGATACGGTCAGCGTAGAGGTCTACCGCGGCGGTCAGACCAAGACCCTGACGGTCACCCTGGATGAAAAACCCCGGGAAGAGGTACAGCCGGAGCCCCAGACGCAGGAGCCTCAGCAGCCTCAGCAGCAGATGCCCGGAAACGATGCGTTCGATGAATGGTACAACTATTTCAAGGATTATTTTGGCGGCTAAAGATGTTTTTTGCATAATAAACGGGACGGTAATGCATACCGTTCCGTTGCTTTTTGCGGCATTTTCCGTGAATAGATTAAAATAACTGGAAATAATTACCTATACTAAAAGCGGAAATGATTTAAACAAACACAAAAACGGAGGGAATAAGCAACAAATATCAAGAATAAGTGAAGGTTCCGTGGAACAAATGAATTGACAAAATCTGCATGCCTTAGTATAATTATTTTGAAGGAGGCGTGACTATGGAATTAACAAAAAGCGAAATGCAAATCATGGATGTGCTTTGGGAATCAGAAGCACCGCTTTCCCGGTCAGACCTCTTGGAGCGCTCTGAAGAAAAAAGTTGGAAGGATAGCTCTGTGCATATCCTGCTGAACGGCCTGCTTCAGAAGGAGGCAATTCGGGAAGCCGGTTTTGTCAAACGCAGTAAAACTTATGGTCGTACCTTTGCACCTACGCTGACAAGAGAAGAATACTTTGCAACAACGATCTTCTCCCATGCCCGTAAGCCTCAGATTGTAGGCCTTTTTGCGGCGCTTTTGGAGCGGGAGGATATCACCCGGGAGCAGCTGGAGCAGATCGAAGCATTGTTGCAGCAGCGGATGGCCAAAGAGTAAATATCCTTAAGGGAATAGATAAAAAGCCTGCTGGTTTCAGCAGGCTTTTTTACTTGCAAAAATCTTGTGGCGGATTGGCATTGACAAAGATAGAATAAATGTTATAGAATAATAAAAAATATAAGTGTATAATATTTAAGTCGTAAGAGTCAGGAGGACATACCTTGCCGATCCGCTATTTTGTCATTAACAGTAAAACCGATACCATGCATATCTATGGCAATTGCCAGCATACCAAGGTAAGGAAGGTCCCCATTCGTCTGTTTGATACACCGGAGGAACTGGAAGCCTATGCGGGCAGAAAGCTGCGTCTTTGCGAAAACTGCCGTAAGCAATTAAAAGAGGAGAAATAAAGAAAGGCTGCTGCGATTTGTTCGCAGCAGCCTTTGGTGTTTTACTGATTCTTCGGACGCTTCCGGCACAGATACTCGTCCAGCTTTTCCTTCATGTTGTCAGGCATTTCTCTTGCCACGGGGCAGAGCTTGGCATCAGCCATGCGCTTGGTGAAGGCCACGATAAAGTCGATATCCTCTGCAGTCTGCAGAGCGCTCATCACAGCGGGGGTATCGTAGCTGTTGTGGATGGTAGCGGTGTTGTTAGGTGCCCAGCGGGCGAAAGATACGGCGGGGATACCCTTGTCGGCAAAGGGAGTGGAGTCGGAGGAGTAAACATCCTGATAAGTGTGGCAGCCAAAGCCCAGCTCTGCAGCCATATACTGAATGTAGCTTACCAGCTTTTCCTCGGTGGTGCAGCAGGCGGCAAACTTGCCCATGATGCAGCCGATCATGTCCAGGTTGATGCACAGGGCGATGTCCTTCAAATCTTCCTCATGGTCAGCCACATATGCCTTTGCACCCAGCAGACCTCTTTCCTCGCTGCCGCACCAGATAAAGCGCAGACCGTAGTTGCAGCCGGCATTGCCCAGCGCTTCCAGAATGCCCAGCAGACCGATGGAACCGGACATATTGTCATAAGAACCCTGGGACAGGGAAGTGGAGTCGTAGTGAGCGGTGAATACGATGTACTTGCCGTTCTTGCCGGGGATGTCCAGGATCACATTGTGAGAATCGGCGGTGTATTCCTCCTGATCCAGGGTGATGCAGGCGGTCTTGGCGCCGGTCTTTACCAGCTCAATGGCATCCTTGGCATTGATATTCACACCCAGCATCTTGGTTCCCTTGTGAACGAAGGCGCGCAGTTCCCGCTGGTCGATGTCACGGTCTGCGTAGTTGGCATTGCCGTCATAGGAAATAAAGCCCACAGCGCCCTTTTCCAGCAGATCCTGGTACTTCCAGTAGCCCAGGTAGCCGTCGAACATGACGATCTTGCCCTTGCACTGCTGAAGACTGTAGGGGTTATTGTCCCGCAGATAGTAGATAGGCGCTTCCACAGTGCCGGAACCGGCGCAGAAGTAACCCTTGCAGGGGATCTGCTTACCGTCAACGGTCAGGGTAGCGGTCTTCATATTTGCCATATCCACGCTAAAGCTCTCCAGCTTGGCATCATAACCCAGCTCCTTGCACTGCTGCTGCAGATACAGAGCGCAGCGCAGCTCCTCGGGGCTGCCGCCGGTACGGACATAGGCAGTTTCCTGCAAAATAGTGTCAATTTTCTTGATATCTATAAAGGTCATTCCTTTCCTCGATTTTCCCCATTGTATCATAAGTATTTCCGGTTTTCCACAGAAAATAAGCATCTCATCCCAGTTCCGACAGAATATACAAAACAGTTAAGTTATTTTCTCCCTTAATCACAATATCTTTTCATTTTGCAAATATGCTATAATTGTGTTGATGCCAGGATCCTGGTGTTTTGGCATGCTTAGATTTTGTTCCCATTCACGCAATGCATCCGAAAAGATGCAGTGTATAGAATAAGGAGTGTGAAGACTGTGAGTAATTCCCGGATACCCATTTTGGAAATGAGGGGTATCACCAAGCGGTTCCCCGGTGTTTTGGCCCTGGACCATGTGGATCTGACGGTTTATCCCGGTCAGGTTCTGGCTCTTGTGGGTGAAAACGGCGCAGGTAAGTCTACCCTGATGAAGGTTCTTTCCGGTGTCCATCAGATGGACGAAGGCGAGATCCTGATGGAAGGCAAGAGCGTCAAAATCGAGAACCCCCTGGCATCCCAGATGATGGGCATCAGTATCATTTATCAGGAGCTGAGCGTCCTGGATAATATGAACATTGCCGAGAATATCTTCCTGGGCCGCGAACGCCGGCTGGGCAAGATGTTTGCCGATAAGAAGACCATGCACAAAGAGGCAAGACGCCTGCTGGACGAGGTCGGCCTGGATGTGGATACCCGCACCATGGCAGGCGAACTGTCCACTGCCCAGAAGCAGATGATCGAAGTTGCCAAGGCACTGTCTTTCAACTCCAAGATCATCATCATGGACGAACCCACCTCTTCTCTGACGGAAACCGAAACCGACATTCTCTTCGGCATTATCCGTAAGCTCAGAGAAAAGGGCGTTGCCATCGTCTTTATCTCCCATAAGCTGGCTGAGATCTTTGCCATTACCGATGAAGTGGCCATCCTTCGTGACGGCGTCAGCGCCGGCCGTATGGTCACAGAAGGCTGCACCGAAAACGATATCATCAAGGCTATGGTTGGCCGTGATGTGGATGATCTTTATGCCAAGAAGGCAGCGCCCATCGGCGATGTAGTGCTGGAGGTCAAGAACCTTAGCACCAAGGGCTTCCTGAAGGATATCAACTTCCAGCTCCGTGCAGGTGAAATCCTGGGCTTTGCGGGTCTGGTTGGCGCAGGCCGCAGTGAGGTTATGCGTGCTGTCTTCGGCATCGATTCCAAGGAAACCGGTGAAATTTACATCAAGGGCAAGAAGGTTGACATCAAGTCTCCCAGAGATGCTATGCTGCAGGGCATGGGCTTTGTTCCCGAGGACCGTAAGCTCCAGGGCCTGGTGCTGGGCATGAGCGTTGGCAAGAACACCACGCTGGCAGCTCTGAAGGCCGTTGCCAATCAGGCAGGCTTCATCAATCACAAGCAGGAAAAGGAAATGGCAGATAAGTTCGTCAAGGCGCTGGAGGTTAAGACACCTTCCAATGACCAGCTGGTGAAGAACTTGTCCGGCGGTAACCAGCAGAAGGTGGTCATCGCCAAGTGGCTGGCTAATAATCCCGATATCCTGATTCTGGACGAGCCTACCCGCGGTATTGACGTGGGTGCCAAGAAGGAAATCCACCAGCTGATGAGCGACCTGGCAAACCAGGGTGTTGCCATCATCATGATCTCCTCCGAGCTTCCCGAAGTTTTGGGTATGTCCGACCGGGTCATTGTTATGCATGAAGGCCACATTAAGGGCCAGCTGAGCCGTGAGGAAGCGGATCAGGTGTCCATCATGAAGATGGCTGTCTCCTGATCGGTTGCCGACCTTAGTGATAGAAAGGATCAAATAAGATGAAAAAGCTTTTAAAGAATTCTACTTTCTTTATCTTCCTGGTTCTGATTGCCATGTGTGTATTCACCGCCATCGCAGAACCTGCATTCCTGAAGATCTCCAATATCCTCTCCACCGCCCGTGCATTCTCTTCCATCGCCATTGCCGGTATCGGTGTTCTGATGGTTATTCTGACCGGCGGTATCGACCTGTCCGCAGGCTCTATCTACGGCCTGGCAGGTGTTATCTCCGCAATGTGCTGCTTCAACCTGGGCATGGGCGTGTTCCCCGCAATGATCATGGGCGTCCTGGCCGGTGCTGTGTTCGGTTTCCTGAACAGCCTGCTGGTGATCTACTGCAAGCTGCCTCCCTTTATCGCAACCCTGGGTACCCAGCAGATCATCCGTGGTGTCTGCACCATCCTCACCAAGGGCTATCCCATCTCCAAGCTGCCTGAGGGCTATATGTTCCTGGGTCAGGGTTCTTTCCTGGGCATCCCCATGGCTGTGTGGTGCATGATCGCTGTTGCGATCATCTTCCACATCTTCCTGGAAGAGACTGTCACCGGCCGCCGCATCTTCGCTCTGGGCGGCAATGCGGAAGCAACCCGTATCTCCGGTATCAATACCAACGCACTGCTGATGCTGGTTTACACTCTGTGCGCAGTCCTGGCTGGCTTTGCCGGTATCATCACCGCTTCCAAGCTGGGTGTCGGTCAGCCTACCGCAGGTACCGGCTTCGAAACTGACGCTATCTCCGCTGCGGTTATCGGCGGCGCGTCTCTGTCCGGCGGTGCAGGTTCCGTTGTAGGTACCGTTATCGGTGCAGCCATCATCGGCGTTCTGCGTAACGCTCTGGTTCTGCTGAGTGTTGACTCTTACTGGCAGATGCTGATCATGGGTCTGGTTATCATCGGCGCTGTCACTCTGGATCAGCTGCGTCACGCAAAGAAGTAATTCCCGGTTTGATCTCACAAAAGTGAGTCAAATATAAAAGAAAAGGAAAAAATTAGGAGGAAAACAAAAATGAAGAAGATTCTTGCTCTGGTTCTTGTTCTGGCACTGGCACTGTCTCTGGTTGCTTGTGGCGGCGAGAAGAAGGACGACAAAATCACCATCGCTGTTATCGGCCAGCAGACCGGTAACGTGGTCTTCCTGCCCGCACAGGAAGGCGCTCTGAAGGCTGGCGAAGACCTGGGTATCGAGGTCGAGTGGCAGTCTCCCATTCGTGCTGAAGCTGAGCTGCAGAACGAAATCATGAACAACCTGATCGATAAGGGTGTTGATGGCATCGCGATCTCCTGCACCACCGGTGACGCTCTGAAGGACGTTATCGACCGCGCTATCTCCGAAGGCATCGTTGTTTCTTGCTACGACGTTGACTCTCCCGACTCCCAGCGTTCTTTCTACGCAGGCACTGAGAACTACAAGGCCGGCTACACCTGCGGCGAGTACATGATCGAGCTGTTCAAGGACTCCGGTCTGGAGAAGGTTCGCGTTGCTCAGCTGGAAGGCATCCCCGGTGCAAACGATATCGAAGCTCGTAAGCAGGGCTTTGCTGATGCTGTTGCAGGC
>JAFOBK010000227.1 GCA_017381835.1 Oscillospiraceae bacterium | reverse complement strand
TTGGTCTTTGCCATAACAATGGAGTTCTGATTTGCCTTTACATAGGCTTCCAGAGCGTCCTTGACAGCGGTAGCATTGGCAGACAGGGAATCGTACAGCGCCTTGTTCAGAGTGTCGGAGGTATAGTAGTAGATGGTGCTTTCGATGGCTGCGGCTTCCTCGCTTACGGGCATCAACTGGTTATTCAGAGAATCGGCATACTCAGCACGGCCTGCGCCATCTGCCAGACCGATAGCTGCCAGCAGGTCAGCAGCTTCCACGGAATCAAAGCCATACAGCAGCTCGATCAGCTCATACTCGGGATGCTCGTCATTGGCAGGCTCAGAGTAGGTGACAAAATCGGCTACACGCAGGATGGTGAACTCAATGCCTTTCTGCGCGTAACCATTGGAATTTTGACCATTGCCCAGGGGGTTGTCGATCTCACCGTTGGCATCGCCCACCCGGACAGCTTCGCCCAGGACTTCCTCAACATAAGGCTCACGCCAGCCAGTAGAAATAAAGCTGTCATCATCCCAAACACCGTCCTTGCGGGCATTGGTAAAATCGTACTTCCAGATGGTCAGAGAACACTCGGCATCCATGTCGATGGTGGCATCGTCCACCTCGGCGGCAAAGGCAGCGGGAACACAGGAAAGCAGCATAACCAGTGCCAGACACACTGCAAACAACTTCTTCAAATTTTTCATTGGATATTTGTTCCTTTCATAATAAAGTGATGGTTTGAAATATGGTCAGAAAAAATGTGTCCCAAGTTGGGACACATTCGGGACGATCTCTGGCTCGGCTACCGGGCATACTCTTACTGCTCCTTCCGGCGCAGGTACACAAGGGCACCGATGCAGGCAGCCAGACAGACTACCAAGCTAACAGGCATTAGAATGGCTGCATGGGAGCCGGTTTCCGGAATCTCCAAAACGGGAGAATTGGTCACACGCAGCACAACCTCAAACTGGTGTTCGCCCTCTTTTTCAGTAATAAGATCGCCCTCCCAGATATGGCCGGGGATCAGAGAAGAACCGTCCAAGGTCTTTGTTTCGGTTACACGGTACAAAATAGCCTTGCCGTCAGCGGTGAATACACGCAGGCCCTCATACACGGCAATGCCGTTTTCATCGGTCAGCAGCTTGCCATCGATCAGCTCTGCGTTGGTGCAGGAGCCGGGAATGATGATGGTGCCGTTCTCCCGGTAGGTCACGGCGCTCCATGTGCTGCCATCGTCCAGAGAGAACTCTAAAACGAACTCTACACCCTGCATAGGCTTGCCAACGGAGGACTGCTTCCGCAGCTCCAGCTTGCCAAGGATGGGCGCATTTTCGATGGTGACGGAAATGGTCTGCTGGTTTTCGGTACAGGATACGGGGTATTCCTTGGTGTCCAGCACATAGCCTGCCGGAGCTTCCTTTTCACGGATAAAATAGGTGGAGCTGTTGCAGGCTCCATCCGTATAGACGATTTTCCGGGTAAAGGCAAGGTTTCCATCTGCCCCGGTGGTGCCAGTTTCCAGAACCTTTACTGTTCCGTCTGCTGTGCGCTCACACAGTTCAAAGGTGCCGATCAGAGGGGTTTCTACACCCGCTTCCTTCTTGTGGAGGGAAACAGATGCAGTCCACAAAGGATTCTCCTTTTCGTACTCATATACCTTTCCGTGTTCACTCACCGTAACAGTCCAGGCATCACAGAAAACAGCGCCAGCCTGCCCGGAAATCTGCGTGACAGTATAGATGCCATAGGGCAGCTCCTTGGAAGTGCCGATCCCGTTCTCACCTGTGACAATGGTATCCACCACATTCCCGTTATTGTCGGTGACAGAGAACTCAGCGCCGACTTCCGGGGCGGTCAGGTTATCAATGGTATTTACGATTTTCTTGGAAAGCTGGATCTTGCCGGAGATTACGGTTTCGGGACAACCGCTGCCGTCGGCATAGGTGAAGCTGTGATCCTTCTTTTCCTCGGTCACGGAGAAGTTTTGCTGCCACTGGGTATTCAGCAGATAACCGGGGGATGCTGACGATTCACGGATCGTATAAGTACCGATGGGAAAAATGTTTTCCGTTTCGGCATGACCATTGGCATCAGTGGTCAGCGCACAGATAACCGTTCCGGGAGCATATACCTTGCCCAAAACCATTACGGGATTTGCGCTGCTGTTGACCACCTCATACACTGCCCCGGCCAAGGATGCTTCACCCTGGGGAGTCTGCCCGGTGACGGCATCGAACTTATCGATAGTTACAGAGCCGAACAGGTCAGTATCGATAGGCTCATACACACCCCAGTCACCATTTGCCATCTGCGTCAGAATGGCCTTGGATTCTTCTGTCCAGATGTGCTTTGCGCCGCTGGCCTTGGAGCTGTCCTCTGCAATGGTGCAGTACAAGGAGCTTGCAATCACAGTATAGCCAAGGGAATTTTTGACCTCTGTGATCTTCACAGTGCCCAGGGGGAGCTGATTCACATTGGCCGGAGACACATACAGGGCATCACTGGTATAGCCGGGAGCCAGATAATCCTTGCTGTAGATACATCTGCCGCTGCTATCCGTAGCAAAGTACCATACCCTTGCGGGGGTGCCGCTCCAATCGTTGTTGGGGAAATACTCCCACTTAAAGACGGCACCGGAGAAAGTGGCATCACCCTGGGGAGTGGTGGTGTCCTTGTCCACCTTGGTCAGCACAAAGGGCGGGTCAAAGATGGGAATATCGGATACAGAAATCAGATTCTCCCCGGAAGTAACCGTGTGGGTGTAGGTCTTAGTATCCAGCTTGTACCCCTTGGGAGCCTTGGTTTCCTGGATGGTCAGCACATCACCGATGTTATACTGTTTGGTGGAAGTTGCGTTGCCGTTGGCATCGGTCACAAGGGTTTCCACCACCTTGCCATTCAAAGAAACGGTGTACTCTGCGCCAGCCAAGGAATAAAGGGGATTGCCCTTAATCTGATCGATGCAGCTCTGGGAAGCATTGACAGACTTCTTGAGGGAAACTGGCTTGGAATTTTCCGCATTGGTCAGCGTAATATCGGTGGTTTTAATACCAACGGGAACTTCCTTGACCTCCACCTTGCCGGAGCTGTCCACATTGACCTTGTACCCCTCTGGTGCCTTGGTTTCCTTTAGGAAATAGGTGCCGCTGTAGAGGCCCGTCCACTGACATTTTCCGTTTGCATCGGTTTTACGGACACTTGCGCTGACATAGCCGGTATCCGTGGTGGACAGGCTGGAGTAGTCAGCACTGGTAATGGGAGTGGTGCAGGAGGGATCGCGGTAAAGGGTAAATTCCGCACCTGCCAGATTAGCGGTGCCTGCGGTGTTGGTCTTGGTCAGACTGATATTTCCTGTGCCTTTGCCGTAGGGAGTCCAGTAGCCACGCAGATAATAAAAGGTGTTTGTGCCATTTTCTGCTGTGGAATCAACCTCCGTCTGGATGCGGTTGACAAGGCCGGTGCCAAACAGCTTATCAGATCCACCCTCTTTCCAAATGGTGGAGCCGTGGTTGGAGCTGTGCTTGCCGCCCAACATCAGCTTGCAGATCATGGTATCAGAGGACTTTTTCATCCAGGAACAGGTTTCAAATCCGGTGTTGCAGTTGGCACCGGAGGTATAGGTGGTGGACAGCCAGTTCTTATTGGAGCTGGCAGAGGACGCCACATCACCGATGGTATAGATCCGGTTTGTACCGCCAAGATTTTCCGCAGCCACATAAGACCCAATGAGGGTAGGAATCAGAGTATCGCCGTCTTGGGACACACTCAGCTTCCCGTGGTAGGAATCCAGATAGTTCTGAATGGCCTTATCGCTGGCTCCAAGGTATTTCAGTGTAGCGGCATACAGAGAGGTATCTGTTGCCACAGTTTCACCCTTGGCAATGTCCAGCTTGTCCCAAGCACCGTAATTGCTGCCAAGGATAATATGGGCCAGATAGTCCTCGATTGCCTTGCTGCCGCCGTCCTCGTTGCGGACGATCCGGGGATAGGTAGATGCCTTTCCACCGGGATTGTTGTAGTTGAACCAAAAGCTGGTAAAACCCGTCCATGTAAAGGTGCATCCGTCGCTGGCAAGATTCTCATAAGGGAAATGATATACATAGGGGTAAGAATCCCATCTTGCCTTAACGATGAAGGTATGGGGCGTAATGGTGTAGGTGTCAAAAACGGTGGTCATGGTGTCACCCTTGTCCTTACCGGTGTCATTCCAGGGAATAGCCATTCCGGTCTGAACAGTGTTAATGACACTTCCGTGGGAATTGTAACGGTTGTAGCAGTCGTCGTATCGGTAGTAGACCACCTGCATAGTCACACCTACCGCAATCATGTTGCTGGAGCCGTCACCTGCGGTGTTGCCGCTGCCGTCACCGCCGCCGCCAACCTCGGAGCCGGAGCTGCCACTGTCATCACTTGCCGGACTTGCGGAGAACATCATTGTTCTTTGAGGTTCTTCCGTAGGCTCGGTAGCTGGATCAGTTGCGGAAGGCTCAGTTTCTGCTTCCGCTGCTTCGGTGGGCGCAGTGGTGGGTTCCGTTTCTTCTGTAGGCGATTCTTCTGCTTCGGTAGGAGGCTCTGTCTCAGGCGCAGTTGTTTCCTCAGTTGCATCGGGGGTAGTTACATCTTCTACAGAGCTTTGAGAATCATCGATCTCTGTAGCAAATGCCGTTACTGCGCCCAAAGGGAGACAAGAAACCGCCAGGGCAAATACCAGCAGAAGCGCCATGACTTTTTTCATTGCGTTCAATTCGGTTTCCTCCTTTGGGGAAATGAGAAAGTCCCTTAGTGTGAGAAATCACTAAGGGACTTTGTTGGTATGAAGATTATTCTTTTGGTTGACCGCATTGCTGACAGACCCATTCGCTGTAAGCGGGGGTGTCAACGATCCATTCATCCATGCTGCCAAATCCACCGTGTTCAAACAGCGATTCTGCAGGCGGGAACGATGCGGAATGAGCGTTCCATAATGCGGTCAGCTCGCCCGGGTCGCCATACACTGTCCACCCACAATCGCACATAATTCCAGCTCTCCAATGTCCAACCTCCGCATGATGGATGGATACCCAGTCATGCTGACATTCTGTTGGCTCGGTTGGTGCTGGCTTTGTTTCCGTAGGCTGTGTCTGTTCCGGCTCTGTGGTAGGCGGTACAGTTTCCCCTGTGGGCGGTTCCGGCGGCACAGTCTCGGTGGGGGTAGGCTCTGTGGGGGCAGGCTCGGTAGGCTTGGGTATCGTCTGCTCCGGCTTGCTCGGCTCTGTGGGATCTGTTGGCTGTGTGGGTGCCTTGGTAGGCTCCGTGGCCTGCGGCTCGGTTGGGACGGTTGCTGCTTCGGTAGCCTGTGTTTCTTCCGGCTCGGTTGCCGCCGTGGTCGTTTCAGTCGTTCCGGCTGTAGGTTCCAATGCCGTTATACTCGGCTCGGTGGCAGTTGTGTTGACCAGCGGCGGCACCGGCTCCCGGCACCCGGCGATAAGCAGCAGACAGCATACAAGCAAAATACATATGATTTTCCGTATCATAAAGGTCACATCCTTTCAAAGATTGCACCAATATTGTATCGAAAACCCTTGTTTTTGTCGAATTTCCCGGATTTTGCATCAGAAATGTGTCCCAAGTCGGGACACATTCTTTTGCCGGGTAATGCGTCCCAAGTTGGGATACATTACTTCTCGCCCGGGGTGGTGCTTATGAGCTTGTAGATAATGCTGTCATGGGGGATGGTATTTGCGAAAGGTACAAGGGCACCGCCCATACGCAGCAGACCGTGACCCGGCTGTGCGTTGGTGATGTAACCCATCTGCGTGTCGGAGATATGCAGCAGCTTCGCAAGCTCCTGCCGATCCGTTGCGGCTTGGTTGAACAGCAGCAGAAATTCGGAGTTGGCAAACATCAGACGGGCGGTGTCAGAGCGCAGACATTCCTCCACATTCTGCGTTGCCGCGGTCAGCGGCGCACCGAACTTCCGGAAGCGCTTCCACGCACGATAAAGGATCTCTGCGGAATACTTGTACTTGAAATACAAATACACCTCGTCAATGAAAACCCATGTGAACCGCCCTTTGCGTCTGTTAGCAGCAACACGATTTTGGATCACTTCCAGAGTGACCACAAGGGAGGTAGGCCGCAGCCGCTCGCCCATTTCGTACAGATCGATGTTGATAATGCGGTTGCTCATATCCACATTGGACTGCTGGGAGAAGATGTTTAGGCTGCCCTCGGTCAGAATCTCCGATACAAGGGCCAGTGCCCGGGCCTCCGGCTCCCGCTGCTTCATTACCTCTGCTCTCCAATCGGTCAGCAGAGGGGGCGGTGCTTCACCGTGACTACGCATAAAGGATCGGTAGATGTTGGTGGTGCATCGGTCAATAATGGACTTGTGGCTTGCGGTCAGCATACCCTGTCCCATCTGCTGCTCCAGAATGGTAGTGATAACTTCGGACTTCATGGCAATGGGATTTTCGCCGTCCCCATAGCCGTCGCTCATTTCCAGAGGATTAAGCCGGTGGGGGCTGCCGGGAGACAGAATGATGGTTTCACCGTTCAGTGCTTCCACCAGTGCGCCGTATTCCCGGTCACTGTCGATGATGATAATATCATCTTCCGTATTAAGGGCAATGTTCAGTATGGTGGACTTCATACCCACGGACTTGCCGGAGCCGGACACACCAAGGTAGAACGCATGGGGCGATACCAGCCGCCTGCGGTCACAGATCAGCAGATTTTTGGATACCGCATTGACACCGTAGTACATACCACCGGGGTCTTGGATCTCCT
>JAFOBK010000226.1 GCA_017381835.1 Oscillospiraceae bacterium | reverse complement strand
GGGATCGCTGAACAAGACCATCCGCAGAATCATCCGGGATTGCAACGACGAGGTGCTTCAGAAGGGCGAAGAAAACCCGGTGCTTCTTCCACACTTTAGCTGTCACTCCCTGCGGCATACATTCACAACGAGAATGTGCGAAGCGGGAGTGAACATCAAGGTCATGCAGGACACCTTGGGTCATGCGGATATCTCCACCACGCTGAACATCTATGCCGATGTAACAAAGGAACTGAAGAAAGAAGAATTTGCAGGTCTGGACAGTTACTTTGCAACAGCATAACCTCTTGCAATCTGCACGGCGGCATGTTATACTGTGGATACGAAAAAATATCGAATTTACATCACTTACATCACAAGTTACATCAACCGAAACGGATTGAGTAAAGGGGTATGTAGAGTTATGTAATTTGAAAGTAAGGAGAAGGGCGACAAAGTAGGGATATGTAGAACTACAAAGGGCAGTAAATTTCACTTCCCCTAAATCCCCACAATGAAACCCCTGGCTGATAAGACTGCTGCGGAAGCAACTGAAGAATAATAAAAAACACCCGGAATTTTGACAATTCCGGGTGTTTTGTTTAAAGGATGATATCCGCTTTTTCTGCAATACGGAATGCTTCCAGGTACTGATTTTCCATAGGAATCCACTGGGTGAAGAACCGTTCCTGCAAAAATGCGGGACGCTCCAGTATTCGCTGCTGTTGGAGCATAGGATCGACAGTCAGCAAAATCTTCAGATCATAAGGGTCACTGAAGTAGGGGTGCATGGAATAGGAGCCTTCGATGACTGTCAGCTTTTTGGAAGTGACCGTAACAGCAGGGGAGAGGGTGAAGGTTTTGCAATCAAAGGGCTGATAGGAGAAGTCTTCGCCGGAACGCAGGGGCAGCAGTATTTCCTCCAGGAAGCGCTCGTAATCCACATTGCCGCCGGCCTCTGCATAGCGCTGGGGTGTGCGCTGCTCAGGGCGGAGGAAAAAGTCATCCATGTGGAAGAGATTGCAGTCATAAACTTCAGCTAACTGCCGTGCCAGGGTAGTCTTGCCGGATGTACACTTTCCATCAATAGCGATAATGACCCTATCCTTTTGCGCCAACAGCCGATCAATATGTGGTTTGATAACATCCAAACGATCCATAGACGATCCTCCTTTTCGGATATTGTAGCAGATATAGCTGTGGAAGCAAGTCCCCCGGAGAAAATTTTGGAAAAACCTGATGGGTGAATTCCCAGAGGAAAATGTTTTGCGTCTTTTTCTTGCATGAACAGCCATCCTGTGGTATGCTAGACAAAATATATGCGGAGGAACCATTTATGGAGAAAAAAGATATTATCGAGTTTTTTGACCGCTGTGCCCCTTTTTGGGATGCGGATATGATTAAGAACGATACCATTATCGGAAGAATTCTGGATAATGCTGAGGTGGGCGCAGGTATGGATGTGCTGGATGTGGCCTGCGGCACCGGTGTCATGTTTGACTATTATTTAAACCGCAATGTGGCATCCGTAACCGGCATTGACATCTCTCCGGAGATGGCTAGAATCGCGGGAGAAAAGTATGCGGAAGAGCCGAAGGTGCAGGTGATCTGCGGCGATGTGGAAGAGTATGCCTTTGACCGGAAGTTTGACCGAATCGTAGTCTACAATGCCTTCCCTCATTTTCCCCATCCTAAGCGACTGATCAAGATCTTGTCCAAGCTCCTGAAGGAGGACGGCCGCCTTACCGTGGCCCACGGCATGAGCCGGGAGGCAATCGATAATCACCACAGCGGCTCTGCCAGCAAGGTCAGCAACGGCCTGATGTCCGTAGAGAGTCTGAAGCGGATTTTTGATGCCAGATTCCAGGTGGAAGTGGCAATCTCTAACAACCACATGTATCAGATCAGCGGTGTAAAGCGGGATGTGCTGGCCCATTCCCACAGCGGTACGACCCACAGCCACGGCGGTCTGACTCACTGCAATACCCATGGAGAGGAAGAACACGATCACCTGCCTAAGGAAAATGCAACGCCTCTGGAAGAACTGCTGGTGATGATGAAATACCTGGTCAGCCATAATGATGCCCATGCCCAGGAGGTTGCGGATCTGGCCCGGGAACTGATGAACGCGGGTAAGGATGTGGTCTACGATGAGATCATGGATGCGGTTGCCGACTTTGATATGGTCAATGCAAAATTGGCTGCGATTTTAAACAAACTCTCCACCCAGGATGAGGAATAACAATATCTTTAAAAGCATAAAGAAACCCCCGGTCTGCAAGAGACCGGGGGTTTTGTAGGTAAAGCGTTGAAGCGAATTATTCGGGTGCCACCATGTGCAGACGGTCGGTCTTGAAGTGGAAGAAGGGGCGCTTGGGGATCTGAACAATCGCAGCAGGGCGCTGATGGGGCTCCAGAACGGCATCCACAGCATCGCGGATATCGTCGATGGTGTAGCCCTCTTCCAGAACGGTGAACAGGTAGGGCAGGTAGAAGCCTTCGTGGTTCTTGTCGGGACGGAATACGAAGATAGCGTCCTTAATGCCGGGGATCTGAGCGTCGGAGATGATGTTCTCCATGACGATCTCAACCAGACGGCCGTGGGTCTGACCCTCACCGCAGTAGCGCTTGTAGTAGCCGCGGCCCAGCAGGTAGAGGATGCCGTCCTCGTTCATGTAGCCGGAGTCGTTGGTGTGCAGCCAAACTCTGCCGTCAGCATGAGTGCGGATGGTCTGGTTGGTAGCTTCCTCGGTGTCGTAGCCCAGCATCATGCCGGGAGTGCTGACGCAGACTTCGCCGATCTGATTGTAACCGACTTCCTTCTCGCCCTTAAAAATGCCGACATTGGTCAGAGGCATGGGCATACCCACGCTGCCGTCGGTAGCGGGATGCAGGGGGTTGGGGAAGGTCAGGTTGGAACCGGCTTCACTCATGCCGAAGCCCATGGAGAACACAGCCTGGCAGCCGTGATCGTTCAGATACTTCTGAATTCTGCGGACCTGGCCGTTGTTAAAGGACTCGCAGCCTGCGCCTGCAGCCAGCAGGTGAGACATGTCGTAGTCAGCGGGGATGCGCTTGGAGCTCATCAGGATCTCCAGGAACATGGGGATGAAAGCCATGCCATTGGGCTTGTAGCGCATGATCTCCAGATCGATATCCTCGGGATCTACGAAGGGATCCAGGATCAGAAGGCGGTTGGAAGTCATGGGCATCAGCACCATGGAAACGGTAACTGCTACCAGTGCGGGGGGCAGGATAGCCATCAGCCAAGTGGGACGGAAATCATCGGAAGTAGCGTAGCCGGACATCTGACACACAACAGACAGCATGGTCTGTGCAGAGTGGATAACCTGCTTGGAGGGGCCGGTGGAACCGGAGGTGTAAACATAGAACAGGGGACGGTTGGGATCTACTTCAGCGTCTACGATGCCGTTGTAGGAATCGCCTTCATCCTGGAAGTCGTACCAGCTCTCCAGTGCATCGCTGACGGGAGCCTTCTTGGGGTAGCGGGCCTTCAGGTTCTTCAGAACATGCTTGGGCATCTCAGGACGGATCGCATAGTTCAGAGGAGAAACGGTGATGATGCGCTCAATGCCTGCAGCAATGTAAGCATCCACCTCTTCCTGGCTGATGTAATCATGGGCGAACATGACAGTAGCGGTGGACTTGGCAATGGCCTCTGCATTCTCCTCGATGGTATTATCACGCATCAGCAGAGCAGCACCGATCCGGTCTGCAGCAATCAGGATAGCCAGGAACTCGGGAGTAGCCTGCAGCATAACGGGAATCTGAGAACCTTCACCCAGACCGATGGCTCTCATAGCGCGAGCGGTTTTTTCTACCATAGCATTGAAGCGCTTCCAGGAGATATTGGTACCATAGTAGTGGAGTACATCCAGATCTTCACCGCGGCAGGTCATCTTCAGATACTGGCTCAGGCTGACCTTGGGTACGACCATCTTGTCAGCGCCCTCGGGATAGAACTTCAGCCAGGGACGCTCGATACTGGGCAGACGCTCCTCAACCTCGGGCTCCTCAGCGATGACTTCTTCCTGCTCCTTCAGCAGCTCCAGAGCTGCAACAGCAGCGTTCAGCTGCTCCTGAATAGCAGCGATGCTTGCGGAAGGATGCTTGGTGCTAACCAGCTTGTCAGCAGCAGCCTGAGCATCAGCCAGCATCTTTTCGCAGCGGGCTTCGGTCTCCCGCAGCATGCTGTCGCAGGTCTTCTTGGTGCTGGCAATGGCCTCACGGCTGCCGGATTCGCCCTTACGGAGCTCTTCCATCTTTTCTACCAGAACACGCATCTTGTTCTTGAGCAGGCTGTTTTCCTTGTACAGAGCAATGTAATCGTTGGTCAGGGGCTCCAGGAATGCATCAACAGAAGCGATATCGTAACCACCGAATCTGGCTCTGTTGAAAGAAACTTCCTCAATCTGCTGAGGTGTAAACATAGACTTCTTCCTTTCTTGCGGCAGTTTTTTGCAGGAAGTGCTGCACGCAAATCAATGTAAGTATTTTTGGAAGGCTTCGTTCACGCGCGCGTGAATAGCCTCCTTTATTTATCATTCCGTGCTAGGATATCATAGATGCGACAAGATAACAAGGGATTCAACATGAGTAAACATGAAAGAAATGCTCAATATTGATTCATTTAGAAAATTCCGAGTTTATATTTAAAAACTGAACATTTTAATGTATAAACACAGGAATTGTAACTATTTGTATTAATTTTGAAAAAATTAAAGGAATGGAATTCAATTGTTCTTGATTTACTCACGAAAGCATAAAAAATGCGCGGTAAAATTACCGCGCATTTTTGTATTCTTGAATGTCAGGGTGTGATTTGGACACGAACCATTTGCATGATATAGTGCAGAAAATCTTCAATATTGGCAGGATCTTTTATGACGGAGAAACGAGGATCCTCCCAAACCGCGTCAAAGAAAGTCCGGAACATATCACATACCTGAACCTTATTGACAATACCGATCTGATTGGTTGTGCTGGTTCGTTTCAGACGCAGATGGCACATGGTGTCAGACAAAAACAGATTGGGTGCGGGAATGTGCTGAATGTCGGAAATAGAACCGCCTTTCAGAATGCCGACCTGCATACGATTGTTGCTTAGTATGACCTGAGAATGCTTCAGATATTCCAGGCGCTGTTCCGGTGTCAGATGGAATTTTCGGTTAAAGAAGTCCACTTCGCCGGTAACGGCAAATTCCAGAAGCGCATTTTCGAAAATCAGCAGCTTTCCGCCCATTTCCTTGATCATATTTTGGCACAGCGTATTGGCTTGACGCAGATCTTCCGCCGATGCTTCCGGCTCCAGAACACAGTATTCCAAAAGAAGCTCCTCAAACAGCTCCTTTGGCAGCATATGCTCGCAGAAAAAGCCAATGATAGTCCGATGGTTCCGGGCAAAGATAGACTGCACATAGCTGCGGTCACGAATCATGCTCTTCATGCTGGTTTTACGCAGCACCAGGCTTTCCTGGCCACACAGACTGTTTAACCGATCATAAATACCGTTGCAATTTTTGGTATCCTCACTGGTGGTAACGGAAATGCAGTGGTTTTCATCAATGATCATGCCGGAGATGGAGTAAGCATCCCGGACAGAGAAAATCAGTTTGCCGATGGCCTGCGGGCAGGTGTAGAGATTAAAATTGATATCTGCCAGGGCACTGAGCAAATTCAGCAGGAAGGTGACATCGTATACGATATCCCGGCTGGGAGAATCCAGATTGATCAGCATGGAGAAGGAAACACCGGGATAGTTACGGGAGGAAACATTTTTGGGATTGTTCAGCATGGACAGTGCCAGCTGATAGCTCCGGTCCAGGGAGAGAATATCCATGGCGGAAATAACCTGCTGGTCTTTCACATTTCGCAACACCGGGTGGTGCATTTTGCTCAGGAACTGGGCAAGGGTCAGCTCGGGATAGAAGGTGGTCTTGGGCGCTACCTCAGAACCGGTGGACTCCTTCAAATCCATCACATAGCGATATTCTGCTTCCAGATTGTCGAAAATTGCTTGCTCCAGTTCATCGCGATCCGTGAGCTGGTAGTCGGAAAGCAGCGTTGCCCAGCCGTCACTATCCAAAGAACGGACAATGCTGCGGCTGATATCCTGCAGAACCTTCTCATGGGTCTTCTCTGTGGGCATCAGGGAGCCGGTGACCCATTTGCTGATGTAGGACTCATCATACTGCAGTTCCTTGGCCAGGGTGTAGTTTTTCAAGTTTGCAATGGTCATCAGATGTTTTAAAAGACTGCTGAAGCGATTTTTCTCTTTCATACGGTCCCTCCTGCGGATATTTCATCAAATTCCCGGTGAAAACAAAATTATTCAATATATTCATTATATCGAGGCAGGTGCAGAATGTCAAGGAAACCGAACATCGGTCGACAGGTTTGTCAGCAGGAAATGGAATCAGGGGGTGGGGAGTGCCGGCGGGTAAATGAATGCTTTACAAAACGCAGGAATTGGAGTATATTATAATTTGATGAATTATGCCATTATGCGGGAAAATCCCGAGAAAATATCACTGGTTTTATGGGAAAGTGCCGATTTTGCCTGGGAGGCAGAACCGGCTGGAAAGGATTTGAGTTTCATTGAAAATCGCAATGTTTGGACATAAGCAGGTTCCCTCACATCGGGGCGGAATTGAGGTGGCGGTGGAGGCATTGGCTGTTCGTATGGCTAAGCTTGGCCATGATGTCACCCTCTACAGCCGGGGTAAGAATCCTGCTCTTACATCGGAAATGTATAACGGTGTTCATATCCGCAGTGTACCTGTGGTGAATATCTCCGGTGTTGCTGCCGTCATGGGATCGGCTTTTGCGGCGCTGCGGGCAGTATTTGGCCGTTATGACTGTATCCATATTCATGCGGAAGGTCCTGCGCTGATGACTTTTTTGCCTCACTTACGGGGAATCCGGACAGTGGTTACCATCCACGGCCTGGACTGGAAGCGCAGTAAATGGGGTAATTTTGCTTCCTGGTATTTGAAGCTGGGTGAGAAGTGCGCAGCTAAGTATGCCGATGAGATCATCGTGCTGAGCAGCGCTACCCAGGCATATTTTCGGGAGACTTACGAACGGGAGACCGTTTATATCCCCAATGGTGTGGAACCGGTGCAGAAGCAGGATGCCGCTGCCATTACGGAGCAGTGGAGACTGCGCAAGGATGAATATTTGCTGTATTTAGGCCGGATTGTTCCTGAGAAGGAGCTTCTGACCCTTATCAAGAGCTTTAAAGAGGTTAAGACCGATAAGAAGCTGGTAGTTGCAGGCAGTTCCAAGGATATGCCCTCCTATTATGAGCAGGTGCGGCAGGCTGCAGCTGAGGACCCCAGAATTATCTTTGTAGGCTTTGCCCAGGGGCAGGTGCTGGAGGAGTTGTTCTCCAACAGCTATCTGTATTGTCTGCCTTCCAATCTGGAAGGTATGCCCATCAGCCTCCTGGAGGCTTTGAGCTTTGGCTGCTGCTGTGTTTGCTCCGATATTGCGGAGTGTACGGAAGTGGTGGGCGAAGATGGATTTACTTTCCCTGTGGGGGATGCACAGAAGTTGCGGGATCTGCTGCAGCAACTGTGCGATAAAGAAGTCTTGGTGGATGACTGTAAGCGGCGGGTGAGCCGGAACTTTATTCCTATGAGCTGGGATCAGGTGGTGGAGAAAACACTGGAACTGTATCAGCCCAAGGAATCCTGCTGAAAAAATCCTGAAAAGAGAGGAGACGGGATTTATGAAAATCCTGATGGTGAATAAATTCCTGTTTCCCAAAGGCGGAGCAGAATCCTATATGCTGCGGCTGGGAGAAGGATTAAAGGCTTTGGGCCATAGGGTAGAATATTTTGGCATGGATGACCCCGGAAGAACCGTGGGAAATGCCTGGGATATCTATACCATGCCTATGGACTTTCATGGCAGCAGCCTGAAGGAAAAAGCATCCTATCTGACTAAAATTATATACTCCCGGCAGGCACGGCAGAAAATGTACCGGCTGCTGACACTGTATCAGCCCGATGTGGTGCATTTGAATAATTTTAACTTCCAGCTGACTCCCTCCGTGCTGCTGGCAGCAGAGGAGTATCGGAATAAGAAGAATCCCAAACTGCGGATTGTCTATACGGCCCATGATTTTCAGCTTATCTGCCCCAATCACCTGCTGTTTGATCCGATGGAATACCGTATTTGCGAGAGATGTTTGGGTGGAAATCTGGCGCATTGCCTGAAACGGAAATGTATCCACGGTTCTCGTGCCAGAAGCCTGATGGGTGTGGCGGAGAACTTGTACTGGAATTCCCGGGATGTGTACCGGATTTTGGACTGCATTCTGTGTCCTTCCCAATTTATGAAACGGAAGTTGGATGGGCATCCTACTTTGGCGAAAAAAACCGTGTTTTTGCGTAATTTTGTGGCATCATCTGATCGGACTGTCACCGAAAAAGAAAAGTATGTGCTGTATTTTGGTCGCTACAGTGAGGAAAAAGGCATTCGCGCGCTGGTGAATGCCTGCAAGGCGCTGCCTCACATTCCTTTTGTGTTTGCCGGCGGCGGCCCCCTGGAAGAACTGCTGGAAGGGGTGCCTAATATCCGCAATGTGGGATTCCTGGGCGGAGAGAAATTGGAAAAAGTGATCGGAAGTGCCCGCTTTTCCGTATGTTTTTCTCAATGCCATGACAACTGCCCCTTTTCTGTCATGGAGAGCATTATGGCCGGTACACCGGTGCTGGGCTCTCCCAACGGCGGCATTCCGGAACTGATCCGGGAAGGGGAGACCGGCTGGGTCTATAAGGCGGAGGAAGAGAACCTTGCCCGGGAAATCCAACGGATTTGGAACAGTGAAGAGCCGGAAATGTACAAGGATGCCTGCCTGCAGACCCGATTCGGAGATTTAGAGGAGTATCTGCAGAAGCTGATTGCCATCTATGAGGAGGGAATGCCCAATGGCTGAAACAATTGATTTCGTGGTTCTTTGGGTAGATGGCGCTGATCCTGCCTGGCAGGCTCAGCGGCAGCAGTACCGCCCGGAAGAGCGCAACAACGGAGATGCTCCCAACCGCTATCGGGATTGGGGACTGATGCGTTACTGGTTCCGCTGCGTGGAGCGCTATGCGCCCTGGGTCAACCGGGTGTGGTTTGTCACCAACGGCCAGGTGCCGGAATGGCTCAACCGGGAACATCCCAAGCTGAAGCTGGTATCCCATAAGGATTACATCCCCGCAGAGTACCTGCCCACCTTTAATTCCAATGTGATCGAACTGTGGCTCCATAAAATTCCGGAGCTCAGTGAGCATTTTGTGCTGTTTAATGACGATATGTTTTTGACAGCGCCGGTAACGCCGGAAGACTTTTTTGTAAACGGTATGCCGGTGGAAGCGGCACTGCTGGATCAGGCATCTTCCGGTTCTTCTGAGGATTGCCTTCCCTATATGCTTCTGAATAACAGCGCTGTGCTGAATAAGCACTTTCGGAAGAAAACCGTGCTGAAGGAAAACTTTTTCAAGTTTTTTAATTTGAAGTACGGCAGTGATTTGCTGCGCAATGTGCTGCTGGCGCCTTTTCAGTATTTTTCCTGCTTCCGGGATCCCCATCTGCCCTCTGCCTACTGCAAGAAGACATTTGAGGAGGTTTGGCAGGCGGAAGGTGAGTGGCTCACCCGATGCAGTGCAAATCGTTTTCGCGCTAAAACCGATTTGACCCATTGGCTTATGAAGTGCTGGCAAATCTGTGAAGGTAATTTTGTCCCCCGTTCTTCCCGCTGGGGCAGACATTTTGAACTGTGGGAAGATGACATCGACATTGTCTGCAGTGCTGTGACCGGACAGAAATACCGGACAGTCTGCTTTAACGACAGTAAGACCGATATCGATTTCGATGCCCTGCAGCCGAAGCTGGCAGGTGCCTTTGATCGGATGTTCCCGGAAAAATCGACATTCGAAATTTGAGCATTATTTGAAAGGAGCGCCTATGAAAAACAATACAACAATGAAAACTGCCGTCTTTCTGTTGTTTGCCGGCCTGTTTCTGATGCAGGATAAACTGCAGGAGTGGTTTGCGCCCTTTCAGTATTTTGATGAGGCTTTTGGTCTGCTGTTTTTCCCTATGGCCTTTATTCGCTGGCGTCAGAAGCAGCTGCATCCCATCGGCGAAAAGCGGGATTGGCTCTTCTATGCAGGTCTGGCGGTCTTTTGGATTTTTGGATGGGCAGGCTATCTGGCTTACCGGTATCAGCCCCTGACCAATGCCCTGAAGGATTTCTATGTGAACAGCAAGTTCTTCCTGGGTCTGGGAGCCAGCTACTTATTCTTTGCCGATGAGGCGCTGGATTTTGAAAAGATGAAAGAAAAAATCTGGCCGGTGCTAAATGGCGTGACGGTACTGCTGTTTGTGCTGACTGTGGTGGATCTGTTCTTTGACACTTTCTCTACCGATACCCGGGGACCCTTCCGGGCAGTGAAACTGTTCTACTCTGTGCAGACGGTGCTGGTGGCTGTCTGCGTGTTCCTGAGCAGCCTCTATTTGTGGTACTACGAGCAGAAGAAAGACAGAATCCTTCTGCCTTTGGGAATCCTGAGCGTGATCATGTTCTGCACCTTGCGGGTCAAATCCATGGGTGCCATTGCTGCGGTGGTGCTGATCTATCTGTTTGTGCTGCGGGGTCTGAAATTCACCGGTCTGAAGCGGTGGATGAAGATTACCCTGGTGGCCTTTTTGGTGTTTGCCGCAGCGGCGATTATCTATCAGATTGCGAATTACTATATTCTGATGGGCGTGGAATCTGCCCGTGCTATGCTGACCCTGGCAGGTCCCTTTGTTGCCTGGGATCATTTCCCCTTTGGCAGCGGCTGGGCAACCTTTGGTTCTGCTTTTTCCGCAGAGCCCTATTCTCCTGTCTACGGCATGTATCGCATGGCAGGTATTTGGGGTCTGTCTCCCGATTACCCCGCTTTTGTGTCCGATACCTACTGGCCTATGATTTTGGGTCAGACCGGCTTCTTCGGTTTTGCCGGTTTCCTGGTGGCGCTGACCGTATTCGTGAAGAAAATTCTGAATATGAAGGATTCCCTGGGTGCGTATGCTGCCGGCCTGCTGATTTTGGCGCAGCTTCTGATCTCCAGCACCAGTGAATCTGCCCTGGCAAATCCCTTGGCAGTACCCATGGCAATGCTGCTGGGTCTGCTGCTGGCAGAGCATCGGAATCGGCTGCGGAAAGGAATGCAGGCATGAAGAATCCACTAAAATCCTATCGGGAATCTGCGCCTGCCGCCCGGTCTGCGTTGTGGTTCACCCTCTGCAATTTCCTGCAGCGGGGCGCCGCTGTGATCGTGGTGCCAATTTTCACCCGGCTTTTGACAACGCAGCAGTATGGTGTGTGCAATGTCTATTTTGCCTGGTTTGATATTTTTGTGCTGTTCACCTCCCTGAAACTTCCCTATGAGGGACTGAATAATGGCCTGATTCGCCATGAGGAGGACAAGGACGGCTATACCAGTGCTATCCAGGGCTTGATTATGGTGCTGACCTGTGCGGTCGGCCTGCTCTACTGGCTGCTGCGGGATGTTCTGGAGCCTTACATCGGCCTCAGCAGTTTCCTGATGGGGGTTATGTTTGTGCAGCTGCTGCTGAACCCCTCTTTGAATCTGTGGACCAATCGGCAGCGGTTTGACTATCGGTATCGCTGGCCTGTAGTGGTGACCATTATCAGCACAATTGCCAATCCGGTGATTGCAGTGATCGCGGTGCTGAACACCCAATATGTGGCAGAGGCCAGAATTCTATCCTCGGCACTGGTGCAGGGTGCGTTTGGCCTTGGCTGTGGGGTACTGCTGTTTGCAAGAGGCAGGAAGTTTTTCCACAAGGACTATTGGAAGTTTGCCCTGGGCTTTAATCTGCCGCTGCTTCCCTATTATTTGTCCCAATCTTTGCTGCATCAATCCGACCGGATCATGATCAATTACTACGGCGGAAGCGGCCAGGCGGCTGTGTATAGCGTGGCCTATACGGCAGGTACTTTGATGCTTTTGCTGACCTCTGCGGTGAACGGCTCCTTTATGCCCTGGTTTTACCGGAAACTGAAGGCCGGAGAAAATCAGAAAATTCGGCCGGTGATCGGTGGCTTTGCGGCGGTAGTGGCGGCAGCAACTCTGGCGATGATGGTATTTGCGCCGGATGTGGTGGCGATCCTGGCTACGGATGCCTATTCTCAGGCAGTGTGGATCATTCCCCCCGTGGCTGCCAGCGTGTTTTTTGTGTTTATCTATATGCAGTTTGCCAATGTGCAAATGTATTACGGAGAAAACCGGGGCATTACCTGGATTTCTCTGATTGCTGCTGTGGTAAATGTTGTGCTGAATGCTCTGTGCATTCCTCGCTTTGGCTATTTGGCAGCGGGCTGGACAACTTTGGCCAGCTATGTGCTTCTAACCCTACTGCACTATGGGCGGATGAAAAAGATCTGCCGCAAACATCAGATGTCAGAAGGGATATTCCCGGAGAAACTGCTGCTGGTGCTGAGTGGCGGTATGGTGATCCTGGCAGTTCTCCTATTAGGGGTGTACCGGCTGGGTTATGTGCGTTATATTCTTTTTGCGGCAGAGGCAATTGTTTTGGTTCTCTTCCGTAAAAAATTCTTAGGATTTTTGGAAATTATGAAGTAAGGAGTTTGACATGAAGAAAACCGGGTCTGACAATTCCATAGGTTTGGGATATTTCAATTTGGCCCGGGGTATCGGCATGGTACTGATCCTGCTGGGTCACTCCTTGACACCGTTTTTTTCCGCAAAGGAACTGCCCCAGGGGTTGTTTTCCGGTGCCGGCAGTGTGCTGGGCGGTGGCATTATGGCCATGTTTTTCCTGATCAGCGGTTTCGGCTTTTATAGCCGCAGCTTCAAAAAATGCTGGAGCACCCAATGGAAACTGCTGCTGAAGCCCTATTGCATCACGGCAGCGGCGGTGATTGCTACGAAAGTGATACTTGCGGGGATAAAGCACCGGCCCTTTGCCCGGCACGGCGGCGAACTGGTTTTGACTTATCTGCTGGGTATGAATGCGGAAGGCGGCGGTACATTCCTGGGACTTGCCGTGGAGTCTGTGAGTATTCTGTGGTTTGTGCTGGCGCTGTTTGGCGGTTGGGTACTGTATAACGGCATTTGCCGGTTAAAATCTCAAAAACTGCAAATTCTTCTTACAGCTGGTTCTGTTATTTTGGGCTGGTTGCTGACGTTGGTTTCCAAGGTTTGGCCCTGGTGTCTGCCCATTGCGCTGATGGCAGCAGGATATTTGGCGATGGGCAATCTGATCCGCCGGAAAGAATGGCTTACGGGCAAATTACCGGTTTGGGCATGGGTGCTTTTGACAGCAATTTCTTTGAGCTGCTTTGCTTTTGGCGGTGTCAATATGGTTGCTTGCCGATGGAAACTGGGACTTTGGGATGTGGCCGGTTCTTTCTGCGTGGGATTCCTGCTGCTGCGGGGTTACCGCTGGTTGATGGAAAGAAAGTGGCAGTTTGCAGCTTTAGAAACCGTGGGTCTGAATTCTCTGTGGATCGTGTGCCTGCATGGTTATGAAAAAATGATCTTTCCCTGGTACCGGCTGGGATATCTGCTGCCGGAACATCCGGGAGTGTGCGCCGTTCTGTGCCTGGCTCTGCGCAGCGTTGTGATTTTTGTTTTGCTGCGTTTGGCGCTGTGGGTGCGGCGGAAACTGCAGAAGAAGCGGGTAAAACCCGGAATTACTCTCCAATAAGGAAATTTATATGTGTGAATTTACGGAAATTCCCAACCTGAACCGGCTGTTTTCTGAGCTTTGGAAGGAAAACGGTCAGCAGGTTATTTTGAAATATATGGATGGGGACTGCGTACAGACCCTGACGGCTGGAGGCTTCCTGGAGCAGGTAGAGCGTATGGCGGCGATTATGGCACAGCGAAATCTTTGCGGGTGTCATATTGCTGTCATGGGTGCCAATCGGGTGCAGTGGCTGGCTGCTTTTTGTGCCGTTTGCAAGGTGGGCGGTGTGGCTGTTCTGCTGAGCACGGACCTGAACAGCCGGGAGCTGGCTCAGCGAATGGAGTGGGCAGATGTGGCCTGCGTATGTTACGACCGGAGCCTCGAAGCTGTGGTGGAAGAAGCATTGGGTGAGGGGAATGTGACAGCGCTGTGCCTGGATCAACTGCCGGATGTGGTAATTCCTTGTGAGGAAACACATGGCAGAGAACCCGGCAGAGAGGACCCCGCCTGCATGCTTTTTACCTCCGGAACCACTGCCCGGGCAAAGGCGGTTATGCTCTCCCATGGCGCAATGATTGCCGGTGTGTGCCATCGGGTGATCGGAAAATCCTTTAATGCCCAGCTGGCGATTTTGCCGCTGCATCATATTGCTGGCATTGCCTCGGTGCTGAACACCTGGTATTTGGGCGCGATGGTTTGCCTGGGCCAGGAGATGAAACATCTGTATCGCTACCTTGCCGGCATGCAGCCGGACTATATGCTGGCAGTGCCCTCCATTATCCAGGTACTGATGAAGAAGCTGAAAAATGCCGGTCCCAACGGTGTGGCATTGGGCTGGAATCTGCAGCTTTTGGGTTGCGGCGGTGCCCGTTTTCTACCGGATGCCATCCGCTTTTTCCATGAGCGGAACATTCGCCTCCTGCAAAGCTATGGCGCTACAGAAGCCGGCGGCCTGGGCTTTGACTGGGAGATGACGGAAGAATGCCGGGACACCATCGGTAAACCTTGCGAGGAAATTGAAACAAAAATTCTGGATGGAGAGCTTTGGCTGAAAAGTCCCTCGGTTATGATGGGCTATTATAAAGATCCGGAGGCAACTGCTCAGGTGCTGCAAAATGGCTGGTATGCTACAGGAGATTTGTGCCGTCAGGATGAAGACGGCTATCTGTATCTGACAGGCAGAAAGAAAAATGTAATCATTCTGGCCAATGGAGAAAATGTGAGCCCCGAGGAGATTGAATCGGTGCTGCAGCAATGTCCCGGTGTGGAAGAGATTATGGTTGGCCTGGAAGAAAATTTGATCTGTGCTGCAATCTATGGCATGGAAGAAGCACATCAGCAGATCCGAGAATTTGTGCAAGACTATAATCGCAGCGTTCCTTACTATAAGCAGGTGCAGAAGCTGCGTTTTTTGGAGAAACCCTTTGCTAAGACAGAGATCGGAAAGACAATTCGACGCAGCGTGCTGGGAGTGAAAGACAATGACGAAGGAACAATTGAATGCTGAGATTTACCGCGTGATCCGATTTTCTACGGAAACAGAACTGGAACTCAGGGACGATTTGCATCTGATTACACAAATGGGCCTATCCTCTGTGGAGGTTATGCTGCTGGTCTCCGATCTGGAGGATGCATTCGCAATTGAACTGCCGGTTTCTGAGCTGCGGGATGTGGCAACGGTGGGGCAGTTGTGCCAGGTTGTGGCTCAGGCTGTTCAGCGGAATTGACAATGATTTCGAAAAAATCAATATTCATTCAAGAATAAAAGCGGTCTGATAAAACCAGACCGCTTTTTGTTTTGAAAAATGTGATATTGCAACGATTATCTAAGAATTTCTTGATGAAAAATTACATGAATGAAGTGATTCAAGAAATGGTTAATATTGTCAATATATATCTCGTGCAGTTTGAAATTGAATGTGCTACAATACGTCCGTTATGTTTTGTGGAGGATGTATGAAATGAGTAATAATAATCTTACCGGAAAGCCCAGTGTTGACAAGCCCTGGTTGAAATATTATCCCGGCTTTTTCCTGAAGAAAATTCAGGTGCCGGAGTGCTCCCTGACCCAGTACCTGCAGAAGAATATGCCCGGACATCAGGTAAGTGCGATCCACTACTATGGCACCGAGGTGACTTGGGCACAGATCTTTGCCGAGTCTACCCGCATTGCAAAAGCTCTGAAAGCATTCGGCTGCGGTGAAGGTGATCAGATCCCCGTTTTCCTGCGCAGCGTTCCTGAGTTTGTGGCTACGCTGATTGCGGTAGAGCGTATTGGCGCATCTCTGCTGATCCGTGACAATGAGCCCTATGAAAATGCGGAAGCGATCCGCAAGGCAGGCGCAAAAATCCTGATTGCCCACGATTTCCTGTCTCAGGCAGAACTGAAAACCTACATTGCTGAAACGGATCTGGAGAAGGTGGTTGTGCTGAACCCCCTGAGATCCTGCAACCGCTGGAATATGCCCGACTATATCCGGGATAATTTCTATACCCTTTATGACCATGAGTGTGCCCACGGCGACCTGGTAATTACCTGGGATGAGTTCCTGGAAATGGGCAGCCACATCAAGGAAGTGGATGCACCCATTGATATTGACCGTCCTCTGTTCCGCTGCTACACCAGTGGTTCCACCGGCCCTTCCAAGCAGGTCATTCACTCTGCCCGTACTATCATTGGCGTTTTGTCTCAGATGAATTTCTATGGCGGCAAGGCCAATAAGCGCCCCACCTGGATGGTGACCATTCTGCCTCCCGCACTGGTTGCGGTTGTGGTGTCCATGATTCTGCTGCCCTTGGTTTCCAATAAATTGCTTATCCTGAATCCCTGGGTTGCCCCTGAGGATTTGGATTTGGAGTGTATGCGCTATAAGCCCAACAACTGGCCCATGATCCCCATGTTCCTGGAGATCCTGATGAACAGCAAGCGTATCCCCGATGATTACGATATTTCCCATTTGACAGCCATCGGCGCAGGTGCGGAAGCTTGTAACAATACCCAGATCCAGCGTGTGCAGGCCTTCCTGGCAAAGCACAACAGCAAGCTGAATTTCACTACCGGTTACGGCTCCAGTGAAGCAGGTTCCAACTTGACCTTCCATGTTTCCAAGCGCGGCGCCGGCAACTGCAATATGGGCTGCCCCATGCCTTTGACAACCGTTACTATCTGCAAGCCCGGTACCACCCAGGAACTGCCTTACGGTGAAAACGGCGAGATCTGCGTATCCGGCCCCGGCATTATGGTAGGCTACGATACCAAGGAAGCTACCGATAAGGCACTGAAGATCCATGAGGATGGCAAGATTTGGCTTCACATGGGTGACATGGGTCGTATGGACGAAGAAGGTCATGTGTATGTGCTGGGCCGCGGCGCCAATAATAAGCGCTATGGCGGCGGCTATGTGGATATCCTGCCCATGGAGAATCTGCTGGCAGATGCCAACATCCCCGGTATCGAAGATCAGTTCTTTGTGAATAATCCCAATATTGACCACCCCGGCTACCTGGTACCCTATCTGTATGTGGTGCTGAAAGATGGTTACACCGTAGACAGCGTCTGGGATGCGGTAAAGAAGGTTATGCCTGAGCACATGGTTCCTGCAAAGATCATCCAGGTTCCCACCCGTCCTTACTGGCACTTTAAGACCAACCGTATCGGTCTGACCCAGCCTGCCCACGACAACCGTGCGGTGTAAGGATTATACATTATTTATACATTATATAATATATAAAAAAGAGACAGTCTTTCGACTGTCTCTTTTTTGCTTTCAAGTAGAACCTAAGGCTTTATTTCATGGTGAGGGTGATGATGTCTGTTGTTACGGTATTGCCGTACTTATCCTTGATCACGCAGTAAGCCTGACGGCCGTTGACCTTTTTGCTCATAGTCGCATAATAGGTTGCGCTGGACAGAGAGGATTCAACGAACTTATCACTATTCTTGTTCTTGATGTACCACTGATAGAACAGACCGTCGCCGACAGCGGTTACGGTTGCCTCAGCCATTTCGCCCTTCTTTACGGTAACGGACACGGGCTGCTCTGTGATGGTTGCGGCCATACGAATGATAACAGTCTTGGTCTGAACCTTGTTGCCGTACTTATCGGTGATGATGCACAGCACACGGCGATCCTTGGATGCATCACTCATCTTGCAGGAATAGGTAGCGCTGGTCACAGTGGACTTACGATACTCAGATTCGTTGGCATTGCGGATATACCACTGATAGGTCAGGCCATCACCGGTGACTTCCATTTTAACCTTTGCGACTTCACCCTTCTGTGCATATGCGGTCTTGGGCTCGGTGACGATAGAAACGGATTCACGGATTACGATGGTCTTGGACTGAACCTCATTGCCGTACTTATCCTTGATGATGCACAGTGCGCGGCGATCCTTGGACTTTTCGCTCATGGTGCAGGAGTAAGTGGGGCCGGTCACAGAGGACTTGGAGTACTTTTCCTTGCCGGAATTGCGGATATACCACTGATAGGTCAGATCCTCGCCTTCAGCAGTGACGGTTGCTTTTGCAATTTCACCCATCTTAGCATAAGCAGTCTTGGGCTCGGCAGTAATCACAACGGCCTTGGCATTGCATCCGGGGCAGGTGCCGGTGGAGAAGTCGTGGCCGGTTGCGGGAATGGTCTTCAGAATGGTTACACCGCACATGGTGCACTTGCAGGTCAAAGTACCTTCCTCAGTGCAGGTGGGAGCCAGGGTTACAGTACCTTCGTCGGGGGTGTGCTCCAAAACGGGAATGGTGCTGGTGGTGGTGTTGCCGCAGCCGCGGATGCAGGGATAGGTCATAACACCTTCCTTGGTGCAGGTGGGCTGGGTGGTGACTTCACCGTCTTTGTATGCGTGACCCAGAGGATCCACATATGCGTTGATGGTGCTGCCGCAGCGGGAGCAGGTATGAACCAGGGTGCCGTAGCCGGTGCAGGTAGCTTCCATGGTCACCTTACCGTCGTCGTAGGCATGACCCAGGGTCTCAATGACTTCGGTGTAAGCATAGGTACAACTGGTGCAGGTGTAGGTTACTACGCCATCCTCGGTGCAGGTGGGCTGGGTGGTGATCACACCGTCATCGTAGTTATGACCGGTGGCGGACACCAGGGTGTCCTTGTAAAAATCACCGCAGGCACTGCAGGTATGGGTGGTATAACCCTGCTCGGTGCAGGTGGGAGCAGTGACTTCGACCTTGTCATAGACATGATCCAAAGTGGGCAGGGATTCTGTGTAGGTGGACTTACACACAGAACAGGTGAAGGTCTTCACACCGGCTTCGGCGCAGGTGGAAGCCTTGGTGATCACACCGTCATCGTAGCTATGACCGGTAGCGGGCACCAGGGTATCCTGATAGGAGTCACCGCAGTTGCTGCAGGTATGGGCGGTATAACCCTTCTCATCGCAGGTAGGAGCGACTACGGAAACCTTATCGTAGTTATGGCCAATGGAGGGAATGGCCTCAGTGTAGCTGTCACCGCACTTGGTGCAGGTGAAGGTCTTGATACCCTTCTCGGTGCAGGTGGCGGGAGTAGTGATGGCGGCGCTGTGGTTGTGTTCGCAATCAACAGCATAGTCATACTCAGACATGGGGTACTTTGCGTTGAATTCTGCGGAGTTATAGTTCTCCTCGGTGGGCAGCTCGCCGGGCTTATCCCAGCGGACATGCTTGGCAAAGTTCTTGGAGCCTACCAGGAAACACTGATACTGGGCGGGAGTCAGACCTGCGTCCCAAGTGGAATCCAGATTGTAGTACTGGTTGCCAACCTTTGCGATGTTCCAGCCGTGAGCTTCACCGTTGCCGTTGCCGGGAATCAAGCGGCAGTCCACACCCAGCTCCAGTGCCAGACGGTACAGCAGAACAGCGTAGCCCTGGCAGACAGCGGTCTTGTTGATGAGTGCAGCGTAAGCGGAGTGCTTCAGCTTGTAGTCAGCGTTGTTTTTATTGACTTCATCATAAGTAACGTTGCTGGTGATGTAGTCGTAGATGGCCTTCAGCTTGGTGTAGTCGTCCTTGCCGGCTACATTCAGCTCACCCAGCAGCTTGGGAACTGCGGTATTCATCTCGGCTTCCTGCTCGGCGTTGGCATGGTAAGTCATGGTGAAGGTGAGGGTCATGTAGAGGGTGGAGGTACTGGAATTGATGGAGGCATTGGTCATTTCGGCCTCGAAACCGGCATACTGCCAAAGAATGTAGTCACCTTCGGTGGGATTGCCGGTGTGGACCATAGCGGTAGACAGCACATCATAGATCATGTCAACAGCATCATCCTCAAGGGTTTCCTGAGAGGTATATGCACCGTAGATATCTACAACAATGGTGGTATCGCGGGCTACCAGATCGTCACGGATCATCTCACCGGCGGTTTCGGTATCGTAATAGTGCTCACCGTCGGTATTGTCACCGTACAGCAGGTTGGGGTTGGGCTTTACCAGATCTGCTTCGGTGATGGTATCAGCGTACAGGGGGTTTACATGGACGATTTTCAGATCATCCAGGGCGGTAGGTTCTTCTGCATGAACATGGGGAGTCCATACGCCGGTGCATGCCAGGGAGAACAGCATGACCAGGGTCAGAACCAGAGAGGTAATTCTTTTGGTTACGTTCATTTTTCACACCACTTTCTATTACAGTCTCTTAAAATTAAGATCCTTGTATATATTTTTACCGCTTTCAGGCAATACCTGAAAAACGGTGGATAACACGGTTAGTGCCCCTGACTGTCAAACATGGCTTTGACGGTCAGAAGGATGAGCTTCAGATCCAGCAGGAAGCTTTTGTCCCGGATGTACTGGATGTCCATGGCAATCCATTCGTCAAAGGGAATGTCATCCCGGTTAGGCTGGATCTGCCAGTAGCAGGTGAGACCGGGGGTGATCAGCTGGCGCAGCTTGTGATAACGGTTGTACTGAGCCACCTCTTCCGGCAGCGCGGGGCGAGGACCCACCAGGGTCATATCGCCTTTAAGCACATTCCAAAACTGAGGTAACTCGTCCAGACTGGTACGGCGGATAAAGCGGCCTACCCGGGTAACACGGGGATCGTCCTTAATCTTGAAGACGGGGCCTTTTTTGTCGTTTTGATCCATCAAAGAGGCTTTCAGCTCGTCAGCGTTGACTACCATGCTGCGGAATTTATAGAATTTGAAGGGCTGACCTTTGCGGCCAATGCGCATTTGGGTGTAGAAGGGACTGCCGTGGGGATCGTCCAGGAAGATGATCAGGGCCAGCAGCAGATAGAGGGGGCTGAACACCAGCAGGAAAATTGCGCTGAAGATAATATCAAAAGTACGCTTCCAGAACCAGTATCGGTGCTTTTCGCGGGTGATTTTGATCAACTCTTCCCGCAGCGCGTCCAGATCAATATCCGGCTCGGGAAGATTTTTGATTTCGGAAGGGGCGGGAGCGGGCATATAAAAACCTCTTTCGGAAGGGAAGTGATAAAAATTCGATTTGCGGGAGAAACCCGACAGAAAGGTATAACAACGCATTCTATACATTATATTATATAATATCATAAAACCCGTGCTTTTTCAAGGACAAAAGCGCATCCGTGGCATAGAGCGCACCGATTTGACTCAGAACCGCGACGAAAATTCAACTGGCGTTGAGAAATATCAAAAAATTACAAAAAGTATCAAAAGTTCGGGAAACCAGTTGGAAATCAATGGTAAAACAGTTAAAATCTTACAAAGAAATAGAAAAAATAGGTTTTTTACTGGCATATACTGTGGAATTCTCCTAAACATTGCCGTAATTGTCCTTGACGGAATCTCCTTATGTATGGTAATATGTATCCGGGTATCTGCACCTGTTTGCAGGTGCACTACAATTATTATACCTGATGCAATCAGGTATTAAGGAAGGAAGTACGCAAAATGAAAAACGTTTCCAAGCGTATCTTCAGCTTGCTGCTGGCATTCGTTATGCTGCTGTCTGTGGTTCCCATGAACCATGCACACGCAACCGAGAACGAGCCCGTTATCGAGCCTGAAGTCATTACTCGCGACGAAATCATCGTTGCAACCGCTGATGCAGCAGAAGAAACCGAAGCAGCAGAACTGCCCGATTTCTCCTTTGCATC
>JAFOBK010000024.1 GCA_017381835.1 Oscillospiraceae bacterium | reverse complement strand
CTTGGAGTACATGATCTCGTTGGAGTCATAGGTGGAGTAATTGACCTTGATATGGGGATAGCGCTTTTCGAATTCGGCGATAATATCCATAGAGTCGTCACTGCCGTCGGCAATGTACTGACCCCAGTTATAGACGTTCAGGGTGATGGTATCGTTCTTGGCAGAGAATGCCAGGAAACCGCCGCCAACCAGCAGCGCCAGGCACAGCACAGCGGCAACAGTCCGAAGGATCCACTTCTGCTGCTTGCTCATGGACTTCACAGGCTTATTAGGCTTGCGGTCGCCCTTGATCTGAATGATGTTCATGGTGACCATGAGGATCAGGATCAGCAGGAACAGCAGGGTGAACATTGCGTAGAGCTTGGGTTGAATGGGCTTTTTGACCTCGCTGTAGATCTTAACGGGCAGGGTCACAAAGTCCATGCCGGTGACGAAGTAGGAAATCACGAAGTCATCCAGACTCATGGTGAAGGCCATGATCGCGCCGGAAACCACACCGGGCATGATCTCAGGCAGGGTCACCTTAAAGAAAGCCTGGACGGGGGTGCAGCCTAAGTCCATGGCAGCGTCCGTCAGCGCCACATTCATCTGCTGGAGCTTGGGCATGACATTCAAAATGACATAAGGCAGGTTGAAGGTCATGTGGGCAATCAGCAGCGTCCAGAAGGTCAAAGCGTCCTTCTGACCCAGGAGCTTGGAACCGACGAAGACGAACAGCAAGCTCAGGGAGATACCGGTGACGATATCCGGGTTTGTCATGGGGATGTTCGTGAGGCTCATGACCGCCTTGCGCATCTTAGGCTTCAGACCGTGGATGCCAACAGCGGCGAAGGTGCCGAAGACGGTGGACAGGCCGGAAGCCAGCACAGAGATCAGCACAGAGTTACCCAGCAGTTTCAGCAGATTCCGGTCCTGGAACAGGCGCACATACTGCTGGAGGGTGAAGCCCTCAAACTGGGTGATATCCTTGCCGGTGTTGAAGGATGCGACGATCAGCACCGCCATGGGGATATACATAAAGATAAAGATCAAAATGGTGATCAGACGGGTCGTTTTTTTCATACAACCACACCGCCTTCCTCGTCAGCGCCCAGCTTGTTCATGATGCCGGTGCAGATAAACACCAGGATCATCAGAAGTAAGCTTAGAGCAGCACCCAGGTTGGCATTGTTGCCTTGCTTGAACTGACGCTCAATCACGTCGCCGATCAGCACCGTATCGGTACCGCCCAACTTCTGAGAAATATAGAAGGTGGACACAGCAGGCACGAACACCATGGTAAGACCGGAGAGGATACCGGGCATGGAAAGGGGCAGAACCACCTTGGTGAACACATGGAAACCATTGCAGCCCAGGTCTTCGGCCGCTTCGATGAGCCGGTTATCGATCTTTACGATGATGGCATAAAGGGGCAGGATCATATAGGGCAGGTAGTTATAGACCATACCCAAAATCACCGCGCCGGGGGTGCGGATCATCCGGATGGGGCCGATGCCGATAAGACCCAGCAGATTATTGATGATGCCGGTATCCTGCAGCAGGCCGACCCATGCAAGTGTACGGAGCAAAAAGCTCATGCACATGGGAAGCATCACCAGCATATACAGAATCTTCTGCACAACCTCGCCCTGGTGAGCGATGAAATATGCCACGGGGTAGCCCAGCACCAGGCAGATGAGGGCAGAAATCAGGCTGTAAAGCACAGACTGCCACAAAACCGGCAGGTAATTCTGCAGCTCCAGAATATTCTTCATGGAGAAGGCACCGGTGTTGGGATCGGTAAAGGCATAGTAGGCCACCACGCCCAGGGGGATCAGGGTGAAGATCACCATCCAGGCAATATAGGGGCCGCTTAGAATGAGAGAGTTATTCTTCTTCATCGTCGGCATCCTCCATCAGCTCGTCATACTCGGAAGAGTAGGAGCTGTAGTCGCCAAACATACCGGAGTACTCACTCTTATGCATAATGTGAATGTCTTCCGGGTTCAGACGGATGCCTACCGTTGCACCCACAGGCTGGAAATCCGTGGTCTGGATCAGCCATTTGAAGCCCTTGAAGTCTACGATGATATCGTAGTTCAGGCCCTTGAAGGTGACGGAAGTTACGGTGCCGGTCAGGTGGCCTTCCTCCACGGGGACAAAGTCGATGTCCTCGGGACGGATGACAACGTCAACAGGCTCATTGGGTGCAAAACCTGCGTCCAGGCACTTAAAGGTACGGCCGAAGAACTTGACCTTGTAGTCGGCAAGCATCACACCGTCGAGAATGTTACTCTCGCCGATGAAGTCGGCAACAAAGGCGTTCTTGGGCTCATTATAGATGTCCTCAGGTCTGCCGATCTGCTGAATGCGGCCCTTGTCCATGACAACCACAGTGTCAGACATGGAAAGTGCTTCTTCCTGGTCATGGGTAACATAGATGAAGGTGATACCCATAGCCTGCTGAATCCGCTTCAGCTCGTTCTGCATATCCTTTCTAAGGCGCAGATCCAATGCGGCCAGAGGTTCATCCAGTAAAAGAACCTTGGGCCGGTTGACCAGCGCACGGGCAATGGCAACACGCTGCTGCTGACCGCCGGACAGATTGTCAATCCGGCGCTTTTCATAACCCTTCAGACCCACAACTTCCAGCATCTCATGGACACGGTCGTGGATCTCTTCTTTGGGCACTTTTGCCACCTTCAGACCGAATGCGATGTTATCAAACACATTCAGGTGAGGGAAAAGGGCATAGCGCTGGAACACTGTGTTTACCTGCCGCTCATAGGGAGGTACATCGTTCACGGGCTTACCGTCAAACAGCACGGTGCCGGAAGTGGGATTTAAGAATCCGCCGATGATACGCAGTGTGGTGGTCTTGCCGCAGCCGGAGGGGCCAAGCAGCGTGAGAAATTCATGGTCATTAAAATAGAGGTTGATACCATCAAGTATCCGTTCTCCGTCGAACTCCATTACCAAATCCTGGAGTCTGATCAGTTCTTTGGACATTATCCTCCCCCGTTTCTATCTTTGATGTGTCGAAATAAACATTATTCGACACTATAAGATATACCCTAAAACCCCCTTTTTGTCAATGGAATTTTAGCACTTTACCAGTATACCCCGGTAAAACTGCAAACAATCCCGGGGGCTGTTTTTGATTTATTTGAGGAAAAGTTTTTAAAAGGAGGTATAAAAAGGAAATATTGGGCAATACTGGACTACGGAGGTGCTTGAATATGAGCAATCAAAAGAAATTCAGCGCTAAGGGCTACTACATAGCCCTGGTGCTATGCGCTGCCGCCATCGGTGTCAGCGGGTATCTGTACTATCGGAATCTGAACCAGCCGGAAGCGGATGTGCCGGCGGCGGTGACCCAGCAGGAACTGCCGGAAGCAGCCGCCACCGCTCCGGCAGGCCGGAAGGAGACTGTGCCTACCGGGGAAACGGAAACCATGCCCAAGGAGCCTATGAAAACAGCTGCCCCCGTAGAGGGGGAACTGGTGGCAGAATACGCCATGGAATGCTTAAGCTATAATGCCACCACCCGGGACTGGCGGGTTCACGGCGGTATGGATCTGGCGGCGGAGGCCGGTACGGAAGTCAAGGCGGCCGCCGACGGTGAGGTCTATACGGTCTATGAAGATCCCCAGATGGGTATGACCGTGGTGATCCGCCATGAAGACGGCTACACTACCCATTACGCAAGCCTTGGGGAGGATGTGGCCGTGAAGGCGGGGGACAAGGTAGCGCTGGGTCAGACCATCGGCACGGTGGGCAACACCGCCCTCATGGAGAGCGCCCTGCCTGACCATGTGTGCTTCCGGGTGACCCTGGACGGGGAGACCATCGATCCGGCGGAATTTTTAAATTAACCAACTTCTTCATTTTCTTTCCTTCTTGTGGGAGAGCCAGGCTCTCCGGGTGCGCTGTCATTTGGCAGCGCACTTTCTATTAATACGCACGTCATTTTTTAAAAGAGAAACGGATTACCACGTCGGCCGATGGCCTCCTCGTAATGACGTGGAGATTTGACAGATGGTGCGTGTTCGCCGAAACTTAAAGTGTAAACGGGAAATAGACCGCCGGGAGGGTCAAGACTCTCCCCTACAAGGTAGATTTAGCTGTTGCTTTTTCGCCTCTTGTGTTGTAAAATGACAAAAGGCAAGAAAAAAGGAGCGGAAAAATTATGTTTGACGGCGATTACAGCAAGAGAGTCTGGATCATCAGTATTGTTATGGCCATCGGTGCGATTCTGATGGATATTTATCTGCTGATGGGCGAAGACGGTATCATGAAGGACACGGTCTGGATGACCCTGCCCCTGACTGTGTACATTCTTTATAAATGCATCCAGGGTCTTATCAAGAAGATCAAGGAAGAAAAAGGCGAATAATTCACCGTAACCCCGGAGTAACTGCTCTGGGGTTATTCTGTATTTGGAGGATTTGGCATGATCTATACCGTTACATTAAATCCGGCCATTGATAAGACTGTGGTGATCGAGAATTTCCGGGCAGGCGGGGTCAACCGTGTGGCTTCCCTGCGGGAGGATGCCGGCGGCAAGGGCATCAATGTGTCCAAGTGCCTGAAAAACCTGGGAGAAAAGTCGGTGGCGGCCATGATTCTGGCAGGTGATACCGGCGCAAAGCTGGAGAGAATGCTGGGTGAACTGGGGATTCCGGTGCTGAGCGTATGGACAGAAGGGGAGAACCGCACCAATTTAAAGATCATTGATCCGGTAAACAAAGCCAACACCGATATCAATGAGCCGGGCCCTGCGGTGTCCGCAGCGCTTTTGGAACAGTTTAAGGAAAAACTGGGCAGCAGAATTCAGCCGGAGGATGTGGTGATCCTGTCGGGAAGTCTGCCCGCCGGTGTGGACAGAGGCCTTTACGGAGAGTGGACGGCATATTTCCGCTCCTTGGGTGCCTGCGTGTATCTGGATGCGGATGGCGAGCCTATGGAAAAGGGCATGAAAGCCATTCCTTATATGATCAAGCCCAACAACGATGAACTGGCGGCATTGCTTGGAAAAGAGAAACTCAGCATCGAAGAAATGCTTTGCCAGGGTAAGCGGCTCCATGACACCGGCATCGAAGAAATCGTCATTTCTTTGGGCGGTGACGGCGCGCTGTTTGTAAGCAAAGACGGCTGCTATCGGGCGCAGGGACTGAAGGTGGAAGTGAAGAGCACGGTGGGCGCCGGCGACTCTGTGGTGGCGGCTATGGCCTACGCGCAGGTGAAAAAACTGAGCCGGCAGGAGAAGATTTCTCTTGCGGTTGCCATTGGCGCGGCAAGCGTCATGCAAAGCGGTACCCAGTCGCCGGAGGCGGAGCTGGTTTGGGAACTGGCAAAGCAGGTGCGCTTTGAAAAACTGTAAAAAACAAGGGAAATTCTAAAGAAAAATAAAGAAATTGCTATTGACTTTTTTGCCTCCTTTTGTTAGAATAGACAAGCCGCATTGAAGAGGTTAAAGAGGTGCGCCCAAAAGCATCCGCCTCAAAAGCGAGACTACACAAATTAAAGTAGGTGAAAAAGAAAATGAAGGCAGTTATCGTAACTGGTGGCAAGCAGTACACCGTCGCTGAGGGTGACATCCTGTTCATCGAAAAGCTGGAGGTTGAGGCAGAGGCTACCGTGAAGTTCGACCAGGTCCTGGCAGTGCTGGACGGCGAGAACTCCAAGATCGGCGCTCCCGTTGTTGAGGGTGCAGCAGTCGAGGCTAAGGTTATCAAGAACGGCAAGGGCAAGAAGATCGACGTTCTGAAGTACAAGGCTAAGAAGAACGAGAAGAAGCACATCGGCCATCGTCAGCCCTACACCAAGGTTGAGATCACCAAGATCGCTCTGTAATTATGACTAGATGCGAATTCTTTACGGAAGGCGACAGAATCACAGGTTTTTCTGTCTCCGGCCATAGCGGCTATGCAGAAGCCGGTGCAGACATTGTCTGCGCAGCTATCTCCGCTGTGGTGACCATGGCTGAGGCCACCATCAATGATGTGTGCGGCGCAAAGGCCAAGGTCCGGGTCAAAGAGGAAGATGCAAGAATCACTCTGACCCTCCCCGCATCCTGCGATGAGGAAGATGCAGTCCAGGCAGTTCTTGCCGGTATGCTGATTACTCTGTGCGGTATTCGGGACGATTATCCAGATTATATCGAAGTTTTGGAGGTGTAACACCATGCTGAAGATTGGTATTCAGTTCTTCGCTCACCATAAGGGCGGCGGTTCTACTAAGAACGGTCGTGATTCCGAGGCAAAGCGTCTGGGCGTTAAGCGTGCTGACGGTCAGTTCGTTCTGGCTGGCAACATCCTGGTTCGCCAGAGAGGCACTCACATCCATCCCGGTGTCAATGTCGGTATCGGCAGCGATGACACTCTGTTCGCTCTGATTGACGGTACCGTCAAGTTCGAGCGCAAGGGCAAGGATCGCCGTCAGTGCTCCGTGTACGCTGTCGCTGAGCAGTAATCACGAATCATTT
>JAFOBK010000225.1 GCA_017381835.1 Oscillospiraceae bacterium | reverse complement strand
TCAAAACTGCGAAGCACTCCAAATCGAGAGATTTTTCTGCAAGACAAGATAAAAAGCCACGGCAAGGCTGACGCCTGCCGTGGTTTTTTGACGTAGTATTGCGGAAAAAGATCCGATTTGGAGCGTATAAATCCCTAAGCGAGACCGCCTTTTGCGGGGATCTTTTTCTGTGTTAGGGTTTTAGTAAGTTCATTGCATTTTTGTAGAAAAGCTTTTCCACATCGCTGTGGCCCAAATCCAGCATCAGGCAGGCCTGCCGTACTGCCATGAGATTCTCGGTGCCGACCAGCCAGCTATGAAATTCTGTGGGTCCTCCGAACTGGGCCAAATCCTTTTCGTTGATCCAGTAGAAACCGTCAGCCAGGGAAATGGCCTTGCCGGCCAAACGGCTGATGGGGTAATCGCTGCCCCACATGCACCGATCAATGCCGCACTTGCGCATGATCTGGAACATGGCAGGGGATTCGCAGACACCGGAAAAATCAAACCACACATTATCCAAGTGCTTTACGGCATCCACCGCCTCCACCGCAGTCCAGGCAGCAAAGCTGCGTGCGGCATGAGCCAGGATCAGCACGGCATTTGGATACTTTTTAGCCATCCGGATGATATATTCCTGGTTGACCGGGTCAGACAGTGCCTGATCCCTTACCATATGCAGGGTAATCACAAAACCGTGCTTGTCAGCAACCTCCCAGGCAGCTTCCGACAGATAGTCGCCGATGGGAGCATTCCAGGTGGGCTTGTTGGCAGCCAGCAGATGATAGCACTTGAAACCACGGATTCCGGGGTGGATCAGCATCTTTTCTATGTCTTCTGCCCTATCCTCAGGTCCTACCATCACTTCACCTACATGGCCGGGAAACCTGGTCAACTGATCTGCCAGGAATTCTACACCAGCCTTCCGGTAGGGGGAATCCGGCTGTGTCATGGAAGCGTCAGGCGTAGTGACAATATTCAAATGTACTTCCCGATCACCAACCAGTGGCTTCATATCTTCCAAATAGTGGGATACTTCGCAAAGGTTGCGGATGGAGAAGGCTCCGGCATTGGCCATGCCGGACACAAAGGAAGCATCATATAGGTGGGCATGGGCATCAAAAAGCTTATCCGGAAGAAAACTGTCCAGAATTTTTGCTGCTTCCAGATCATATGCGTTGTAAACTCCGTTTTGTATCGCCATGGTAGCATCCTCCTGGAAAAAGTATATCAAATATCTGTGGACTGGTGCTGTTTGCGGTATTGCAGAGGGGTCATATCGTAGTGGTTTCTAAAATTCTTGAAGAATGTGGTTTCAGAATTGTAGCCTACAATGCTGCAGATCTCACCGATACTTTTGCGGGTGGTTCGCAGCAGCCAGCCGGCGTGATCCATTCGGGTTACCAGCAGTTTCTGCCGGAAGTTCATATCATAATGCTCCTGCAGCACTCTTGCCAGCTGCCGCTTGGAAATATGCAGCGCTTCTGCCAGCTGCTCTTCTGTGCCATAGCAGGCCATATTGTCTTCGAAAAAGGTGTCGATCACATCGGTGCGCCAGTCTGCCTGGGGCTTTTTGGCGCTGTTACCGGCAGAGTCGCATACCCCCAAAGTGCGGAACAAGCAAATCATCAGCTGGGTTAAGAGAGAAGGCAGCAGATCGGCGGCGAACGCCCGGTCGCCGGACAGTTCTTCCAATATACTGCTGCTTAGCTGCAAAAGTTCGGGGGTCAACTGAAAAATAATGCTGGTGGGAATGGCTTGGCGCAGGGATTTGGAAAGGTGATGCTCAGAAAGAGAAAAGGGAATAGACAGCCGCAGAAATTCCTTGGACGTCACATGGGGCATGTGATATTCATTGGGTGCGATCAAAATGGCCTGCCCGGCCTGAAGATTGTGGGTTTTGAATGCCACATCCAGTTCGCAGCTACCCTTTAGGATCATGTGTAATTCATAGTTGGCATTGCAATGTCGGGCGGTATTCCAGTACTCGCAATAGTCCAAAAAACGGCTGCCAAGCCGAAGAACAAATGTGGTGTCATCAATAAGTAGTTTGACATCCTGATTATCCAAGAAGATGCCCCCTTTTTGCTTGGATAGGCCGAGGAGAGAAATCTCCTCGGCCAAAAGATTGATAATAATTACTTAACCAGACGTGCGAAACCGCTCTGACAGACGGGGCCGCCGATGGCGTCCAGCACATCCTGCTTGTCGCCGGACTCCAGGATCTTGCCAATCTTTGCGAAGACACGGTCAATGGCTGCACGGTAAAGTGCCAGAATCTCGTCGGTATGGGCCAGGGTGGGGTACATGCCGGTGTTGCCAAGGAAGCCTTCCTGCAGCATCAGTACGGTGTACAGAGTTTTCAGCTCCAGAGGCCACTTGGTGAAGGCAAAGTGAGCCAGGCAGGGCAGACCGGAGCAGTGGATAGGCACATTGTGACGCTCAGCAGCATCCTGCCAATCCTTCATCACGATCTCGCCGACGCGGGCAGCATGTTCCCAAACTTTGGTCTTTTCCATCTTCTCAATAGCAGCCAGGGCAGCGGTGAAGCCGACACCTTCAGTCCAGTAAGTGGAACTGATGAAGGAGGTGTGTGCACCTTCCATTGCTTCAGCGGTGCCGATAATAGCGCCGATGGGATGACCGTTACCCAATGCCTTAGCGAAGGTGGCAATATCGGGGGTAACGCTGGTCAGCTTGTGGCTGCCGCCAAAGGTCAGACGCCAGCCAATGGTGATCTCATCAAAGATCAGCAGGGCGCCAACGCGGTGGGCCTCGTCACGGATGTGCTCCAGCCAGCCTTCCTGGGGGTACTCGTTGCGGAAGGGTTCCATGATGATACATGCCAGTTGATCACCGTAGTCAGCGATGAGTTTGTCAAATGCTTCCCAGTCATGGGACATAAAGGTCAGGGCAGTGCCGCTGAGCTGACGGGGAACACCGGTAGGATCCAGGCCGGGCAACAGCTGGCCGTCCAGCTGAGAGGTGTCGCCAAGATTAGCGGCCATATACCAGTCGCTCCAGCCATGGTAGCCGCAGATGGCAACCAGATTTCTGCCGGTGGTAGCACGGGCAATACGGATGGCAACAGCGCAGCACTCACCGCCGGTGCGGGTAAAGCGGACGTTCTCTGCCCAGGGGTGAATTTCGCAGAGTTTATCAGCCAGGGCCACTTCCTCGGGGCAGTTCAGTGTGGACATGGAACCGTTCTCAATACGGTTGATAACGGCGGCATTGACATCGGGATCGGCATAGCCCAGCAGGCAGGCGCCGATACCGTTGGTGGTCATATCGTAGTAGTGATTACCGTCCAGATCCCATACCTCACAGCCCTTTGCCTTAACTGCATAATTGGGCCACTGATTGGGTGCAAACTGCTCGGGACGCTTACTTAAAAGCTGCACGCCACCGGGGATTCGCTCTTTGGCATGGGTATACAGATCCTGAGATTTAGACATGATCTTTGTCCTCCATTCACAAAATTTTCGCTTGCAAAACTGTTTATTTATGCTATTGTTATAATAAATGGAAATGATGTTAATGTCTAGTGGAAAAATTGCCGAATATTTTATAATGATGTCCAAATCCCGCAGTTTTTGAGTGCGGTATCGGGGACAACATGTCTCAATGTCTCCAATTTTTCCGTAGAACGATAAAATTTTTAACTAAAATGGAGGGGGCAAAATGAAAGCGATCATCCATGCAAAAGCGGTTACGCCGGGTGGCATTCTCCAGGATGCAACCCTGCTTTTAGACGGTGAAAAAATCCACGCGATTGGCACGGATCTGCAGATTCCGGATGGCGCGGAAGTGCTGGATGCGGAAGGCATGTGGGTGGGCCCCGGCTTTGTGGATATCCACCTCCACGGTGACGG
>JAFOBK010000224.1 GCA_017381835.1 Oscillospiraceae bacterium | reverse complement strand
GAGGTGTAAAGATCCACATCGATTCCAATATTCCCATCTGCCGCGGCCTGGGCTCTTCCGCCGCGCTGCTGGTAGCCGGTGCCATGGGCGCCAATGTGCTGCGGGGCAATCAGCTGTCCACCCAGGGCCTTCTCAACATCACCAATGCCATGGAAGGCCATCCGGATAATCTGGCGCCCGCCTTCTTCGGCGGCCTCACCGCCTCCATGGTGGATAACGGTCTGCCGGTCTGCGTCAGCTTCCCCCTCCATCCCGAGTGGGAGATCATTGCCCTGGTGCCGGATTTCAATCTGCCTACTTCCAAGGCAAGAGCCGTCCTGCCGGAGCAGGTCAGCCGTGCAGATGCTATTTATAATGTATCCCATGGCGCGCTGGTACTGAAGGCATTGGAACTGGGTGACGAAAAGCTCCTGCGCCACGCTATGCAGGATAAGCTCCATCAGCGCTACCGCAAGGGCCTGGTGCAGGATTACGAAGCCATTGAGAGCTATGTCCGCACTTTGGGCGCAGGATTCTGTCTGTCCGGCGCAGGTCCTACTTTGCTGTGCATTACCCGCAATAAGAATGTACGGGCAAAGCTGGAGGCAAAGCTTCCCACCATCACCAAGGCAAACTGGGAGATCCTGCCTCTGCATGTGGAATTCCAGGGCGCTCATATTGTGCATCAGGAATAAGATAACTGCCGTGGGAAATCCCACGGCAGCTTTTTCTTTAGTTAGTTTACATAATACCTATGTACCCCAGCGGGAGGGATGGGCGGCAGATCCGCCCACCCCAAAAGGCACTTACTGCATGCTCTGCTCGTAAGCCTCGATCATCTTCTTGACCATCTGGCCGCCGACGGAGCCAGCCTCACGGGAGGTCAGGTGACCGTTGTAGCCATTGGTCAGGTTGACACCCACTTCCTGGGCTGCCTGCATCTTGAACTTGTCCATGGCCTCGCGAGCCTGAGGAATATTCAGCTGATTGTTGTTGGAATTGCTCATGTTTCTACACTCCTTTTCTTTCTTCGGAAACCCACTTTCCGAAGAAAGCGTTTTTGTTTCCGTAGGCCTATTTTTTCCCGCAAAGAAAACAATACACATGTTTTTGTAAGGAAATAAAACCGGATTTTGGAAAAAATCAGAGGTGTTCGGAAAATTTTTGCTTTTATTTGCATTGGACTTCCATCTGGGATATAATCATGGCAAACCATTGGAGGTGGCATCCATTATGAAAGCCAAGCAGATTCCCCGCATTGATATCCATGACCGGATGGAGCTGAAAAACGCGCTGCCTTTGCGGACACCTTATGTGATCTACATCGACCCCAGCGACACCTGCAATTTCCGGTGCAAGTTCTGCCCCTCCGGCAATGTGGAGCTGATGAAGAAAACCAGGGGCCGGGGACATGGCCCTATGGATTTTGAAGTGTATAAAGGCATCATCGACAGCCTTCAGGAGTTTCCGGATCCCATCCGTGTCATCCGGCTGTACAAAGAGGGAGAGCCTTTGGTAAATCCCCGGTTTGCGGATATGGTGCGCTATGCCAAGCAATCGTCCAAGGTGCTGCGGGTGGATACCACCACCAACGCATCCCTTCTCACCCCGGAGCGGAGCCTGGAGATCATCGATGCAGGTCTTGACCGGCTGAATATCTCTGTGGAAGGTGTGAATGCCCAGCAGTACCGGGATTTTTCCGGCCACAAGATGGACTATCAAACCTTTGTGGATAACATCGCCTTTTTCTATGACCACAAGGGCAAATGCGAAATGAATATCAAGATCAACGGTGATATTTTGACCCCGGAGCAGGAGGAAGAATTCTACCGCACCTTCGGCAATATTACCGACGGCATCAATGTGGAGCGCACCATCGAATACTGGCCCAAATTCAACGATATGAAAGTGGACTTTGATGAAGAGGTGACCCTGCTGGGCGGCAAGTCCAAAGAGGTGCAGGTCTGCCCCTATGTGTTCTACGAAATGTGCATCAACTCCGACGGAACCTATTCTCTCTGCCGCTTCGACTGGAACCATGCCATGATCCTGGATCCCCATGTGAGCTATCCGCCTACCCCCAAGAAGATTTGGGACAGCATCGTGCTTTGGAGATTCCAGGAGCAGTTTTTAAGGAAAGAGCGGAAACTGATGACGGTGCTTTCCTGCCCCAAATGCGGCATTCTGAAGCAGGGCGTTCCGGAAGATCTGGACGAATTCGCGGAGGAAATCCTGGAAGAAATGTAAGAATAAGCAAAACACCCGGCCATGGCAAAATGCCAACGGCCGGGTGCTTTTTGTTTGGTGTATCAGCGCCGGTTGGATTTGCCGGCCAAATCTCCGTAGACCGGTGTTGCCAGGCCGAAGCCGCCGGAGATGGTGAGGATCTGTCCGGTGGTATAGGCGGATGCATCGCTGGCAAAATAGCAGACCGCCTCCGCGATCTCCTCCGGCATCCCCATCCGCCCTAAAGGAATATGCTTCAGGAAAAGATTCCGAAACTCCTCAGACAGACGGGTTTGCACCGCTTCCGTGGCGGTCATACCGGGAAGAACAGCGTTGCACCGGATGCGGTGCTTTGCCTCCTGCACGGCGATGAGCTTGGTCAGATAGTTGATGGCCGCTTTGCCGGTGCCGTAGGCAACCTGGGAAATATCCGGCACCAGGCCGCCCACAGAGGAAATGTTGATGATACTGCCGCCCTTGTTTGCCATGTGCCTGACTGCGGCCTGGCTTGCCATGAAGACGCTTCTTAAATTCATATTCACCGTGTCCAGAAAAACCTGCGGGTCGGTATTGGCAAAATCCAGGTCTTTTCCCGGGTTGGAGGTGCCGAAATTATTCACCAGCACATCAATGCGCCTGGCATCTTCCACCACATCCTCCACCATAGATAAAAAAGTTTCCGGTTTGGCAGCATCGTTATACACGCATTTTACACCGTGTAATGTGTTTGCGATTTCCCGCGCCCGTTCCATATCCCGGGCGGCCATATAAACCTGCGCGCCTTCCTGGGCGCACTTTTTCACGATGGCAAGACCGATGCCCCGGGTGGAGGCGGTCACCAAAATCACTTTATCCTGCAATCTCATATTAGTTCTCCTTTATGGCATTTCCATTTGGCAGAAAGGCGACCGCAACGATCCCCAAGCCGACACAAAAAATCTCCGCCATTGCCAGGAAATGAACGGAGGCAACGGCTGCACCCGGTGCCGCCGTGCCTGCGGCGATTCTCTGCGTAATCTGGTTGGTGAACAGGGGCACAAACACGGCCACCCCAAAAGGTGCTGCCAAATCCCGGAACAAACCGTAAGTTCCGGTTCCCGCACCCGCCTCCCGGGGTGTCAGGCCGGAGAGAACCACTTTCATAAAGATGGTACCGTTTCCCCCCAGACCAAAACCGAGAATACCAAGGGATGCCATCAGAAGCCATACAGAGGTAACCTCCGTGAAGCGCAGCAGAATGCCGCATCCGATCCCGGTCAGCAGAAAAGAGCCGATCAGAATTCTCTTAGCCGGAAATTTATCTGCCAGCGGACCTAAAATAACCGCACCCAGGGACATGCCCACATACATCACCGAAATTGCATAGCCGGAAATGGCGCTGTTATTCGGCTGGGTGTAATTGACAAAGACAATGGTGTTTGTCATATTGGCCTGCATCAGACCCTGGGTCAGAAACAGCGCCAGCACGCTTAAGATGAAAGCGGTGCGCCCTAAAAAATGGCCGGACAAAATGGGATGGGTGGCTTTTCTTTCTGCCAGGATAAGTCCGACCAGCGTGAGCATTGCCAGAACCAGGACAGTGAGAAACGGCGAAGATGTCCACCCGAAATTCTGCCCAAAAGAGGGGACGCACAGCAGCAGGCTGAAGAAAAACAAAATCAAAACAGCGCCGGCAGCATCAAAGTTTTGAAGTGGTTTCTTCGTGGAGACTTGGTTGCGGGAAGTAAGGAAACAGGCGATAAAAATGCCTGTACAAATAGCAACACAGACCCAAAGCATGGTGCGCCATCCGTAGGAGGAAACGATCAGACCGCCAATCGTTGGGCCAATGATCACCGATGCGCTGGAAAGAAGCATGTATAGGGAAAATCCTTTTGCAATCTTATTCTGTGGAAACTCTGTTGCGATATAGGCAAGGATCACGGGCCCCATTGCCGCCGTGCCGATCCCTACGATAAACCGGGCAATCAGCATGAATATCAGGGAGTTTGCCAAAGCGGACAGCACATTTCCCAGTGTGAATACCCCAATGCCCAAAAGAAGTGTCTTTCGGCGCCCGATCACATCCCCCACCTTGCCCAAAATCGGCGCGCAGGCTGCTGTGGACATGGCCTGGGCCAGGGCAGTCCAGGTGGTGTTGTTATAGGCAATTCCCAAATCCTGCACAAAAGCCGGGCCTAAAACCGTAGAAAAGCCGCCTACCAGACCAATTAAAAGAGCGGCCAAAGCGTATGGAATAAATCCTCGTTGATATGCCATTATTTCACATCCTTCTGCAGCTAGTATGTCCAGACTTTCATGCATTATTGCCGGGAAAATGGACAAACTTTGAGCGTATCCGAGAAAAATGGAGGAAATAAGTATGTCTATGATCAACAAGGAAATTTCCGATTTCCGCACCTATGCCTATCACGAAAATGACTTTAAGTTTGTCAGCAAGGAGGATATCCTGGGCAAGTGGAGTGTCTTTTTCTTCTATCCCGCGGACTTTACTTTTGTTTGTCCCACGGAGCTGGAGGATTTGGCGGATAAGTATGAGCAGTTCCGTGCCATCGGCTGTGAGGTCTATTCTGTGTCTACCGATACCCATTTTGTCCACAAGGCCTGGCACGATGCCTCTGAGCGCATCCAAAAGATCAATTATCCCATGCTGGCAGACCCCACCCACAGCATTTCCAGGGACTTTCAGGTGCTGATTGAAGCAGACGGCCTTGCCGAGCGCGGTACTTTTATCATCAATCCCGAAGGTAAGATTGTGGGTTATGAAGTAACTGCCGGCAATGTGGGCAGAAACGCAGAGGAACTGCTGCGTAAAGTCCAGGCCTGCCAGTTTGTCCATGCCCACGGTGACCAGGTCTGCCCTGCCAACTGGAAACCCGGTGCCGAGACCCTGAAGCCCAGCCTGGATCTGGTGGGACAGCTCTGATGGAGAATCTGTATGATGTAGTCATCGTCGGCGGCGGCCCTGCGGGGCTCACCGCCGCGCTGTACCTGGCCCGGGCAAAATATCGGGTGCTGGTGCTGGAAAAGGAAGCCTTCGGCGGTCAAATTGCCATTACCCACGAGGTGGTGAACTACCCGGGCATTGCCAAAACCAGCGGCAAAGCGCTGACAGATACCATCCGGCAGCAGGCGGAACACTTCGGCGCGGAATTTATGCTGGCAGAAGCCAACGGCTTTGACCTTGCCGGGGATCTCAAAACCGTGCATACCGCTCAGGGTGACTACCGCTGTTTTGGCATTCTGCTGGCAACCGGCGCCCACCCCAGATCCGTGGGTTTCAAGGGAGAGGAAGAACACAAGGGTCGGGGCGTTGCCTATTGCGCCACCTGCGACGGGGAGTTTTTTACCGGAAAAGAGATTTTTGTTGTGGGCGGCGGTTATGCGGCGGCAGAGGAAAGCGTATTTCTTACAAAGTTTGCCCGGCATGTGACCGTTCTTGTCCGCAAAGGCGATTTCTCCTGCGCGGCCTCTGTGGCAGAGCAGGCAAAGAACCATGAGAAGATCACCGTGCTGTACCATACGGTGATGGAGGAAGTGGGCGGCGAGAACGGTCTGACCTATGCCCGCTATAAAAATACCGCCACCGGAGAGGTGACGGAATATAGAAGCGAAGAATCCTTTGGCGTCTTTGTCTTTGCCGGGTATGCGCCGGCTACAGAGACTGTCAGGGGCATGGTGGAGCTGAATGAACAAGGGTATATCGTCACCGATGCCTCCCGAAAAAGTAGCGCAGAGGGCGTCTACGGGGCAGGAGATGTGTGTATCAAGCCTTTGCGGCAGGTGGTGACGGCCACCGGTGACGGTGCATTGGCGGCAACGGAACTGGAGAAATATGTGGCGGCGATGCAGAGAAAGACCGGACTGCGCGCCGATGTGCCTGCCCCAAAACAGAGGAAAACAGCGGCCGCAGTCAGCACAGGGGAATCCGACGCATTGTTCACAGCCTCAATGCGCCAGCAGTTGGATGCGGTGTTCCATAAAATGGAGCGGCCGCTCCTTCTCAAACTGCATTTGGACAGCCGCCCGATCTCTCAGGAACTGGAAACCTTTATAACGGCCCTTGCCGGACTGTCCGACAAGCTGGAAATGGCTGTGGCTGACAGACAAGGGGATGCGGCCGTGGCTCCCTGGGTGGAAGTGTGTCAGGCAGATGGCGTGCCTACAGGTCTTGCTTTTCACGGTGTGCCCAGCGGCCATGAGTTTACTTCCTTTGTGCTGGGACTCTATAATGCCGCAGGCCCCGGTCAGGCAATGGATGAGGAGACGAAGAAGCAAATCGCCGCCATTGACAAGGCAACGGATCTGAAAATCCTGGTCACCTTGTCGTGTACCATGTGTCCGGATCTGGTGGCGGCAGCCCAGCGAATCGCTGCCATCAATCCCAGGGTAAGCGCCCATGTGTATGATATCCGCCATTTTGAGGATATCAAAAACCGGTACAAGGTGATGAGCGTTCCATGCCTGGTCATCAATGATGAAAGGGTTTCCTTTGGCAGGAAAAGTATCCAGGAGATTTTAAAACTGCTGGAAAAGTGAACAGCAGCACCGATTCAGGGGGATATTCCCTGGATCGGTGCTGCTTTTTTATAAATGAAAAGCCGGATATGTTCTGTAAATCCCCATCTACTTGCAATCTTTGCCCGGTGTGATATAATACCCTTAGAATTTTTCTAAATCGAGGCGAAAGCATGTATTTCATTGATTTTCATTCTCATGTATATCCCGATGCCATTGCCCCCAAGGCAGCCGACAGTATCCGCAGATTTTACCGCTTGGGCGATGACTATATGGACGGCAGAGTGCAGACACTGCTAAAGTACGGCACTGAAGCCGGTGTGGAGAAATTTGTCATTCTGCCGGTGTCTCTGCGGCCTACCAATACCCGCCATATCAATGAATTTATCATTGAGCAGGTAGCAAAGGAACCCCGCTTCTATGGTTATGGTACAATCCATGCAGGCATGCAGGATCTGTGCGAAGAGGTGGAATTTATCATGGCCAACGGCCTGCGGGGACTGAAAATGCACACGGACTGCCAGGTATTTCCCATTGATGATCCCAGACTGTTTCCGGTATATGAAATGGCCCAGGATAAATTGCCGATCCTGTTCCATATGGGAGACCGAAGATATGATTATTCTCACCCCAAGCGCCTGCGTAAGGTGCTGGAGATGTTCCCCAAGCTGCAGGTGATCGCTGCCCATTTCGGCGGCTACACCATGCACGAGATTGCCAAAGAGGAACTGAAGGGCAAGGATTGTTTCTTTGATGTGTCCAGTTCTCTGATGTTCATGGAAGAGGGTGTAGCGGAAAGCTATATCAACCATTATGGTGCCGAGCGCTTTGTTTACGGCAGTGATTTTCCTATGTGGAATCCTGTGGTGGAGATGGAGCGGTTCCAGCGGCTGAAGCTCACGGACTCTCAAAAAGAGCAGATCGCCCACATCACCGCCGAACATATTTTGGGAATCTAATACCTCCGGTGCGGCAGCCAAGCATTACGCACTGCACCAGTGTGGAGAATTAAAAAAGGAGTGTATTTGCGTGAAAAAGTATATTAGCAGAGCAAAAAACAGATTGGCGTTGGTATTACTGTATGCTTTCCTTTTCCTCATGCTCGTTGGCTATATTTCCTCGAATCGTGTCATTATGCTCATTTCGATCCCCGTATGGATAGCCGGTGTTATAATCATGTTTTCTACAAACCGCTGTCCATATTGTGGCGAGCATTTCAGAGGTTTATACTGGTCCAAGCCAAATGCAGGACACTGTGTAAAGTGCGGGAAAGTAATCGAGTTTGATGATTGCGATAATAAAAACTGAAACAGAAAAAGACCTGCGTGAACATTCACGCAGGTCTTAATTTTTTAGTAATCCTTGCCCAGCTGCAGAGCCTTCATATTCAGCTCAATGAGAGCAGCCTTCTTGGGGGGAACCAGCTTGTTCACAACAGCCTCAACGCCGTCGAAGCCCAGCTCGGGATGATGCTCCAGCATATGGCCGACAATGATCATATTGGCCAGGGTTGCGATGCCGTTGTCCTTGGCCATCTGGGTAGCGGGGATGTAGAACACTTCCACATCGGTACGCTCCACCTTAGCGTCGATCAGTGCGGAGTCCACATAGATCTGGCCGCCGGGTGCTACGGTGTTCACGTACTTCTGCAAGGAAGGCAGGTTCATGGCAACCAGCACATCGGGGGTGGTGATGATGGGGGAGCCGACGGGGGTCTCGGAGAGGATGACATTGCAGTTTGCGGTGCCGCCGCGCATCTCGGGGCCGTAAGAGGGCAGCCAGGAGACCTGCAGGTCTTCCATCAGGCCCTTGTAAGCCAGGAACTTGCCGGAGAACAGGATGCCCTGACCGCCGAAACCGGCAAAGAGGATCTGAGTAGTCTTCATATTACTTTTCCTCCTTTGCTGCGGTTCTGTCCTTGTAAACGCCGATGGGGTAGTAGGGCAGCATATCGCTTTCCACCCACTCCAGAGCCTTCTGAGGAGTCATACCCCAGTTGGTGGGACAAGCGGAGACCACCTCGACCAGGGAGAAGCCCTTGCCGGCGATCTGATTCTCGAATGCCTTCTTGATGGCCTTCTTGGCGTTCTTCACGTTCTTGACGTTGTTCACAGCCACACGGGCGATGTACTCGGGGCCTTCCAGGGTGGAGAGCATCTCGCAGACCTTGATAGGCCAGCCACAGTGATTGACATCACGGCCGTAGGGAGAGGTCTGAGTGACCTGACCGGGGAGGCTGGTAGGAGCCATCTGACCGCCGGTCATGCCGTAAATAGCATTGTTGACGAAGATGACGGTGATATTCTCGTTACGGGCAGCGCTGTGAACAGTCTCAGCCATACCGATGGAAGCCAGGTCGCCGTCGCCCTGGTAGGTGAAGACGATGTTCTCGGGACGGGCGCGCTTGATACCGGTAGCGGTAGCGGGCGCACGGCCGTGGGCAGCTTCGATCATATCGCAGGTGAAGTAGTCATAAGCCATAACTGCGCAGCCGACGGGAGCAACACCGATGGTCTTACCTTCGATGCCCAGCTCGTCGATAACTTCCGCAACCAGACGGTGGATAATGCCGTGAGGGCAGCCGGGGCAGTAGTGCAGGGGGACATTTGCCAAAGACTTGGGCTTTTCAAAAACAACAGCCATGATTAGTACTCTCCTTTCGTAGCCTTGCGGATGGAATCCAGTACCTCATCGGGGCTGGGGATCATACCGCCGCAGCGGTTGCACAGACCTACGGGCTTCTTGCAGCCGGTGTAGAGCCGGATATCGTCGATCATCTGGCCCATGCTCAGCTCAACGCTAATGAAGCCCTTGACCTGCTCTGCTGCCTTAGCCAGTGCCTTCTTGGGGAAGGGCCACAGGGTGATGGGACGGATCAGACCCACCTTGATGCCCTCAGCGCGGGCAGCGACAACTGCGTTCTTGGCAACACGGGAGGCAATACCGAAGGCAACCACGCAGTACTCTGCGTCTTCCATCATGTACTCTTCCCACATGGGCTCGTTCTCTTCTACGATCTTATAGCGCTCGAAACGCTCGAAGTTCTTCACTTCCAGCTCATCGGGCTTCAGGTACAGGGAGTTGACGATATTGTGCTTTCTTTCGCAGTTGGTACCGGTGAGGGCCCAAGGCTTTTCATAAGCTTCGATCTCGGCATCCTCGAAGGAGATGGGCTCCATCATCTGACCGATGGTGCCGTCTGCCAGGATCATAGCGGTCATCAGATACTTATCTGCCAGGTTAAAGCCCTTAATGGTCAGGCTTGCCATCTCCTGCACAGAGGCGGGAGCCAGCACGATCATGCGGTAGTCACCGTGACCGCCGCCCTTGGTAGCCTGGAAATAGTCGGACTGGGAAGGCTGAATGCCGCCGAGGCCGGGGCCGCCGCGCTGGACGTTAACCACCAGACAGGGAACATCAGAACCGGCAATGTAACTCAGACCCTCAGTTTTCAGGGAGATTCCGGGGGAGGAAGAG
>JAFOBK010000223.1 GCA_017381835.1 Oscillospiraceae bacterium | reverse complement strand
TCAAAACTGCGAAGCACTCCAAATCGAGAGATTTTTCTGCAAGACAAGATAAAAAGCCACGGCAAGGCTGACGCCTGCCGTGGTTTTTTGACGTAGTATTGCGGAAAAAGATCCGATTTGGAGCGTATAAATCCCTAAGCGGGACCGCCTTTTTGGAAGGGCGGATTTTCGTTTAGAATCTCGGCTCTAAGGCAACGGATGTGAGCGTTGCGGGTCGATAGCCGTTTCGGTGGCAGAAATCTACTGCCGCGAAGACCCGTTCCCGGTAGTCCGGCTCATAATTAAAATAGTGGGGATAGAAGTACTGCTCATGGATCAGCAGATAGTGGAAGCAGTGATTTTCCCCATCGGTCAGCGCCTGCATATAGCTGTCAATGTCCTTCAGCTCTACTTCGTTGATGACGATATCGTCCTTTACGAAAATGATATCCTCTGTGTTGTCCACCCAGAAATCCCGGGTAGCCGCATGGGCGGTCTGCTCCTTATTTAAATAGTAGGAGACATAGGTCTCACCGTTTTCGTCAAACTGGAAATAGCCGTCGATACAGCGGAAGCCCAGATTTCGGAATGCTCTGGTGGCTTTCCGGTTGGAGTCAGCCCAGTGCTGGGAGGTGATATTGGACATGACCTCTTTGCCTGCAAAACGAAGGATTTCCTTCTCTACCAGTTTTCCGTCCTGCATGACCTGCTCATAGGTGGCGTACTTATAGGGGCTGTCCGGCTTATCCTTCAGAGAGTGGAATGTAAACTTCAGCCAGTTGCCGTTTGCCTGGAATTCTTTCTTGTATTTATCCGGGAACATGCTCAGGTTAAAGCTGCCGTCATCATTCTCATAGTAAATATGCATATGCACCGGTGTGCCGTACTGCTCATGCAGATCCCGATACAGCGCCAGGAAGGGATCGTCAAAAATAGAGGTGTACGTATCCTGGTTTTTCCAGATATTCTCAAAGCACCAAATCACATCGTCCACAGCAAAGCGGTAAGTCCGATAACCGTCCTTAAACCAGTAGATCACCATAGAGATCATTTCACCGGTTTCCGGATTTTCCGCTTCCACTGTATTGCGGTAGGCATCCAGCAGAACCTCCGCTTGATACTTTCCATCCTCTTCCCCGGCAAGCTGGCCATTCACCAGGATCTTACTTCCGGCAGGCGCTTCCAGGGTAATTTTTGTATGTAAACCAGCCTCATCGGCAAAGCCATCTGCCACAGAAAACAAAACATCTCCGTCAATCGGATGTAAAAATTTCATAGTGAATCACCCTCAGCAAAGTTTTCCGTCTTTGGCAACCAATCTGCCATCCAGGAACACAGCGTCCACATGGATCATATCGTCGATAATGATAAGATTTGCCTTCTTGCCCGGCTCCAGGCTGCCCACTTGATCTTCGATACCCAAAAGTCTTGCGGGATTCAGGGTGGCCATCCGGATGGCATGGCACAAGCCGTAGCCGCTGTGGGCCATCAGATTCCGGCAGGCATTTTCCAGGGTCAGATGGCTTCCCGCCAAATGACCCTCATAGTCATAGTTAAGGTCCGGGCCATAGAGGATGCCCTCTTCTTCATTGTTGGTGAAATGATCCTTGTCTGCCATATGGTCGGTGATCAGAATGATCCGCTCCACACCCTTGGTGCGCACCACCATTCTGATCAGTTCAGGATCCACATGGATGCCGTTTTCATCGCAGATCAGCTCTGCGTAAAGATCGGGATCGTAAAGTGCGAATTCATCGCAGCCTGCGCCCATGGTGCCCTGGGCACGACCAGGCGCCTTACCGGAGTCATTGTGATGGGTCTGCAGCTTCACACCGTACTTTTTCACCTTGCGGCACTGGGCAGCGGTCGCCCTGGAGTGACCCAGGGTGAAAATGGCATTGGGATCTGCTTTTTTTACATCGGCCATAAAGCCTTCGATGCCGGGTCTTGCAGGATCGATGGCCCAAATTTTCGCATAACCTGCCAGTTCTTCCAGCACAGGGGTGTATTCTGCCGGGTCGATATCGCCGCCCCAAAGAATATACTTCTGATTACTGCCAAAGGCAGCCATATAAGGGCCTTCCATATAAAGGCCGCCGATCATACTGCCGATGGATGTCTCCTCCAGCGCTTTGATCTTCCGATAGCCCTCAATCATTTTTTCCGCCGTCAAACTGCTGTAGAAGGTAGGCAGTACCGTAGTCTCGCCGTGGGTCAGGAAAAACTCACAGCAGTGCTTGGGGTCTTCATAGAACAGGAAGTCACATCCGCCGTGGTTGTGGATGTCGATCAGGCCGGGTGCGGTGTATTTACCACCGGCATCGATAATCTCAGCACCTTCGGGAATCTCCACCTCCGCAGCCTTACCCATCTGCACAATCACACCATCTTCAAAGGTGATCGCACCGTCAAAAATGATGCTGTCTTCCAAAATCAATTTAGTATTGATAATTGCCTTCATGCGTTTTCCTCCCCAATTTTCCGGGATAAATAAACCATATCCACCAGCTGTACACCTGCCTCAAAAATCGGGTGGTCATAATTGTCTGTAAAGAAGTTTTTCACCCGATGATGCTCAGCAAAGCCGCATTTTTTATAAAAAGGAACGGTTAAGGGACTATCGCCGGTACCTACCAGCATTTCCCTGCAGCGATCCTTATAATAGTCTAACACAAATTCGATCAGTTTTCTGCCATAGCCCTTACCCTGTGCTTCCGGAGCAGTAGCGATGTTCTTGATTTCAAACACGCCCTCACCCAGGTCACAGACCACGCATTCGGCAACGGCCATGGGATCCAGCAGCACAAACATCTGACCGTCATCCAAGTACCGGTCGATCATGTCCTCCTGCTCATCTGCCAAAAACAGCAGATCCATATATTGCTTCTTGTTTTCCTTTACTTCCTTGATCTCCATAGGAGGTCTCCTTTTCTTAGGCAAATGCCGCCCTGTAAGGACTTCTTACAGGGCGGCAGTGCAAAAGTGTCTTACAGATATCTGTCCTCAATACCGCAATGCCAGCTAGCAAAAGGTGCTGCAATGGCTTCGGACACATAGCAGGTACCCTTGCCCAGACGCAGGATGGTTGCGGGGAAGTCCTGGGTGATGGGGCCGTACAGCTCCAGACGGGAGACCATACGCTGCCAGGAGCTGCCGTCAGCATTGACGAAATTATGCAGCTCTACACGCTCCTTGGCGCTGACGATATCTCTGGGGCCAATGGTAGCAGCCTTGAAGGGAACTGCCCAAACGTCGCCGGATGCGCCCATGGGACTGAACAGAGAGTTCTCACAGACGGTCAGAGGCGTGGTGGTGACGATACGGGAACCCAGCTTGCAGAACTCTTCCAGAGAGTCAGCCTTGAATTCCTCGGTTCTGGGATCGATAAATGCGGTGTGGCCGGGCCAGCCGGTTGCGGTGTAGACCACATCAACGCCACCGCCGGTGATGTCTTCGATCATCTTGGAGTAGACATCGGTACCCTTGTTGTCATTGTTGTGGGTATGCCAATGATCCACGGGAGGACGCAGATCCTCACGGATGCGGTAGTAGAAATGGTTCATGAAGGAATAGCCCAGACCTGCGCCGTAGGTCAGAGGAGCAACATTGCCGTCCTCGTCTGCCCACTCGTCCATTGCGAAAGCGTGGACATTGCGGCAGTTAACGTTGAACTTATTGATCATGTTGGCAACTGCGCTGTATGCGCCGGGCCACTGGTTGGGGCAGATCATGGAGAAGGGAGTATCGTTGATATCGGACATCAGGATGCGGTAGAACATATCCTGAACCATATGCAAAGTGGGATCGATAACAACCTTTACGGAGTAGCCGTTCTCATTGGTGTACTCCATGTCCTCGCGCTTAATATTGCGGATACGCTCCAGCTCTTCCAGAGGCAGATCGCTGTGGGGCAGCCAGGGAGCGGGATGGAAGCGGAATTCATCATACAGACCCATAATTCATTCTCCTTAATATTTATTACTTCTGACGACGGCGATTTGCCTCATCAACTGCAACGGATATAACCATAATAGCACCAATCAGAACATTCTGCAAGTTGGTATCGATAGCAAACAGAGTCAGTGCGTTTGCGATCAGAGCCATCAGCAGAACACCCAGGAAGGTACCCAGAACAGAGCCTTCGCCGCCGTTCAGGGAGACACCGCCGATCAGCAGTGCGGAAATGATACGGAATTCCACGCCCTGACCCAGGGAAGCGGGAGCGGAGCCGTAACGGGAGATGGACAGAACACCGGCCACAGCTGCTGCCAGACCGATCAGAATGTACATCACGTAGACGAACTTATTGACATTGATACCAGCCAGCTTAGCAGACTCCTTATTGGAGCCGATGAAGTAAGCCTGGTGGAAGAAGGTCACATACTTAAGTAAGATCATGGCAATGATGGTAGCCAGGAACATCACAAAGATCAGAGTGGGGATGCCCAGAATCTTGCCGTCCTGCACGATGGCCTTAAATGCCATGGGGAAGTTGGACAGGGTGGAAGAGTTGATGATCATCAGGCCCACGCCCTTAAAGGACATCCAGGTACCCATGGTGACGATCATGGGCAGAACCTTAAACTTAGTGATAACAAATGCGTTCAACGCGCCGATCAGGCAGCCGCAAACCAGGGCAGCCAGGATACATACGGGGATGGGCAGGCCGGCATTCAGCAGAAGACCGCAGACGAATGCGGAGCAGCCCATGTTGGAACCGACGGAGAAGTCGGTGTTACCTGCGATCAGAGAAATCGTCAGGAATGCTGCAATGATCATATCCGTTGCCATGTAGTTGCAGATGATGCGCATATTGGGCATGGACATGAACTGGGGATGATTCAGCGCCATGAAGCCTGCCAGCAGCAACACCAGCAGCAGAATCACGATTTCGCGAATCTGGAAAATTCTCTTAACAATACCTTGGGCAGTCAGGCGCTGACCCTTAACAGTGCTTGTTTTACTCATAATGAATCTGCACTCCTTTGTATCAAATCTTCATGCCGGAAGTCAGGGCCATAATGCGCTGTTCCGTGATCTCGTTCAGTGCCAGCTCACCGGAGATCTCGCCTTCATACATAGCAACAATCCGGTCGGAAGCTCCCATCAGCTCGGGCATATCGGAGGATACGATGATAACACCCATGCCCTCCTTGGCGAACTGACGGATCAGTCTGTGGATGGTTTCCTTGGTACCTACGTCGATACCGCGGGTAGGCTCATCGATCAGCAGCAGCTGAGGATTCCGGCTGATCCACATAGACAGCAGCACCTTCTGCTGGTTACCGCCGGACAGCTGAGAAACCAGCTTGTCCACATCGGGGGTCTTGATCTCGAACTTTTCCTTATAGTCCTCTGCATCCTTCCGGGCGCCCTGGGGCTGCACGATGCCCTTCTTGCTGAAGCGATCCAAGTTAGCTGCCAGGACATTCTCCGTGATGGATTTACGCAGGAACAGGCCCTGACTCTTTCTATCCTTGGTCAGATAAGCAATGCCGTGGGCCTTTGCGTCACCGGGAGAATGGATGACAACTTCCTTGCCTTCCAGGTACATCTTACCGCCATCGGGCCGCTTCACACCGTAGATCAGCTCCATCAGTTCTGTGCGGCCTGCGCCTTCCAAACCGGCAAGGCCCAAAACCTCACCCCGGTGCAGGGTCAGATTAACATTTTTAACTTCCTTTTTATAAGACAGGTTTTCCAGCCGGAGCAGCTCATCGCCGATCTTACTGGTACCGGCGCCGTACTGATAGACGACATCGCGGCCAACCATGTGAGTGACCAATTCATCTTTGCAGGTATTCTTTACATCCAGCGTTGTAATATAGCAGCCGTCACGCATGATGGTAACGGTATCACAGATCTGGAAAATTTCCTCCAAGCGGTGGGAAATATAAATAATGGATACACCTTCATCATTCAAGGTGCGCATAATCTGAAACAGAACATCGGTTTCCTGCTCAGTCAGCGCAGAGGTAGGCTCATCCAGAATCAGAACCTTCGCGTTCTTCTTAACTGCACGCAAAATCTCAATCAGCTGCTGACGGCCCACGCTTAAGTTACGCAGCGTAGCAGTTTCATCCACATCCGTAAAGCCGTAAGTATCCAGCAGTTCACGGACTTCCCTGTGCATCTTCTTATAGTCAATCATGCCCAGCTTATTCTTGGGCGGATTGGTTGTAAAAACATTTTCACTAACGGTAGTTGTACCAAAAACCGCCAGTTCCTGGTGAACGATGCTGACGCCCTTGGCTTCCGCATCCTGGGGGCTGTGCATCTTCACTTCCTGGCCATCCAAAATAATGGTACCGGCCTCCGGCGTATAAATACCGGAAAGAACCTTCATCAGTGTGGATTTACCGGCACCGTTTTCGCCGATCAGCGCATGGATACTGCCTCTGCGCAGATCAAACTGCATTTTGTTCAGCGCTCTGACGCCGGGGAATTCTTTTGTAATATTCTTCAACTGAAGTACAAAATCTTCCACAATTCTTCCTCCTTTTTAAAAAATACCGGAGGCACCGTAGACGGCGCCTCCGGTGGGAATAGCGAATTATCCGCGGTCAGCGTAGGAGAAACCAACGAACTTCTCAACGTTAGCTGCGTTGATGATCAGAGCACCGGTATCAACGAAGGAAGGTGCAATAACCATGCCTGCTGCTGCGTCGTCAGCGGAGAATGCGTTCTTTGCGCCATGACGATAGTCGTAGCAGAAGTGAACACCGTAGTAAACCTCAGTGTACTGCTTACCAGCAACGGTGGAGTAGATGTCGCCGGACTGGATGTATTCCAGAGTAGCTGCGTCACGGTCGATGGAGATAACGGAAACGGAATCGGACAGGCCTGCTTCCTTGATAGCGGTAACAGCGCCGATAGCGGAGGTGGACTGGCCGCCGATAACGACGGTGGTGTCGGGGTTAGCCAGCAGAGCTGCGCCGATCTTGGTAGCTGCAACAGCTGCGTCGGACTGGTCGTCGATCTCAGCAACGATCTTCATGTCGGGCCAGTTCTCAACTTCTGCACGGATACCGGTCATAACGTCTTCAACTGCTGCGGAGCCTGCGCTCAGTGCGTTGGAAACGATAACTGCACCCTTGCCGCCGGTAGCTTCAGCTGCCTGCTGCATCATGATCTTGCCGTATGCAACATAGTCAGTGCCCAGGAAGCACAGACGCTCGGAACCTGCAACGCCGTCAACAGTCTGGTAGCAAACTGCGATGCCCTTTTCCTTAGCCTGCTTGACGTAGGGCTCGTATGCGTCAGCGAAGTTAGCCTGCATAACGATACCTGCACAGTTGGGGTCGTTGATAGCGGTCTCGATAACGGCGCACATTGCGTCAACATCCAGGCCGTCGTCACCGACGAACTTAGCGGTTACGCCCAGCTTTGCACAAGCGTCTTCCAGACCGGCACGGTGAGCCAGCCAGTACTCCAGGCTTGCCAGAGGAGCAATGTAGTAGTAAGTTTCCTCACTGGTTACAGCGGGAGCTGCTTCGGGAGCTGCCTCGGGAGCTGCTTCCTGCTTGGGTGCGCATGCGATCAGGCCCAGAGCCATGACCAGTGCCAGCACCAATGCGATGATCTTTTTCATTTTTCGATACTCCTTTTTTGAATTTTTATTCCACACAAACCTTGTGTAAAATACGGATATTGAAAGGTAATATGATATGACAAGTCTTCTTACAAATTACCCCAGCAAAACAGCCTTGGAATTTCTGGCATGCTGGATCATAGCCTGCCGGGCTGCCTCAGGATCCTTATCTTCAATTGCCTTGTAAATATCGTAATGCTCTTTATAGCAGTTTTCCAAAGTTGTCAGGTACTTATCGAACCGCTTGACGCAGGCGGTATCGATCTCCTCCAAAGGCTGCAGAATCGACAGCAGAATCGGATTGTGAGCCGCCTTGGCGATTTCCGAATGGAAGGCTTTATCAAATTCATAAAGCTTTGCCACATCCTGCTCGGCAATGCACTGGCGAATACTCTGCAGAATATTTTTCAGTACAGCCAGTTCAAAGTCTGACCGGACAGTGGCAGCCAGGTAAGCGGTGCCCCCTTCAATATACTCTCTGGCGGTGTAGATAGCCTCTACATCGATCTCTTCAAAATCGATCAGCTGGAACAGCGGCTTCATGAACAGTCCCAAATCCACCGTTTTAACGAAGGTTCCTTTACCCTGCTTAATCTCCACCAGGCCCATCATATTCAGTTTCTTCAGGGCTTCCCGCACGGTGATGCGGCTGACGCCAAACTTTTCGCACAATGCGCCTTCCGGGGGAAGCTGATCTCCCGACTTAAACTCGCCGGAAATGATGCTCTCCTTCAGCTGTTCCACCACATAGTCGCACTTTGTCATCTGATTCTTCTTGGGTAAGTAATCCACGCCGGAACCGCCCTCCAGGCTTGCATATTCTAACTGCATATCTTGCAAAGTACATCTTTATAATAAAAGTTCCCATCCCCTCCGTCAACTAAAAAATCCCCCCGTTTGTATATTTCTCACAATTCTAAAAATCCAAGTTGGTTTTTTTGTTCGAATTTCACGAAAGGTTATAACCATTTTTTCGCCAAATTAAGCGTCAAAACTTCGTGCATTTTTCCATTCCAAAACAAATTGACAGCAAAACCTTATTTACCATATAATTTCAGCAAGCACAGAAAGTGACAGAAACTGCAAACAAATCCCGTGTTAACGTGAGAACGCTCATCATATCATATTACCTTTCCGTTTTTCGGCGAGGATTTCAACAGGAGGGTGCTTATGACGACCTATGTTTTACATGGCAGACAGGATCATCGGCTGATTAACCAATCCGGTGTCCGGCAGTACCGCTATCCCCTGCGTCACACGCACAACGCTATTTGGGACTCCAATGCAGGCCCCGACGGCAAGCTCTACTATGGCCTGGCCACTGAGATTGCCACTGCCGGTTATGTTCGGCTGTGTTCCTATGACTACGCTACAGAAGAAGTGCAGGAGCATTTCCGGGTAGAGGATGTGATCCTGCCCCAGGACCGAGCCATCCGGGCCAGCAAATTCCACTCCTCTATCTGCTTTATGCCCGACGGCCGCCTCATTATGACCACCCATACCACCGACAAGAGCCCCCGCCATCCCACCTGGATGCCCATCGCCTACTATCACCATCCCTGGGACAGTTTTGCCGGCGGTAATATTCTGGTCTACGATCCCAAAACCGGCAAGGCCGAGAATCTGGGCATTCCCGTGCCTCACGAGTCCATTTACGGCGCCCTCTATGAGCCTGCCCACAATGCCCTGTTTTTCCTGGGTTTCCTGAGAGGACACCTATACCGTTTCAGCCTGGATGACCGGCAGGTAATTGACCTGGGCAAGGTCTCCGAAACCTACTCCTTCCGTCTGGTGCTGGGTAAGGACGGCCATATCTACTCCGCCTCCCGCACCGGCCATGTATACCGGATCCGCACGGATACCCTGGAGATTCAGGATCTGAACTATCAGTTCAAGCACGAACCCTTTGAGTATCATACCTTCTATAATAACCTGGCCATTGCCCGCACCGGTCCTGACGGAAGACTCTACATGTCCGCCATGTACAGCAAAAATCTGATTGCCTTCGATACGGACACCGATACCTTCCAGGACATGGGTCCCTACCTGACCACCGACCGTTACAGCTTCGACGAAAACCGCAACTGTATTTTCGGCATGGACTTTGACTCAGAAGGTGTCCTTTGGTATGTGGTCACCAGTCTCAACAACTACGAGGAAAACCTGGAACATGGCATCCCCGCCTCTTTGTACCGCTGGGATATCGCCCGGGGCGGCAAACCGGAGCATCTGGGCATCATCGGTACGCCCCAGCGCGCCTGCGGCTGGAACAGCGAAGCGGTCATCACCAAGGATGATATTCTCTATGTGACCGGCTCCAACCACTCCCTGGACGGACCCGAACTAACCGGCATCGATCTGAAGGTGTTCCGGAAGCATATGTATGAACCCGGCCCCATGCTGGAAGATCGCTACTATGACCCCGAGGCACCGGAATACATTGCATCCGCTTTGGAGATTCAAGGGCAGGAGCATATTATGGGTGAGAATCCCACCAATGTGCAGCTGCCGGTAGATGGTCACCCCATTCTGCTTTGGAGAGCTTTGGCTCCTGCCAACATCCCCGAAAGCGCCGTCAAGTATCTGGAATGGAAGGACAATGACACGCTTTGGGGTATCTGCGGTGACAGCAGCTACTATTCCTTCACCGTCACAGGCAGCAAACTGACCTCCCTGGAGCCCTATACCGATGCAATCCCTACCGGCAAGCTGCCTGAATTTGATAATCTGCCCTGGCAGCCCGGCCGCCAGTATCTGGCAAAGCCCTCCGCTGTGGCGGAACTCCCCGACGGTCGGCAGATGATCGGTACTCCTGACGGCATGTTGGCTCTGTGGAACGGTGAGGACATGTACAGTTTGGGTACAGTATCCGTCAACGGCCCCATCCATTGCCTCAGTGCCGCACCCGACGGTACTGTTTACGGTGTTGCCGGTGATGAGATGGATATCGCTCTTCTGTTCCGCTGGGACAGCAAGCGGGGACTGCGGTTCCTGGGCAATATGGGGCAGGGTTACGGCGAATCCATCGATGATGTGTTCTACTGCACCTATGTAACCACCTGCGCCGTCAGCCCCGACGGCAAAAAACTGGCCATCGGCGCCACCGAGCGTCTGGGCACTGTGGTAATCTACGATCTGGCCGAATAACAAAAACCGCTCCTCAAAGAGGAGCGGTTTTTTATTTCTCATAGAGTTTCGGGAATATTCGTTTGTCGGGGCCATACATAAAGCCATACAGCACCGCACCCACCAAACCGCAAACAATAAAAATCATCCAAAGAAGGGGGTAATTACTGTTCGTGGCAATCAGCAGGAAGCTGATCAGATACTGGGTCAAAGAGGAGAACAGGGAATACACCACGCTGGAAATACCGCCTACCCGACCTCTATGAGAAGCGGGAACCCGGCGGGAGGCATAGGGGTTATGTCCCAACACCTCAACAACCTCGCCCAGGGTGAAGATAAACATGCCCACAAACAGCATGGAAGCAACCGTTCCCATGGAGAAGAAAAGATTTCCCAACAGGAACAACAGCAATCCAATGATGGATTTGGGAATTTCCGTAATTTTCTTCAAAAGAACGGTGAGAATGGGAGTAAATACAATCACCACAAAGCCGTTCAAAGAATTTAAGTAGCCAAATAAGGTCGCACCGGCCTGTCCCATAGTTTCTTTCAGCTGCAGGGGCAGCAAGACACCCATAAGACTGGAAGGCATGGACGCCAGGCAGCCAATCAGCAGCATACCGATCAGCACCGGCCGCTGCCGCAGCACCGTAATCACCGAGAGTTTTTCATCCACCGGCTGTTCATACTCGCTATAGCTTTCGTTCAGGCTCTGCGCATCCTCCACAATGGCATTCTTCTTATGGACGAAGAAGATGATGAGCACCGTAGACACAAAAATTGCCAGGCCATTGATGCAGAAAGCCAGCCGAATGAAGTTTTCAAACAGAATGCCTGCCACGCTGGCGCCCACAATATAGCCCAGGTTAAAGCCCAAATAAGACAAAGAGTAGGCCTTTTCCCGTTGCGCGGAGGTAGAATAGTCCGCATTCAGCGCATCATAAGCCGGAGACTCAATGGTCTGAAACAAACCTGCCACAAACAAGAGCACTGCCGTAAACATCGTAAGAGGCAAAATTGCCGCCAGCAGATAAAGGCTCACTGTGACGCAGTCAAAGATCACGATAATCGACTTGCGGCTGAATCGGTCCGCCAGTTTACCGCCTAAAAGCGCAGCGGGAAAAGACAAAACGGATGCGGTAGCAATCATCAAGGTAGCCGTACCGTCGGAAAGTCCCAGCTTTGTGGTCAGGAAAAAGGTCAGCATGGGCCACACGAAAGAACCCATCGCCGTGACCAGCTTGCCAATAAACAAAATATAGATTTCTCGTTTTAACCCACCGTATTGGGTAATCAGCTGTTTCATAAGAATGCTCCTGTGAGGATAAATAAGCACGAACGCATTCAGTATAGCACAGCGACAAATAGATTGCAAACAGCAAAAAACCGCCCCTCTTTCGAGGGGCGGTAATTTATATGGGTTTTCCGAATTAGCCCTTGATTGCAGCCTGTCCTGCATTGCAGACAGGTAGGCATTTTTATCCGCAGCCGCGCGGCATAGGGTTGGATACTCTATAACCGCGCCGAAGGCAAGAGGGGAGCAAGTCCCCTCCGCTGCGAAAGAAACAACGGCCTTATTCTTTCGACCTTCCACGGTCATTCCCACATGGGTTGTTTGGTTGCCGTCGAGATTCAGATGCCACTGGAAATTGGTTTTGCCCTCCGGAACAATCTGGGCAACGAATTTGCGGATCAAATC
>JAFOBK010000222.1 GCA_017381835.1 Oscillospiraceae bacterium | reverse complement strand
CTGCCGGGTACTAACAGCTCTGTCTTTCGGAAGGCTACGAGGCTTCTTTTTGCTTTTCCCAACTTACCCTGCGGCGCGCAGACATAGGCCTGAATAACCTCTTTACCAGCACAATTACCCACATTTCGAACAGAGATCTTTGCAGTAAAGCGCCCGTCTTGCTGCTCTACACTTTCAACAGTCCAGTCAAACTTGGTGTAAGATAATCCAAAACCAAAGTGATAGTTAACCCGCTCAGCCGCGCCGGGAATGGTCTCGAAATAGCGGTAGCCCACATAAATATCTTCGGTATAATCCACATAGTCGTCAGACTCGTGGAAATTCTCCGTAGAGGGATAGTCCTCCAGCCGCTTGGCAAAGGTATCCGACAGCTTGCCGCTGGGGTTTCCGTCACCGCAGAGCAGCTCTGCAGCAGCCGTACCGCCTTCCATACCGCCCTGCCAGGCCATCAGCACGCCCTGAATGGCATCGTCGTTGCAGAACCACTCCGTATCTACCATTCCGCCCACATTCATCACGACCACGATCTTGGGGAAATATTTCTTAACCTGCTCCACCATCGCACGTTCTGCATGGGACAAATAGAAGTCGCCTTCTTCGTACATTGGATGACCTTTGAGATCGCGATCCCAGCCCTCACCGGAAAAACGGGAGATGGAGATTACGGCAGTATCAGTGTAAGCTCTGACCCGCATACATAGTTCGTCAGGTAGTTCGGGTTCAGGTTTTTGGCCGGGATAATAGAAGGTATCCGATATTTTCTGAATATAAGCACGGTAAAAATCTGCCAATTCCTCACAGACTTCCACCTGATCATGCAATTTTCTAAAGCCTTCATAAAGGTTAACCGTATATTCTACGGTCACATCACCGCTTCCGCCGCCGCCTTTGACATAGTCAAAAGTGCCCATACCAAAGAGGGCCAGCTTTGTTCCCTTGCCAAAGGGGAGAACACTGTCATTATTTTTCAGCAGCACCATACCCTCTTTGGCAGTGTTTTTCGACAGTTCGGTGTGCTCTGCACAGGCAGTAACACGCTTGCCGTTTTCACCAAGGGGAAGATTAGGATGATATAAGCTCCTTCTCCATTTTGCCATTACACTTTTCTCCCATCACAAAGATTTGATATATCGCTCAAAACCGCTTTCCGCATTCCGTGCCAAAGGCAGTTTTCAACGATGTACTTCAAAAAGGTGGGGGCGGTTAACCCGCCCCCTCTTTTTCGAGGAACGAAGAATTGCTTACTTCAATTCGAAGGGAATCTCGATGTTTGTACCGGTCTTGTTGCCATTCATGCACAGCTTGATTTGTGCCGCTGTGCCGTCATAATTTGCACCAAGCGCAACTGTCTTCATCAACTGACCGTCCACCCACAGTTCTGCATTGGTACCTACGATCTTTACAGTAAACTTAACGCCGCTTTCGCCCAGAAGTTTTTCTTTCTGTGCTGCAGTCAGGTCAGCCTGCCACTTCCACTTGGTATCGGGAAGATTATTTGTACCGCCCATTGTCTGGAGCTTGTAATTGCCGTCCTTGTCGGTATTATGCAATCTAACCTGATACTGTTTACCATTTGCAAAGACGAAGGAAATCTGCATTGCAAAGTTACCTTTGCCATCAGCACCGAAGGTCGGCTTTTGATCCCTTACCGTCACAGATACTTCCGTAAAATTCTTCTCCTTGGTCGTCACAGTGGAACCATCTGCGGTTTTGTTGACAATGGTTACGCTGCCATTGTACTGATCGCTCAAATCCCAATTGCCACTGGTAACATCGAAAATGGGGAGCGCAAATTCCGCTTCGACAGTATATACACCATCCTCAATGACAAAGCTATACTGGCCACCTGCGAGCTTGAGGTTGCCAAGATCAACGACCTGGTCATTATTCTTGACAAGCAAGTTCTTGAGGTTATAGCCATCAGCAGGAGTCACAGTCAGGGTAACTGTATCGCCGAGCTTATAGCTTTCCTTATCAGCAGTCACTGTACCATTCTCAGTAGCAGCAATGGTAACGATCTTCACGAATTCCGCTTTAACAGTATAATCGCCATCCTCAGCCACAAAGCTGTACTTGCCGTCTGTCATCGTAACTGCAACAGTCTGATCATCCTTCTTAACGACCAGGTTCTTGAGCGCATATCCCTCAGCGGGAGTTACTGTCAGGGTCACCGTATCGCCGACCATGTAACGTGTTTTGTCAGCAGACACAGTACCATTTTCAATCGCGTCGATGGTGACATCTACAGGAATCGACATAGCGCCTTCCTGCTTGGTTGCGGTGAAGGGGATCGCAACCTTTTCGCCATCGTTTCCATCGTGACCGATATAAACCTTGGTCACCTTATCAGCCGCTGTTACGCCGGTCATTGTATAGGTATCACATACAACACCGTTAACGGAGACGGTTAAGGTCTCTGCATCCGTACGCTCCAGCTTAAAGGTGGCGCCATCGCCGAGGATCGCAGCAATTGCGGCATCATCCAGTTTCTTCTTGCTCCAATCGCTTCCGCCACCCGGTTTCGCAAATCCGGCGCGCTGACAGTAATACACTCCACCCTGCTTGATAACACGGAATGTATAATTTACATTTTTGATTTTGAAGCCCAGCAATGTGAAGAAGTTATCAACGCCGGTGCCATCATCACCAAGCAGATAGTTCTTAGCATCCACAGAAACAGACGCATACTCACCATCCAGACCAAGCCAGCCGGAATCACCACTGGTATAATAGGTAGTCAAAATACCGTGGGCCTGATTTGCGGTATCCCACTTGTCGGATGTACCAAACTTGAGACTGGTCACAAAGGCGCCAGTGATGCTGTAAGTCTCTTCGGTGGCAACAAAGCTGTAGGAATTGGTCTTCCAATCCAGCATCAGGGGCTGACCGTTGATGTAAAGCTTCTGGCTGTAGCCCTCAGCAGGTGTAACCGTCAAGGTAACAGTGTCACCAACTTTGTACTTTTCCTTATCCGCAGTCACGGTGCCGTTGGTCATCTCAGCGATGTTGAGCGCAACATCCGGAATGGGAACATAGCCTGCAAGTGTAAAGGGAATCTCGATATTCTTCACACCGGTATTGCCATTCATGCACAGCTTGATTTG
>JAFOBK010000221.1 GCA_017381835.1 Oscillospiraceae bacterium | reverse complement strand
GTCTTTACTCTGCTTGTGCCAACACCGATACAGACATTAAAACAAGGTCTCAAATGGATGGCAGCAGCCAGAGAACGTCTGCGAAAGATGGAAAAGAAAGCCATGACCATTGAAGAAAAAATGGAGGAGATCCGGCAGGTGAACCGTGCGAAATGGATTCTGATTGAGCAGCTGAAAATGACAGAAGAGGAAGCACATCACCATATTGAGAAACAGGCAATGGATCGGTGCTGTTCCAAAAAGGAGATCGCACGGAATATTATCAAAACTTATTCTTAATTGACAGCCGCCAGTGCATTGAAGTGCCCTGGCGGCCTGTTTCTTGTATTGGCAATTTTCTTATGGTTTTTGCAGTGGAGATGATTTGACACAGATTTCACATTTGTTGTCTTTTGGATTTTACATATGCTCTCTAAAATGATACCTGTAGCAAAGATAAATACAGTTGTCTGAAAGGAGACATTGAAAATGAAAAGAATGATTACCATGATGATGGCCGCAGTTTTGGCTCTGACCATGCTTGCAGGCTGTGGCAGCACAAACACCACTGGCTCCGTTTCTACGGATGGATCCACTTCGATGGAAAAAGTGATCGGCGCTCTGGGTGAGGCTTTCCAAAATGACACAGGTATCAGCTTTACGTATAATCCTACCGGCTCCGGCAGCGGTATCAAGGCCGTTCAGGAAGGTCGCTGCGACATTGGCCTGTCCTCCCGTGAACTGAAAACCGAAGAAAAGGAAGCTGGTCTGAGCGGCATCGTTCTGGCCTATGACGGCATTGCCATCATCGTGAACCCCGAAAATCCCGTCGCTGACCTGAGCGTGGAAACCATCGCCAAAATCTACACAGGGGAAATCACCAACTGGTCTGAGGTTGGCGGCAATGATGTCGATATCGTTCTGATCGGTCGTGAAGCCGGTTCCGGAACCCGTGACGGCTTCGAGTCCATTACCGACACCGAGGACGCCTGCCGGTACCGTCAGGAGCTGACTTCCACCGGAGATGTAATCACTACTGTTGCCCAGAACCCCGGCGCGATTGGCTATGCTTCCGTGGCCTCTGTGAAGGATACCGTAAAGGCCGTGACCGTAGACGGTATTGCTCCCACCAAAGAGACCATCAAGGATGGCAGCTATGTGGTACAGCGTCCTTTCGTGCTGGTAACGAAGACTGACACTGAACTGAGCGACGCAGCATTCAAGTTCTTCACCTACATTACCTCCGATGAAGCATGCGACATCATCTCCGCAGCCGGTGTTGTCCCTGCTTACAGTGAAGGAAACTAAGAAAGAAGCAGATGCGACGGTCATGCTACTGGCCGTCGCTCATGCGCTATGAGGGACAGACTATGAAAAAGAATCAATTGTTGGAAAAAGTCATCCATGGGATCTTTCTGCTGCTGGGATTGATTACGGTCGGCTGCGTTCTGCTGATTACCATCTATCTGGTGATTTCCGGTATCCCCGCGATCCGTGAGATCGGTTTGGTGGACTTCCTGTTCGGCAAGGAATGGGCATCCACGGCATCTGAACCGAAATACGGTATTTTACCCTTTATCCTGACCAGTAGTTTCGGAACTGCGGGGGCTATCCTCATTGGTGTTCCGGTTGGCTTTATGACTGCTGTATATCTGTCTAAACTGGCATCTCCCGGAGTAAAATCCGTGATGCAGTCTGCAGTGAGCCTGCTTGCCGGTATCCCTTCCGTTGTTTTTGGTCTGGTGGGTATGCTGGTATTGGTTCCGAGTATCCGAAAGATATTTCTTGTGCCTGATGGCGCGAGTTTGTTGGCGGCGATCATTATCCTGGCAATCATGATTCTGCCGTCCATTATCAAAATGTCCATCACCGCACTGGATGCGGTTCCCAAGGCATACGAAGATGCTTCGCTTGCGCTTGGTGCAACGCCTATCGAAACCTATTTCAAGGTTTCTGTCCCTGCTGCAAAAAGCGGTATCGCGGCAGCTGTTGTACTGGGTGTGGGCCGAGCGGTCGGTGAAGCGATGGCAGTAATGATGGTAGCAGGTAATGTGCCGAACATGCCAGATTCGCTGTTTCAGAGCGTTCGCTTTCTGACAACTGCCGTATCCAGCGAGATGGCTTATTCCAGCGGTTTGCAGAGACAGGCACTGTTCTCCATCGCACTGGTATTGTTCCTGTTTATTATGCTGATCAATGCCACGCTGAATTTCTTCCTCAAACGGGAAAAGGAGTAAAATATGCACAATCAATCATTATCCCGAAAGAGAAGCGGCTTTGAAATGCTGATGAAAGCGCTGATGCTGTTGTCAGTTGGCTTGACTGCCGCTCTGGTGCTGTTCCTGCTGATCTATGTGCTGGGGCTGGGCGTACCCAATATCACTTGGGAACTGCTGTCAACCAAACCCAGCTACCTGACTGAGCGCATCGGTATCCTGCCTGATATTTTGAATACGGTCTATATTATGCTGGCAACCTTGCTTATCGTCCTGCCTTTGGGCGTGGGTTCAGCCATCTATCTGACCGAGTACGCATCCAATAAAAAAGTGGTTGGCATCATCGAGTATGCCGCCGAGACCCTTTCCGGCATCCCCTCTATTATCTACGGTCTGGTGGGTATGCTGTTGTTCTCCAACAGCATGGGAACCTGCTTGATGGCAGGTGCGCTGACTCTGGTAATTATGAATCTGCCTACCATTATGCGTACCACGCAGGAGAGTTTGAAAACAGTTCCTCAGTCCTACCGTGAAGGTGCATTCGGTTTGGGTGCCGGTAAGTGGCGTGTTGTCCGTACTGTAGTCCTTCCCGGTTGTGTGGATGGTGTCATCACAGGTTGTATTTTATCTGTCGGTCGCATTCTTGGTGAGTCTGCAGCACTGCTCTTTACCGCAGGCTTTGCTCATGCGGCGGGCGGCATGATCGATGGACTGGTAGCGCCGGGTGCAACGCTGACCGTTGCTCTCTATGTATACGCAAAAGAACAGGGCGAGTTCGGTGTGGCTTTTGCCATTGCTGCCATCCTGATGGTGTTGACTGTTCTGATCAACTTTGCAGCGACTTCGGTGCAGAAGCACTTTGCAAAAAGGAGAAGTTTATGAAGTCTGTCATTACTGTAAACGATATGTGCCTGTGGTACGGCGACCATCAGGCTCTGAAAAATGTAAATATCGAAATCCCTGAAAGGAGCATTACCGCCTTTATCGGCCCTTCCGGTTGCGGCAAGTCTACTTTCCTCAAAACCTTGAACCGAATGAATGACCTGATTCCCGGCGTGAAGATCACCGGCGACATTCGATATGAGGAAACAGATACTTTCTCCAGGGAAGTGGATGTGAACAATCTCCGTAAAGAAATCGGTATGGTGTTCCAGAAGCCTAATCCATTCCCTATGAGCATCTACGACAATGTGGCTTACGGTCCCCGCACACACGGCATTACGAATAAAGTGCAGTTGGATGGGATCGTGGAACAGGCTCTGCGTGATGCGGCGATCTGGGACGAGGTGAAGGACAGATTGAAAAAGAATGCCCTTGGTATGTCCGGTGGTCAGCAGCAGCGTCTGTGCATTGCAAGAGCGTTGGCTGTGCAGCCGAAGATACTGCTGATGGATGAACCAACATCTGCGCTCGACCCAATTTCTACCTCCCACATCGAGGAACTGGTTATGGAGCTGAAAGAAAAGTATACCATCGTTATGGTTACACACAATATGCAGCAAGCGGTTCGCGTGTCTGACTATACTGCGTTCTTTTTGCTTGGCGAGTTGGTAGAGTTTGGAAAGACAGATGACATTTTCTCACAGCCTATGGATAAGCGCACTGAAGATTACATTACCGGCAGATTTGGTTAAGGAGGAAATATGAGAAACCGATTTGAGCAGCAGCTGTTTGAACTGAACAGAGAGATTATTGAAATGGGTGCCTTGTGCGAAGAGGCGATCGAAGCCGCCGCAAAAGCCCTTATCGATGGTGATGTGATTTTAGCGGAAACAGTGAAAGAAAACGGTTCTGCCATTGATCAGATGGAGCGCGACATTGAAAGCAGATGTATGAAGCTTTTGCTTCACCAGCAGCCGGTAGCAAAGGATCTTCGTCTGATTTCTGCGGCGCTGAAAATTATCACGGACATGGAGCGCATCGGAGATCAGGCTGAGGATATTGCGGAAATCGTTGCCTTTCTGAATGGTCACAATATGGATGGCATGAAACTGATTACGGAAATGGCCGGAGAGACAACGCGAATGGTTACATCCAGTGTAGATGCCTTTGTGAAAAAAGATGTGGAACTTGCCCGAAATGTGATTGCTCGGGATGATATTGTTGACACATATTTCTCCAAGGTGAAACGGGGCATTATCACATGGATTGCGGAAAACCCGGAGGATGGAGAATTTGCTCTCGATCTGTTGATGATTTCCAAGTATTTTGAACGGATCGGTGACCATGCAACCAATATTGCGGAATGGGTGATTTACTCCGTAACAGGAATCCACAAGGAGGTGTGAACATGATTTGGTGCGTGGAAGATGACGCAGGTATCCGTGACATCGAAATGTATGCATTGAATGCTGCCAGATTTGAAACCAAGGGCTTTGAAGACGGTCTTTCCTGCTGGGAAGCACTGCAAAAGGAAAAGCCAGAGTTGATCGTTCTGGATGTGATGCTGCCCGGCATGGATGGTATCGGGATTTTGACACAAATGAAAGAATCTGTTGAATATAACAGGATTCCTGTGATTCTGGCAACTGCCAAGGGACAGGAGTATGACCGTGTCCGTGGCCTGGATTTGGGTGCCGATGATTATATTGTGAAACCATTCAGCATTATGGAAATGGTATCCAGAGTAAAAGCGGTACTCCGCCGCAGCCAGCCCCAGCAGGTATCCAAGCTGCTGAAGGTGGGCGGTCTCGTGGTCAATTTGGATGAGCATACAGTGATTGCGGATGGGTGTAGAGTTCAGCTTACATATAAGGAATTTGAGATTCTCCGGATGTTCCTTTCTCATCCCGGAATGGTTTACACCAGAGAACAGCTGTTTTCTCAGGTATGGAAACAGGATTATATGGGGGATTCCCGTACCCTGGATGCCCATATCCGTACCTTACGCCAGAAGTTGGACGGCTACGGCAAGATGATCGAAACTGTTCGGAATGTAGGCTATCGCTGGGAGGCTCATTATGACAAGTAAAATTATGAAGTCCATCCTTTCTGTGGCAATCGCAGTGCTGATGGCGAGTTTGACGATAATTACTGGAATACTGTATCCGTATTTTGGGAGTGTGCAGGAATCACAGCTAAAAGATGAATTGAGCCTTGCGGCAAGCGCAACGCAGCAGCTTGGTAAAGGATATCTGGAAAAATTGAACGCTGACCGCTACCGTTTGACATGGGTAAATGCTGATGGAACTGTCATTTACGACAGCCATGTAGATGCAGAAACTATGGAAAACCATGCAGAACGCGAAGAAATCAGGGAAGCTCTTGCATCCGGTACAGGAAGCAGTACACGTCAATCCTCCACATTGACTGAGCAAACTATCTATGAAGCAACCCGGCTGAATGACGGCAGCGTGCTTCGTGTATCCGTGAGCCGTGCAACCGTGCTGGTGTTGGTGTTGGGAATGCTCCGGCCAATTGCCATTGTTCTGGTGATTGCCATTGTGCTTTCCGCGTGGCTGGCACACCGTATGGCAAAGACGATTGTTGCGCCGCTGAATAACCTGAATCTGGATAACCCCATGGAAAATGAAGCATATGAGGAATTATCCCCGCTGCTTCACCGTATCCATGCGCAGCATTTGGAAATCAAAAGCCAGCTCCGAACTTTACAACATAAGCAGAATGAATTTGAACAAATTACGGGAAATATGAAGGAAGCGCTGGTTCTTCTTGACAGTACCGGCAGGATCCTCAGCATCAACCCTGCCGCAAGAACGCTGTTTGGTGCTGGCATTACCTGTATCGGAGAGGATTTTCTTACGATTGACCGCAAGCAGAATATGCGACTGGCACTGCAGACTGCAAGAGAGCAGGGAAGTACTGACTTCCGGGCCAGGGAGAACGGCAGAGAGTATCAGTTTGATCTGAGCAGAATTGACTCTGACGGAAATCATCATGGCATGGTGATCCTTGCCTTTGATATCACGGAACAGGTCAATGCAGAAAAGAACCGTCAGGAGTTTACCGCAAATGTGTCCCACGAACTGAAAACACCGCTGCAGTCCATCATTGGTTCCGCAGAACTGATGGAAAACGGCATTGTGAAGGCAGAAGATGCACCACGATTTGTGGGCCGCATTCGCAAAGAGGCATCTAGACTGGTTACGCTAATTGATGATATTATCCGTTTATCTCAGCTGGATGATGGAACGGATATGCCCCATGAAGAAGTATCCCTCAAAGTTCTTTCTGAGGAAGTCTGTGAAACACTTGCAGATGCTGCAAAACTGAAGGGTGTTTCTTTGGAAATCATCGGCGAAGATGGCGTTGTGAATGGTGTCCGCAGATTGCTGTACGAGGTCGTCTACAACCTTTGCGACAATGCCATTAAGTACAACCAACCCGGCGGCAGAGTGAAAGTGACTGTTGCTCAGAAATCCGGTGAAGTGTTGCTGAGTGTACAGGATACTGGTATCGGCATTTCTCCTGAACATCAG
>JAFOBK010000220.1 GCA_017381835.1 Oscillospiraceae bacterium | reverse complement strand
CCAGGGCAGACCCAGCACATCATCGAAGAAGGAGCCGTTTGCCCAGCCCTGATATTCGATGTTGTGGATGGTGTACATGACCTTGGTGTTAGGGAACAGGGGGTAATACTGGGACTTCAGGAACACGGGTACCAGAGCGGTCTGCCAGTCGTTGCACTGAATCACATCGGGGATGAAGTCCACGGCTACCAGAGCATCCAGGCAAGCCTTGGAGAAGTAAGCATAGCGCTCAGCATCATCGTTGTCGCCGTAGATGGCGCCGTCACGGCCGCCGAAGTAGTACAGATTGTCCACAAAGTAGACCTGCACACCGTCGGTGCGGTTCTTCAGAGCGTAGATGCCTGCGTACTGCTGGCGCCAGCCCAGGGAAACATGGAACTGAGCAACCTGCTCAACCTCGTACTTGGGGTTTTCCAGAATCTTCTTGTAGTAGGGCAGAATCAGAACAACTTCGTTGCCGGGGATACGGGCCAGGGAAGCGGGCAGTGCTTCCATAACGTCGCCCAGACCGCCGGACTTGGCATAAGGTGCGCCTTCGGAAGCCAGAATGGCAATTTTCATACGATTTCTCCTTTTTTTACAATGATGGGATTGGACATTGTGCCTACCAGGGTTGCGCCGGGACGGACCACCACATCCTTATCCAAAATTACGTTTTTCAGTGTTGCGTTCTCACCGATGACGGTGTCATTCATGATCAGACAGTTCTCCACCTTCGCGCCTTCGCTGATGGTGACCTGCCGGAACAGCACGGAATTCTTCACATGGCCTTCCAGCATGCAGCCGTCAGCCACCAGGCAGCTGTCCAGCTGGCAGTTCTCGCCGTAGTAGGTGGGAACACGGTCGCGGACCTTGGTGTAGACGGGGTGGTTGAAACCGAAAATATCATGACGCAGGTCTTTCTGAATGAGTGCCAGGGAATTGCGGAAGTATTCTTCCACAGTTTCGTTGAACAGGGCAGGACCCTGGAAACGATAAATATTGACGCTGACGATGCCGTCCTGCCAGCCGCCCATGACCAGGTTCCGGTCCATGTGGAACTGGTTCCGGGCGATGCACTCCTGCACCTTCTCCAGCAGGAACTTCCGGGACAGCACGAAGATGTCCATGGAAGCCAGGTAATCGGGGGAAGCCACATAGTCCACCGCCATATCGGCGATTTCGCCGGCTTCATCCAGCTTCACTGCCAGGTCCAGCTTCTTCTTGCCGTCGGCAATGCCTTCCTTGGTGACCACGGTCACATCCTTGCCGCTGGCAATATGGGAGGCGATGACACGGGTCAGGTCGATATTGTAGACGATGGCGGAGTCGGCCATGACAACCAGCTCGTCATCGGTGCCGTACTCCAAAAAGTCCATGGCAAAGTTTAAGTTATCCAGCTTGCCGCGGTAACTGTCCGTGGTGGACATGGCATAGGGAGTCAGGAATTCCAGACCGCCCTCTTCCAGCTCCAGACCCCATTCTTCGCCGGAACCGATGTGGTTCATCAGGCTCTGATAATTGTGGCGGGAGATGATGCCCACACGGCGGATGCCGGCGGCAGCCATATTGCTCAGGTGGAAGTCGATCTGACGGTAGCGGCCGCCGTAGGGCAGGCTGCCCATGGTGCGCTTATCGGTAAGAGAGCCGATGTTGCCATCGCTGGCAAAGATAATACCCATTACATTCATTGCCCTACCTCCTTACAGCATTTCACCGGGCAGAAGCACGGTATTGGCCTGCACAACGGTGCCCTTGGCGGTGACGGAGATCTCTTTCTTCTCCTCGGGCGCGAAGGCACCGCCAACCACAGCATTGCGGCAGATTCTGGAATTCTCGCCCAGAATAGCATGGCGGACAATGGCGCCGGGCTCGATGACCACACCGGGCATCACAACGCTGTCTTCCACCAAAGCGCCTTCGCCGATGGTGCAGCCGGTGGAGATAATACAGTGGCGGACAGTGCCGTAGACCTCACAGCCCTCTGCGATGAAGGCGTTGACAGTCTTGGCATGCTCGTCGATGTAAGAGGAGGGGAGGGCGCTGTTACGGGCGTAGATCTTGCTGCGCTCGTCACCGCGGATGTTGAATTCCGGGTTCTTGCCCAAAAGCTCCATATTGGCCTCCCACAGGGAGTCGATGGTACCTACATCCTTCCAGTAGCCGTCGAAGTTGTAGGCCATCATTTTATGACCGGCGTTCAGCAGGTTCGGGATAATGTTTTTGCCGAAGTCGTTGGAGGATTTTTCATCCTCTTCGTCGGCGATCAGAGCGGCACGCAGCACCTCCCAGTTGAACACATAAATGCCCATGGAGGCATTGGTGGACTTGGGGTACTTGGGCTTTTCTTCGAATTCGTAGATGGAGTTATCGGGATTGGTGTTCAGGATACCGAAGCGGCTGGCTTCCGCCAGGGGCACATCACGAACAGCGATGGTGCAGGAGGCTTCATTGGCCTCGTGGTAGGCAACCATTGCCGCATAATCCATCTTATAGATGTGGTCACCGGAGAGGATCACCACATAGTCGGGATGGAAGCGCTCGATGAAGTCGATATTCTGATAAATGGCGTTTGCGGTGCCTTTGTACCAGCCGCTCTTCTTATCGTGGCGCTCATAGGGAGGCAGCACCTGGGCGCAGCTGTGGGTCTTGTTCAGACCCCAGGGCTGACCGTTGCCGATATATTCATTCAGTTCCAAAGGCTGGTACTGGGTCAGAATACCAACGGTGTCGATGCCGGAGTTTACACAGTTACTTAGGGGGAAGTCGATGATGCGATATTTGCCGCCGAAGGGAACCGCAGGCTTGGCGGTTTTTTCCGTCAAGACCTTCAGTCGGCTGCCCTGACCGCCGGCCAAAAGCATGGCAATACAGCGTTTTTTCTGAAAATACATGCAGTCAACTCCTTGAGATTTGTAAAGAAGGGCGCGGGAAAAGAGTCCATTCCCCGCCACTCATAACATACCATATTTTGCTCCGTAAGGAAATGGACAAAATTGCTGAAACTTAAAGAGCGAAACTGTCTATATTCACAATCTCTCCGATGGGTTTCGGGAAAAACTTGGGAATTTCATCGGAATTCAAAACTTTTTCCATCCAAACGACACTGTAAAGTTTCCCGAATTTTATGCCGCAGTCCGGAAACTCTCCAAGAAGTCTAAAACCGGTCTTTTCATGAAAGCGCAAAGAGCCGGGATTGTCGGAGGTGATGATGGCATAGGTTCTGCGATAGCCCTGTTTGGTGAGCAAATCTTCCAGAGCGGCATAGAGCTTTTTGCCGATGCCCTTGCCCTGGGCCTGGGGCGCAAGATAGATGGAGCTGGCGGCACACCAGCGGTAGGCTTCTCTGCCGAAGGGCAGACTGCCGTAGGCATAGCCAAGGATTCGGCCATCTTCTTCATAAACCAGCCAGGGAAACTGGCAGGTAATGCTCCGGAAACGCTCAGTAAAAGCGTCCAAAGTGGGAATGCTGTATTCAAAGCTGATGGCGGTATTCAAAATATAGGGGCCGTAAATGTCCAGGATAGCCGGAAGATCGGCCTCTGTTGCAAACCGGATCATACAATCACATCCTTATAGAAACGGTAGGTGAATGGTTGGCTCAGTATTGTTTGTCGGTGAATACGCAGGGATTTCCGACTTTCTGCGTCATTGCGAACCACTGCGCCCGCAGGCGCGTACAAGCGAGCAACCGGCAAAGCCGGCTCTTAGCGAGTCGTAGTGCGCACACTGGTGTGGCAATCCGTTCTCCTTTTGCGCACCCTTGGAGTCAGGGCAGAGTGAAAGGTGTGCGGATTGCCGCGTCACTTCGTTCCTCGCAATGACGTGGTATTTGCTACAAGGTCACATTTTACCGGGCGGATGTGGGTATCCGCACCTACAGGATATATTTTAGTTCGTTCTGAACTTATCGTCAAGGCAAAAACTTGGATACGGAAATTCTTGACAAAGAGCGCTTTACTGAGTTAAAATACAATAAAGATACTATGCGAAAAAGGAGGGAACATCCATGGAATCTGGCAGTAGTGGCAATATACCGGGTCGAAGTAGTCAGACCATGGTGTGCGCCTGACACGATGAACCCGGTGCGAGTACTTCTATTACTACTTTAAAGGAGGAAACACCGGATGAAAGAGCGGTTTGAACTGCTTGAAAAAGCAATCCTTTCTATGGTCGAGGATAAAAAGTATGCCACCCTCCGTGACATTCTTGTGACCATGAACCCTGCGGATATTGCAGGTATTTTTAACTCCATGGAGCTGGAAGATAAGCGGATTCCCCTGATGTTCCGCCTGCTTCCCAAGGAACTGGCGGCAGAGACCTTCGTTGAGATGGAGCCGGAGGATCAAGAGCTTCTGATCCGTGGCTTTTCCGATAATGAGCTGAAGGAAGTGCTGGACGAGCTGTATGTTGACGATGCCGTTGACATCATTGAGGAGATGCCCGCCAATGTGGTGCGGCGTATCCTGAGCCAGGCCGATCCTGAAATGCGCCAGTCCATCAATCAGATCCTGCGCTACCCGGAAAATTCCGCCGGCGCCTGGATGACCACAGAATATGTATCCCTGCGGCCGGGTATGACGGTGGAAGAGGCGATCCTGCGGATCCGCCGCCAGGGTGTGGATAAGGAGACCATCTACACCTGCTATGTCACCAAGGACCGGAAACTGCTGGGTATCGTCACCGTTAAGGATCTGCTTCTTGCCGATGATGACGAGATGCTGATCTCCGATTTGATGGAGACGGATCTGATTTCCGTCACCACCCACACGGACCAGGAAGAAGTGGCCCGTATCTTCAGTAAGTATGACTTCATTGCCCTGCCGGTTGTGGATACGGAAAACCGGATGGTCGGTATCGTCACCGTCGATGACGCGATCGACGTGATGGAAGAAGAAGCTACCGAGGATATCGAGCTGATGGGTGGTATGTTGCCCTCGGAGGACACTTACCTGCGTTCTACCGTTTGGGAACTGTTTAAAAACCGTATTCCCTGGCTGCTGTTTTTGATGCTGTCGGCCACCTTCACCGGCCTGATTATCAACAGCTTTGAGGATGCCCTGGCTGCCCAGATGGCGCTGTCCGCTTTCATCCCCATGCTGATGGGTACCGGCGGTAACTCCGGCTCCCAGTCCAGCGTTACCATCATCCGTGCTCTGAGCCTGGATGAAGTGAAGTTTGCGGATCTGCCCAGAGTTGTCTGGAAGGAAATCCGTACCGCTGTGCTCTGCGGCGCTGCTCTGGCGGTGGTGTGCTTTGTGAAGATCCTGCTGGTGGACCGGATGCTGTTCGGCAATCCCGATATCAGCCTGATGGTGGATGCGGTGGTGTGCCTTGCCATGTTTGTCACCGTGCTGCTGGCAAAGACCGTAGGCGCAATCCTTCCCATGGTGGCGAAGGTTCTGAAGCTGGATCCTGCCGTTATGGCAAGCCCCTTCATCACCACCATTGTGGACGCTCTGTCCCTGCTGGTGTACTTCCTCTTTGCCACCCTCCTGCTGGGTATTTAAGAAAGAATAAAAGGCGTGCCTTCGGGTACGCCTTTTTTAGTTGAAAGTTGAAAATTGAAAATGGACAATGATCCATTACAGGATGCACTGCGTTAGAATTCGTAGGGGAGGGTCTTGACCCTCCCGGCAGTAGGATCCTGCGTTTTTTCAATATTTTCGGCAAAATGATACCATCTTATAAGTCTGTCATCCTGAGTGAGCGCAGCGAATCGAAGGATCTTGGCAGTATCAATAATGCGAAGATCCTTCGACTCCGTTTCACTCCGCTCAGGATGACAAGAAACGGAGCATTCTGCGTTTCCACATTAGGTTTCGGCGAATGCGATGATGCATTCTGTGCGGGCGATCAATGATCGCCCCTACAAAAATGTGGCTACATAGCAAACACCCCATTCCGGGTAGGAATGGGGTGTTTTTGATTAAAAATTACTTCTCGGTCAGCAGCTCTGCAATCTGGATGCAGTTCAGTGCAGCGCCCTTGCGGACCTGGTCACCGCAGCACCACAGGCACAGGCCGTTGGGATTGGTCAGGTCGGGACGGATACGGCCCACAAAGACCAGATCCTGGCCGGTGGTATCCAGAGGCATGGGATACTGCTTTGCGCCCAGATCGTCAACCAGCTTGACACCGGGAGCATCCTTCAGGATCTCACGGGCTTCCTCTACGGAAACGGGACGGTCGAAGGTCAGCTGTGCGGAGATGGAGTGGCTGCGCATAACGGGAACGCGGACGCAGGTGCAGGAGACATTCAGCTCGGGCAGATGCATGATCTTGCGGCCCTCAAAATGCAGCTTCATTTCCTCGCTGGTGTAGCCGTCGCACTGCTCGCCGCCAATCTGGGGAATCAGGTTGTAAGCGATCTGGTAAGCGAAGGTCTTGACCTCAGCGGGCTCGCCCTTCTGCAGAGCTTCCAGCTGATCCTTCAGCTCTGCCATACCGGCAACACCTGCGCCGGAAACAGCCTGGTAAGTGGAAGCTACCATGCTCTTGATGGGGGAGAGCTTATTCAGAGCGTTCACAGCGGTAACGGTGATAATGGTGGAGCAGTTGGGGTTGGAGATGATGCCCTTGTTCCACTTCACATCCTCGGGGTTGACTTCGGGGACAACCAGGGGAACGTCATCTCTCAGACGGAAAGCGGAGGAGTTGTCAACAAAGACAGCACCGGCCTTCACGATAGCGGGAGCGAACTTCTCAGCAATGTCGTTCTCAGCAGCGCCCAGAACGATGTCGATGCCCTCGAAAGCCTCATCGCATGCCAGCTCGATCTTCACATCTTCGCCCTTGAACTTGATGGTCTTGCCAACGCTGCGTGCGGAAGCCAGGGGAACCAGCTTGCCAACGGGGAAATTGCGCTCTTCCAGAAGGTTGATCATTTCCTGACCAACTGCGCCGGTGGCGCCCAAAACTGCTACGGTGTACATTTTCATTTTTCTTACCTCCAGATTGGATGGATTACACAGGGGGTCAGCCTGTGGGATGGATTACTTGGTGTCATTGCGAACCAGTGCGCACACTGGTGTGGCAATCTCCCCGAGGATCCAGGGGATTCCCACGCCAGAGACATCGGTCACTGGCTCGGAATGACAGGGAATTTTTACTTTACAAAAGAGTTGTACAGAACGCGGATAGCGTTTGCGAAATCGTTGTTGTCAACACCGAAGATGATGTTCAGTTCGTCGGGGCCCTGGTTGATCATACGGATGTTGATGTCTGCCTTACCGAGAGCGGCGAACAGCTTACCGGAGATACCGGGGCGGTATGCCATCCGGCGGCCGACAGCTGCGATGACAGCGATCTTGTCATGGACTTCCAGGGTATCGGGCTCGCAGTCAGCCTGGATCTCGCTGAGGATGGTGTAGACATTGTTGCCCAGGGACTCGGAAGGAACCACAACGGAAACATTGTCGATACCGTTGGGAACATAGTCAACAGAAATGTTGTAACGCTCCAGAACGGAGAGCATCTTACGCAGAACACCGACTGCGCTGCCCATGCCGCGCTTGGACATGGAGATGATGGAGAAGTCCTTCTTGCCGGTAATACCGGTGATGAAGCGCTCAGGATCGGAATCGGTGTCGAAGCGCTCCTTGATCATGGTACCGGGGTGGTCGGGATCGTTGGTATTACGGATGTTCAGGGGGATGTTCTTCTCACGGACGGGGAAAATAGAACCTTCGTGCAGAACATTTGCACCGGAGTAGCTCAGCTCACGGAGCTCGTCGTAAGTAACCTCGGGGATGGGCAGAGGATCGTCAACGATTCTGGGGTCTGCCATGAGAATACCGGAAACGTCAGTCCAGTTTTCGTAGACATCTGCATCCAAAGCAGCGGCTGCCAGAGCGCCGGTGATGTCACTGCCGCCTCTGGAGAAGGTGCGGATGGTGCCGTCGGGCATGGTGCCGTAGAAGCCGGGGATTACGATGCCCTTGCCCTTCATCATGGAGCGCAGCGCAGAGTAGGAGGCCTTCTTGTTGACAGAACCGTCGATGTTGAACTTGATCCAGTCGGAAGCGTCCACAAACTGGAAGCCCAGGAATGCAGCCATCAGCTTTGCGGAGAAATACTCGCCACGGGAAGCCAGCTCATCGGAAGAGACAGCTCTTGCGTCCAGGCGGGCCTTCAGGGAAGTGAATTCAGTCTCCAGGTCTACATTCAGCTTCAGTTCGTCACGAATCTCAATGTAGCGGGAGGTGATCATCTCGAAGACCTGGTCGCACTCCACACCGTACTGGGTGTGAGCGTGGCACAGATACAAAAGGTCGGTGATTTTGTGGTCCTTGGAAAAGCGCTTGCCGGCTGCGGAGACGACAACAACCTTGCGCTCCTTGTCGGCTTCCACGATCTCTTTGACTTTGCGGTACTGGCCGGCATCGGCCATGGAAGAACCGCCGAATTTGGTCACTTTCAGCATAATTTCCTTATCCTCTCAAATATAAATTACTGGAATGCTGCGATAAAAGCTTCGGGGTTGTTGGCAAGCCACTGGTGCATAGCTTCCACGGTTACAGCCTTGGTCACGACTGCATCGCCCCAGTTTTCTTCTGCGATCTCCTCAATCCAGGCATCCTTGACGCCACGGACGTAGTAGCGCAGCTCATCGTCATTTTCCGCAGCTACCTTGCCGCCGTAAACGCTGTAGAAGCCGTTGCCCAGCAGCTCATCGGTGCAGTCCTGCACTACATTATATGCAGTGGGGTAGCGGCCTGCGCCCTGACCGTACAGACTCATGCGGCCGGAAGCGGCACCCACGAAGGTGATCAGGTTGTAGTTGGCGGGAACAGCGGACTCGGGCTCGCCCAGCTTTACCAGGGTGGGCTGCACATAAGCGGAGATCTTACCCTCTTCGCACTTGCCGGCACCGATCAGCTTGCAGACATAGCCATGGTCAGTAAAAGCGGCGATGTCAGCAGCCTTGATGCCCGAAATACCGGTGACGGGAACGGTCTCGTTCACCAGGCTTACACCGAAGGCGATATTGGAAGACAGGATCACCTTGTGCCAGGTGTCGATACCGGCAACATCGGTGTAGGGATTGGCTTCTGCATAACCCAGCTGCTGAGCCTGCTTCAGAGCCACATCATAGTCTAGCCCTAAGCGGGTCATGGAGTCAAGAATATAGTTGCAGGTGCCGTTCATGATGCCGCCAACCTTCTGAATGGTCTGGCTGCGGCGGGCACGCTCCAGTTCGCTGAGCCAGCCGATACCGCCGCCAACAGCTGCGGTGCAGCGGAAGAGAAGACCCTTTTCCATAGCCAGGGGGATCAGCTCATCATAGAAAGTGGCAACCAGCGCCTTGTTGGAAGTGACGATATTCTTACCGGCCTCCATAGCAGCACGGACAAAATCATAAGCAGGATGCAGACCGCCCATGGCTTCCACCACAGTGTCGATGGTCTCATCATTTAAAATGGACTGAAAGTCCTTTGTTACCTCTGCGTCGGGCAGGGTAATGTCTTCCAGGCACAGCACCTTTGCTACCTGAATATCTTCACGGTCGGCGACCAGGTCATAGACGCCGCGGCCTACAACGCCGAAACCAAGCAGACCAATTTTCATCTCTCTTTTCCTCCTCACAGCAAGTGGTTTCTAAAGACATTTGTGCTCGAGCGGAAAACACTTGCAATTTGATAGAAAAGAGTATATCATATACCTGCTGCAATTGCAAGAATGAAATTAGCAACATGCAATTTCCGATATGACCAAATTTTTTGTGCAAATTGCGATGCGAAAAGAGAGATTTATTCAGGAGGTTTTCCTATGCTTTACCATTCTACCCGCTGCGCTGCCGAGACCGTGGACAGCGCCCAGGCAGTTCTTTCCGGCCTTGCCCCCGATGGCGGCCTGTATGTACCGAAAGCGTTCCCTGCGTTTGACGCTGCCGAATGCCTGAAAAAAGATACCATGGGCATGGCTGCCATGATCATTGGCGCGATGCTTCCCGATATTCCCAATATGGAAGAGCTGGTCAGCCGTGCTTACACCGGCAAGTTCCAGACCGGCGACCTGACCCCTACCGTGGACACCGGTAAGTTTACCGTGCTGGAGCTGTTCCGTGGCCCCACCTCCGCATTTAAGGATGTGGCGCTGTGCATGCTGCCCCAGCTGCTGACCGCAGCCAAGAGAGAAAAGGGCATGGAAGAGGATATCCTGATCCTCACCGCAACTTCCGGCGATACCGGCAAGGCTGCCCTGGCAGGTTTTGCCGATGTTGAGGGTGTGAAGATCTGCGTGTTCTACCCCGACGGCGGTGTGTCCGCTGTCCAGCGTGCCCAGATGGTCACCCAGGAGGGCAAGAATGTGGCGGTCTGCGCTGTTTACGGCAACTTTGACGATGCCCAGACCGGCGTGAAGAATATCTTCGCCTCTGCTGTGGAGGGCAAGCTGCCCGGCGGCAACCGCTGCCGTCTGTCCACCGCCAACTCCATCAATATCGGCCGCCTGGCACCTCAGATCACTTATTATTTCAAGGCTTACGCCGATCTGCTGGCTCGTGGTCAGATCAAGATGGGTGACAAGGTGAACTTCTGCGTTCCCACCGGCAACTTTGGCGATATCCTGGCCGGCTGGCTGGCAAAGCAGCTGGGCTTGCCCGTGGGCAAGCTGGTCTGCGCTTCCAATGCCAACAATGTGCTCACCGATTTCCTGCAGACCGGCACCTATGACCGCCGCCGTCCTCTGCATAAGACCGCATCCCCCTCTATGGATATTCTGGTGTCCTCCAATTTGGAGCGCCTGCTGTACTTTGTATCCCGGGATACCGAGCTGGTGGCAAAGCTCATGAAGCAGCTGAACACCGAGGGTTTCTACACCGTGCCTGCAGATATGAAGGCACAGATGGATGAAGAGTTCTGGGCAGGCTTCTGCGGCGACGAGAAGGCCAAGGAGACCATTGCCAGAGTCTTCAAGGAGCAGGGCTATCTCTGCGATACCCACACCGCTACCGGCTGGGCTGTGGCAGAAGATTATGTAGCTGAGACCGGCGACAACGCACCCATGGTGGTGCTCTCCACCGCCTCTCCCTATAAGTTCCCCGCCGCGGTGCTGTCCTCTCTGGAGGATGTGCCTCAGATGGATGAATTTAAGCAGATGGAGCGGCTGGAGGAAGTGTCCGGTGTGAAGATTCCTGCAAATCTTTCCGGCCTGCAGCAGAAGAAGGAGCTGCACACCGGTGTCATTGAAAAGACCGCAATGCTCGATTTTGTAATGGGGTTATAAGAAATGAAAAAAGTAACCATTCGGGTGCCTGCCACCTCTGCCAACCTGGGACCCGGCTTTGATGCCTTCGGCTGCGCCCTGAAACTGCATACGGATGTGACCTTTGAGGAGACTGAGGAAGGCCTGGAGATCACCGGCTGTGCCGAGGAGTTCACCGGCCCCGATAACCTGGCCTATGAGTCCTACTGCGCCGTGCTGGCCTCTTTGAGCGAGGAAGTCAGAGGTGTAAAGATCCACATCGATTCCAATATTCCCATCTGCCGCGGCCTGGGCTCTTCCGCCGCGCTGCTGGTAGCCGGTGCCATGGGCGCCAATGTGCTGCGGGGCAAT
>JAFOBK010000219.1 GCA_017381835.1 Oscillospiraceae bacterium | reverse complement strand
TCCTACTGGCTGGACAGAGGATCTGAAAATTCCAGATTGCGTTTGACCATTGAAATGAAAAACGGAAGTGAATATTGCAAGGATTGCGATAAAAAAATCTGTGACAACGGTGTCGGATGCAAAGGATGGCAGAAATGGTTCGCAAAGAACTGGAACAAGAATATCTACATGCCGCCGGTGAAGCCTGTTGTGCAGGAAGGACCGATGGTGTTCCGGTATGAGCATCCGGATCTTGTGAGGGAGGGGATTGTGTTTAATGCTGAATGCTAAGCACTGCCCCTGTTGCGGGGCTGAGATCATGGCAGGGCAGGAGGAGTGCCTGTACTGCAGGGTGTATCTGTGGGAGGGTGCATGAATAAACGGTTTTTAGATGCGATGGATAATGTGCTGATTGGTCTCCTGCTGATTTCCAGCTATTTTGGGTTCTTCTTTATCGCAAGTGCCTGCCTTGTGCTGGTAGGAGTACGGCTCACAATTCTGCTTATGTTCCTTGTACTTCTGTGCAGTTGTGGATGTACTCATCTGCTGCTGCGCTGGATCTACAGAGTACAGCAGAAATCACTGTATCTTGGATGGAAAGAGAAGAATCAGAAGAAAACTTCTGCGGAGGATTGATGATGGCAACTGAATTGAAACCGTGTCCGTTTTGCGGTTCTGACCGACTGTGGACTGTAGTCATCCATCCGTTGTCCCGTGTTCGTTGGTGGAATCGTTTCTTCGGAAAATACTATATCGAGTGTAGGATGTGCCATTACTGCGGAGAAACCAAAGTGGGCAAGAGAAGGGCAATAAGATCGTGGAACAGGATTTGGAGGGGCTAAATGGATGTCAGAGAAAAACTGATTGAACTGATTGGTCAAGTGCAGGACGAAGGACGGGATTATTCAGATGTGGTTTGTGTGTATGCTACATCAAACGAACGTCTTGCAGACCACCTTCTTGCCAACGGCGTAACCTTCACCCCGGAGATTCCGGGGCCGGAGATGGCTGACCCCAACATCATGGAACTGTGCTTCCACAACGGGGAGAGGCACATGAAGGAGAAGATGCTGGCAAAACTGGCGCAGCTTCTGGAAGGTCTGGATTACCATAAAGCAGTGTTCATCTGCAAAGGCCTGGAGGATCTCTGATGGCCAAGCGTAACAAGTACCTTCTGGATCTGGAGGACAAGTTCACCCGGAAGCACAACGAGATCGACAGGATCGCTCTGGTGATCGCTGCTGACGATGCCGGAGTGGAGGATGTGGACGGCCTGCTGGACAGGTTTCTGAAAACCAGACAGCAGATCGCCTTAGATCTTTTCACAGACTCCAAGTCAGACAGGAGTCTGACATACACCAAGCACGATATCGCAAGGAGAATCAAATCAGTGATCGACTGGCAGAGGTGGCAGATCCTGTTCCCACTTCTGAAGGATTACTGGGATGAAATAAATTGTTTACGGAGGAAAACAAAATGAATTACACGCAGTTTGCAGGAAAGGCTATGCTGTCTCAGCCTATGGCCGGTAAGACCGATGAGGAGATTATCACCACCAGAGAGAAGGCAATTGCCGTGCTTCGGGACAAGGGCTATGAGGTGGTAAACACCCTGTTCACCGATGAGTGGTACAGCAAGGAGGCCATGGAGAAACGCGGTGTGGTGCAGATCCCCCTGTGCTTCCTGGCGAAGTCCTTGGAGAACATGAGCCTGTGTCATGCAGCTTACTTCTGCAAGGGATGGGAGAATGCCCGCGGCTGCAAGATCGAGCATGATGCGGCTGTGGCCTATGGTCTGGAAATCATTTACGAGGAATAACGCAGCAAAATTAGGGGAGGCTTCGGCCTCCTCTTTTTTTATGCCATTTTTGAAAATTTAGTGGGGGGATGGGGGATTACAGGAGAGAGAAATTTTGTTTTACGATGGTCGCATAGATTACACACGACGAGGGGTGGTGAGCATGGCTGCTGATTGGGCGAAGATCAAAACAGAATACATCAGTGCATCCAAGAAGGTCAGTTATCGGAAGTTAGCAAAGAAATATGGTGTGCCCGAAAGCAGTTTGTTTGCCAAAGCAAGCGAAGAGCAATGGGTAGAGCAAAGAGAGCAATTTCAGAGCAAAACGATAGCAAAATCACTGGATGCTATCAGTAATGCTACAGCTGACCGAGCAGTTGCACTGATGGAAGCTGCTGATCTTCTTCTGGAGAGGACAATAAACGGTATCAGCGCATACCGTGAACTGCCAGCCACCGCAGCCAAGAACTACTCCGATGCTCTGAAGAACATCAAGGAGATCCACATGATCCGGACAGCAGAGGACATCGAGGAACAGCAGGCACGGATCGCCAAACTGAAGAAGGAAGTCCAGGACGATGACAAGACCAAGGCTATCACTGTGACACTGGAAGGGGATCTGAGCCGCTATGCCAAGTGAGATCACCCTGTCTATCCCGGAACCAAACGAAAAGCAGAAGCAGGCACTGGAAGACACCCATCGGTATGTGGGCTACGGCGGCGCACGTGGGGGCGGAAAGTCCTGGTTCGTAAGAGTGAAAGCAATCCTTCTGTGCCTGTTCTTTGCCGGTATCAAGGTGCTGATCACCCGTAAGACATACCGGGAACTGCTGAACAACCACATCGTTCCACTGCTGGCTATGCTGCATGGCATTGCTACCTACGACAAAAGCGATAAGTGCTTTAAGTTCCCCAACGGCTCCACGATCTGGTTTGGATACTGCGCCAATGACGGAGACTTGGGCCAGTACCAGGGTGCTGAGTACGATGTGTGGTTTGCAGATGAGGCAGGACAGTTCCTGGAAACATGGCTGACCACCATTGATGCCTGTGTCCGTGGTGCCAACAACTTCCCCAAGCGTACCTATTTCACACTGAACCCTGGCGGACCGAGCCACGGTTTCTTTCGCCGGATTTTTATCGACAGACGATACACCGAGGACGAGCATCCGGAAGACTATTCCTTCATCCAGGCTCTGGTAACTGACAACATCGCACTGATGAAGATGCAGCCGGAGTATATGAGATCTCTTGAGAAGCTGCCACCCAAGATCCGTGAGGCGTGGCTGAACGGTTCCTGGGACATCTACGAAGGGCAGTTCTTCGAAGATTTCTATGATAGACCGGATCATTACACTGACCGGCAATGGACCCATGTGATTGATCCCTTTGATGTCCCGGACAGCTGGAAGATCTACAGATCCTTCGACTGGGGCTATAACAAACCATTCAGCTGTGGATGGTGGGCCGTGGACTACGATGGTGTCGTGTACCGGATTCTGGAACTGTACGGATGCACCAAGACTCCCAACGAGG
>JAFOBK010000218.1 GCA_017381835.1 Oscillospiraceae bacterium | reverse complement strand
CGCTCTTGAGAAGTTCAAGAGGTTATTGATAGATGTTGCACTCATGTTTATTCCCTTTCTGCAGTGTTACTGCTCAAATTCAATTTTGATACCGCCATCACAGCAAAATGCGCCGGGCAGATCATTGTGTTCCAGTTCCTTGCAAATATCCAGCCAGCTGTCAGCCACCGGAAGCTCATCTGCAGGAATCAGGTAATGGTCCTCACCTTGGCCGATGGCCTCGTTGCACTTCTCGTTCAGGCTGACAATGTTTGCTTCAACCCATTGGAAGGCGATTAAGCCGTAGTCCTCCGGAATCTCATCTTCCTCTTCTGCATCTTTGGGATCTGGTGCTGGTGCCGGAGGAACAGGCGGCTGAGGAACCGGATCCGGTCTCTGCTCAGGATTTTCGAAGATCACATCAAATACCTGCAGGTTACGGATCATCACCTGGCCTCTGCGGTATCCACCGGCGCGGTTCAGGATGACATATACCTTATTGCCTGCCATGATGTCTTCTCTGGCCCTGGGACTCTCCCAGACCCATCTGACATTGGGGTATTTGGATTCCAAAATTTGAGATATCCTTCTCTGGATCAGCACCATGGCCATAGACTGAAAATCCTGTTCTTTAGGTTCAGGCGGAGAAGAAGGTTCGGGCAAAGCCAGAACCGGTTCCAGCGGTTCCACTTTCTTACTGGAGAGGAACAGCAGCCGCAGCGTCGCAATGAAGATGCCTAAGATGATCAGAAGCAGGATCGGCCAAAGCCGGGTAATGTAGGTTAATAAGGCCAGAAGTCCCAGCAGTACCAGAGCTTCATAGGCCATATGGCGCTTGTATTCTTTATCTTTCATATAGCTTTCTCCTCTGTGTCGGCGCAAAAAAACGCCCAGAAGATCTCATCGGATACTCCTGGGCGTTTTATGCGCTCTTATTCAATTGCCTTCTACCTCCTTATCTTAGAAGAAGGAGTTGCCGCCGCCATAGCTCTGGAAACCGGTAAAACCACCGTTCATGGCATCGCTTGCAGGGGGTGCAGCATAGTTATTGGCAGGCTCGGGAGCGGAAGAGGTTGCATTCTTCCCATCTCCGGAGTTCTTGCTGCCACCGCTGAAGCAATACTCAATGTCTTCCAGGATGATCACGGGCATACTGCGCTTCTCCTTGGTTTTCTCATCTTCCCAGATGTCCTCGTCGTAGCGGCCGATCAGGGTAACAAAGGAACCTTCCTTGAGCTGCATCTTGCGGATGCGTTCGCAGAGAGGTCCAAAGGCCTTCACGCCCACATTGATCCATCTGTGATTCTTGTCGGCACGGGAATCATAGACCTTCGTACCGATACGGAAACGAACGAAGTCCCCTTTCTCGGAGAACTTGATGGCAGGCTTGTTGTCAAACCCCTTGGATACGACGACCTCGGATGCGATAACTTTGAACATAATTGACTCCTTTCTGCAGGAACTGCCTGCAACAGTAATAATATATATTTCAACCTGCAAAGCGCAGGCGGAAACCGGGAAATAAAAAAAGTGCCATTCGCATAGCAATGCAAATGACACTCTCAATAAATCGGATAGACGGTTGTTCTGCCTGCGCAAAACTCGGATAACTGATATATGTATTATATCATAGGAATCCGGTTTCGTCAATCAATACTCCTCGGATTTGCGGACTTTCCATTTTCAATGGCTTTTTTCATCTGAACTACTGCATATTCCAACACGATTCCAGCCATGGTTTCATCGATATCAATCGTACCGTCAGCATTGGCATTCTGATCCACCATGACCCGAATTTCATCTAACTGCTGATAAATCTCGGATACAATCATGATCCGTACTCCTTTTCCACTGCAAGGGTATTGCAGATCACTTTGCAGCCGTCCATTTCATAGACCGGTGCGTTATCAGCCAGATAGATTGTGATGCGGTCCCCTACATTAAGGGATCTAAGCTTCATGGTGGGCCGGACGATTCGAACTGTGAACTGATCTTCTTTTACATAGATGTCTTTCACCTTACGTCGAAGTCCGGTCTTCTCAATCTCCGTACAAGTGCCTCTGATCACCACATAGTTCTTTTCATCGCAGCGGGCATATAGCTGTAGCGCACTGATAAAGAATACGGCAGAAAACCCGATACACGGGAACATCAATTCAAGGCCACCCCGGTACAGTAAAATGATGACCAGCATCAGCAGTGATACAATGCCTGCTGTGAGACGGATGAGGATCTGCTTCTGCAGGACCTTTGGAAACTGTCTGAACTTGTCTTTCATACAGGCCTCCGGATCATAAGAGTACAATATGCTTTTTCTTCAGCAGAGAGAGAACAGCTCTTACGATCCGGTCCCGGCTGCCCACGTGCTCCATCTGATTCTCCAGGACATTATCGAAAATAGTCTCGCTGGTATAAATCCGCTCTACCAACGCCTGTTTGTTTTCCTGTCCCAGCAGAGAAAGTTCCGGCTGCACTTGTCTGTCCATCAGAAATACCAGTTCTGCCATTGTCAGCAGAAGGCCAGCCTCACGAAGCCAGATCATGATTGTCTTTTCATCGCCTGCGAGACCGGCATAAGGATTTTTCCGCTTTACTGGTACCGCTCTACAATGGGTCAATGCCCGGTATTCCCCTGCGTCAGATTCATCCGCAGTCACAACCAGACCCATTCTGTAAAGCTGATTAAGCGCTCTCATCTCGATGGGACTTTCAGCCTCAGCAAACCCGAACCGGCCATCCAGCCACAGGGATGCCAGTTCCTGCGTCAGCGTATAGTCGATACCACAGTGCGAGACTTTTACAATATGTTCCGTTGAAGGTTCCATGACAGCACCAAGAGAAATATACTTCATTGAATAACACCTCGTTTTCTTCATTTACCCTATTACACCGATGAGAATCAAAAAGTGCAATGCTTAAAGAACATAAAGCATTACAACACACATGGAAATGATGAAAATAACGCCTATGGAAAGAGCCACGATCTTCTTGATGAGTTCTTTGTCCAGCCCTTCCTTGACTCGGTCGGTATCCGGCGGAATAACATCATCATAGTATCCATCATAGCCATCATCCACCGGCTCCCCTACGATCTCTTCCAGAACCTCATCCTTCTTCTTGGTCTTCTTTTGCTTTCTGATCTTTTCTTTCTTGGGCTTCTTCTTTTTCGTCTCCTTGTGCTTTGCTTTTTTGTTCTCTACCGGATTCTTCACCGAATCTTCTGATTCAGAAGATAATGGTTTTCCGCATTCAGCGCAAAAAGAAGCGGTGCTATCTTCCAACGCAGCACCGCAATTCGTACAGTATTTCATTGTAATGCTCCTTTCAGGATATAAAAATAGTGGGCCCGAACCCGGACCCACTATCGGATGCTATAAGTGTATCATGTTCTCATGCACTTGTCATTCCCTATTTTGTGCAAATTTTTTCCCGGCATTTTCACGGAAAATTCCCACTCCAATATCAAACAAGGTTATTGGATCGTAATGACGATCAGGTCTTCCGCAACCCAGTTATGAGAATAATGAGGTGTAAGCCAGACTTCGTCGCCGGTGAACTTCTTCAGCGGGAATTCATCGTAGAAGAAAGTAGCATTTCCGTCCTCGTCGAAATCACCGTAAGTGCTGCTCCACTGGTTGATCTCATACTCATTTCCGTCAGCATCATAGAACTTGTTTCCGAACAGCTGATACATTGCATTGTCTTCTATGAACTTAGCCCGGAATTTTACGACCCATTCATTACCGACCTTTCTGGCAGAATCAAACTCCGCACCTTCCGGAAGCTCACCATGTTCACCAGTAATCAGATTGATATAGGTGGTCTCCATGTCTTTGCGAAGCCACTGGGCGCCGGTAATAACCAGCTTCAGATG
>JAFOBK010000217.1 GCA_017381835.1 Oscillospiraceae bacterium | reverse complement strand
CCTTACGAACCCAACTATTCCAAGTGGAATATAAAGCGCGCTCTTCAGGAAGGCTTTACCAAAGGGGATGTCTGTGCCGGCTTCAGCGGTGCATGGGCCTTTGACAAGAGTGCCATGCCGGAGGAACCCTTCCTGTATTATGAGGAGAATCTGATGGGAGATCCCAGATATCCCAATATTCAGCTCACCTATGCGGAAAAGCAGCTGCTGGCCAGCGTTGTGTGGGTGGAGGCCCGGGGTGAACCTGCGGAAGGTCAGCAGGCTGTGGCAGAAGTCATTATCAACAGACTGGCATCCGAACGTTTCCCGGACACGCTGAAAGGCATCATTTTTGCGGATAATCAGTTCCGTTCCGCAGCCTTCCTGGAGGAGGCCAAGCCGGAACAGGCCCAGTATGATGCAGTGGAACATGCCATTTACGGCCCCTATATTCTTCCGGAAGATGTGGTGCATTTCGCTACCTACAAGACCAACGAGTATGTATGGGGACAAATCGGCGGCCATATTTTCTGTCATCAGGGATAAGCGGCTTCCTGCTGATAAAATGAACAACCGGTATCTTGTAAAAGATGCCGGTTTTTTTGTTATGGGTGGCTAAGGAAAAAGGACGGGCAATGGCGAATACAGTAACAGCGGAGGTGATTGTCATGCTGACAACCACATGGCTGATGCTGGGGACGTTGCTGTATTCCCTGCAGCTCAATACCGGATCCTTTCCCAGACCGCTGTCGGAAAAAGAGGAGCGGGAGTATCTGCAGCAGGCCAGGGAAGGAAATCTGGAAGCAAGAAATATCCTGATCGAACGAAACCTCCGGCTGGTGGCACACATTATGAAGAAGTATTGATGCGCGCGGAAACTTTCTGTGGAGGACACTCGGTGAGATTTTGTCCTCTGACTATAACCGACATGCGAAAATCTGCTATACAGCCATGCTGATTGCATGAGTGGACAATTTGTGGCCCGGTTTGCCATTCAGGCAAACCGGGCCTGTTTCTTTTTTGCCGTACATTCGACTATTAGGTTTTCTTCCGATACAATGATTGTAGCAAAGGAGGAATCAATGTGAACATCTTGGAAGAATTTTGGTACGGAAACATCGAACCTGCGGAATACGACACTTCGCCCAGCAAGGAATACAAGGAATTGCTCCAACTCATCAGTCGGAATGAAGATAAATTGCTGGCTACTATGACAGATGCCCAGAAAGAATTGTTCACTAAATACGCAGACTGCGTTAGGGAGTATCAGGTTATGGCAGAGTGTCTGCTATTTCAGAACAGCTTCCGCCTGGGTGCCAGGATGATGCTGGATGTATTGGAAGGTGAATCATAATGATCAGATGGCTGATTCGATTGGCAGTACTTCCGGTATTGATTGTCCTACAGATTCTGGAATGGTGTGGGATGTATATCGTCCAATATTCTGGGATACTGTGCAGACTCATCGCTGGAACGATTTTTGCGCTGGCAACCATAGGCTTTGCTACTAGTTTGGGGGGCAGGGAGTATTTGATAAAAATACTTGCAGTTGGATTTGGTATATTACTTATTCCGCAGTTTGGTAGACTTGTTGTCAACTGCATTGGACTTGCGCATGCTGTCTTAATAAGAATATCCAGAAGTTGAAGATATCAAAAAAGTACATAATAAATACATAAGCAGTCTCTCAGGAAGAAGGGAAATGATTTCTGGCGGACTACTTTTCTCTGTGTGAGCCAATAGAGGAGCACCACGCAAAATCCCTCCAAAATAGTTATCCCCCGGCTGCCTTGACCAGCACCGCAGGAGGGATTTATTTGTTTCTTTCGTTTTGTTAGTTGTTGCCCGTCGGTATCGGCTGGTGCTGTCTGGCGGTAACAGAAGGCAGCTTTTGCTCATGTGCCACAGGCTGTGGCGCGGCTGTTTTATATTTGCATAGCGATCGTTTAAGTTGTCGTGTGCGTTAGCAGATAGGAACTGTGCGTAATATGAAAAGCAGGAGGCTTTCAGACCTCCTGCTTCGTCCTTGATTTGGGATTTGTCAGATTCGGGTATCCCACAAGCCGCAGAAGCTATCGATGGGATCCTGACCCCTAAATGCATCGGGCCCAGACATCAGGTTATTAATCAGCGCATCCATAGTGTACGGACGAGCATCATAGGCATTGATGTAGGTACGGACTGTCGGAATATCCGGCAACATGGTAGGCGTGTTGACACTGATGGCGATGGTAGGAACGTCATGAACATACCAAGGAATTTCACCGCCACCCTTACTCATGCCGAATACCGGGCGGCCGGACATGACATCGAACAGAGAAATCACAAGATCCTGCTGTTCTTTGAATTCCTGAATGGATGCCTTTCCTGCGTGGTACGCATCGATAAAATCCAGCTTCTTTCCTTCTCGGGCAGCTTTCTGAATCTTATCCAACGGACTTTCGTAAATGAACGCATCAAAACCCTTTTCCCGCAGCTTTGCACAAAGAATATCGGCAGGTGTCTGCATAGCGGCCATACCCATGGCAACTTTCATCAGCTGCGTCATCGGGCTTTCTGCACCTTTGACATACACGATCATAATTCTCTTGTATTTCTCAGGAGTCATAGGCAGAACATCCGCATCCTTATACTTGACTAGTGTGATGGCATCGGCAGCAATGGCTGCGGCAGCGTTCTTGTATTCCTGCTTTCCGAGATACTCCTGCAGCACTTCAGGGGCGGGAACAATCTGCGCAGGGATTTTTTTGTGGAGGCCCATCTTTGCTTTTAAACCAAGAATTCGGGTCAATGCTTCATTCATACGGGATTCGCTGATTTTGCCGGAACGGTAAGCATCGAGCATAATTCCAAAGTCTTCATCCGGTTCGTTGAAAAACAGGTACATATCGCAACCAGCGTTGATGGAAGCAACAACCGTTTCCTCGTGGGACAATCGGTTGGTCATGCCCACCATATGAGATGCATCGGTAACGACCATACCGTTAAAACCTAACTCGTCCCGGAGCAGGCCCGTCATAATCTCCGGGCATAAGGTAGCAGGAAGCATCTCATCATCGGAAATGCCGGGTTTTATCTCCCGCATATACTTGGGCATCATAATGTGACCGGCCATAATACCGTCGATGCCACCGTCGATCAACGTTTTGTAGACCATTCCGTAAGTATCCATCCACTGATCGCAGGTAAACTCATTGATGTTACTGGAGGTGTGGGCATCCCGGAAATCCTGTCCGTTGCCGGGGAAATGCTTGGCGACGCTGGCATAACCATCCAGAGCATGGACACCGTCCATGTATGCCTTGCTCATTTCTGCGACCCGCTGGGGATCATTGCCAAAGCATCGGGAAACAACCTCTGTGTTCTGCCAGTTATAGAAAATGTCGCATACGGGAGCAAACGTCATATTGTTGCCCATGGCCGCCGCTTCTTCATTTGCCATACGACCAAGCATATATGCATACTCTGTTTTGCGGGTGGCACCAATCTTAATTCCACTTCCGATATAGGTTCCGTCTGCGCCGGATCCGTTACCGCCCGTTTCGGTGTTACAGGCAACAAACATAGGGATTCGGGAATTTTCCTGCAAAACTCGAACCTGATGCTGCACCTGGGCAGAAGGAATAGAGTTGTATCGATAGCCGCCCAGATGGTACTTTCGTACCATTTCACGCAATTGTTCATCACTGGCCTTACCGCTATGGTCAAAGAACAACTGGCCAACCTTTTCTTCATCTGTCATCGCTGCAATGGTCTGCTCCACCCATGCAATATCAGTATCCGTAAGACAATAGGGTTTTGCGCGTAAATCAACCATATTCAGATCCTCCGTTTATTAACCGCGGCCCAGTTCCTTCTGCATCTGCTCCAGGGTCTTCTTGTCCAGATTATAGATGAACTTGGTACCAACAAACATAATGATGGAACCGACAAAATAGATGCCTGCCACCAGATAGCGCATGTTGGCTGCAACGGCATCAGGCTGCGCAGCACCGAGCGCTTCGTCGTAGCCCAGCATGACCATCAGAACCAGGCAAATGGAGGGTCCGATGCCCTGAACGAGCTTCCGGAAGAAAGAATGCAGCGCATAGGTCATGCCCTCTTCACGCTTGCCGGTTTTCCACTCGTGGTAATCAATAGCATCTGCCATCATGGCATTGCCAACACACATAGCTATACCCTGACCCAGACCATTCATCAATTGCAACAGCATGTAGATAGCGATGCCAGTTCCGTTGGCAGGAATCGGAATGATCAGCATCAGTGTACAAGCGAGCATGCTGAATACAAGACCAAAGGAGGCTCCTTCTTTTTTACCCCACTTTTCGGTAATTTTGCGGGTAAAAGGAATGAAGAGAATCATCGGGAAAAGAGTAATCAAACCCATAGCACCGGATATCTGTGCGTTCTTGAAGTATGCCTGAAACATAACTTGAGTAGCGGTGGCTGCACCAGCAGTACCCAGCAACATACCAAGAGGGAAGATTGTCGCACCCAGCGCAGCGCGGTTGTGCATAAAATCTTTGATGGATTCCAAGAAATTAAACTTAGGCGTTTCTTCTCCTCTAGGGGCAACATGCACACGTTCGACCGTAGTTTTGATCATGAAGCGGAAAGCCAGCAGACCGATGACACCCATGATCAATGCAGCAACAAACAGACGGCCACCCATAATATCATTGTTTTCATCGTACAGCAGAACCGGCAGAATCATACCGGTGGGAAGGCTGGCCGCCAGGGAGCCAAGCGTACGCCATGCGCCCAGCTGTGCGCGGTCACCGGCATTGGACGAAATCACACTCAGCATAGACCCGTAAGGAACATTGACGACTGTATAGCAAGCATCCCAAGCAACATATCCCAGCATGCAAACGATATACTTCGCAATCATCGGTGCGCCCTGGATCGGCAGAAAACAAAGCGCAGCAGCAATCATCAAGCCCACAGAACCAATGGAGATGAAATGCTTAAATTTGCCCAGCTTATACTGTTTCGTGCTCGAATCCATCAAACTTCCGATCAAAGGATCGTTGATGGCATCCCAAACCTTCAAGACAATAAGCAGAGCAGCAAACACCAACGAATCAATTTTCATATATTGAGTCCAGAACAGCGTAAAATAGGTGCCTGCCAAAGCAAAGCTCATATTGCAGCCAAAGTCGCCGGCTGCATAAGAAATCTTATCTAGCATGCCAAATTTTCGAAATCCATTTTTGTCTAGTTGCGGTTGTTTTGCCATAATTGGTTATCCTCCCTTATTTTTCAGGCTATGCCTGATTATCACACTGTTTATTGACAAATGTAGCTACCTCTCGATATAATAAAGTGAACCACATGTGACAGTTTTCTAATAACATTATATATTTTCTCAACATTCTAAAACAGACCCAAATATGAGTAAAATGCGACAGTATTGAAAGGACTTCTATGTATAAGCACTGCAAAAACAAACGGTCTGCCTTGCGGCAAAAGCATATTGCAGAACAGTTTCTGAAGTTAACCAAAACAACTCCGTTGAAGCAAATCACGATTACAGATATCAGTCATGCCTCAGATATTCCCCGAAAGGGTTTTTATCGATACTTTGACGGGATTGACGATATAGTTGATTTTATATTAGAAAAGACCATCCAGGAGGAAACTGAATATATTTCCAGAATGGGCATATCTATCGACACCTCGCCGCAAGAATATCTGATTGCTTGGCTTCGCTTTTGGAAAAGCAAGTCGGACCTGATAAGGCTATTCCAGGATCGTAGTATTCACTCTGCCATGGTTCACCACGCGATGCACCACATGTCTCCGGTCCCAGAAAAGGCTAGCCAAGATCTTATGCCCACGCCAATCATGGTGCGCAATCTATTTGCTGCCTACGGAACTATGGCTTTATTGGAAGTCTGGCATCGGAATAATTATCAAATCCCTGATGATGTCATGGTAGGCTATATGCTCCAGTTGCTCACTGAACCTTTGTTCCCAGAGAGGCAATGCAAATAGCTACTACAGAAAACAGAAGATTCCGGTATTTACTGATCATCTTTCTTCATCAAGTTTTTGATGATTATACCGAAGTAAATAT
>JAFOBK010000216.1 GCA_017381835.1 Oscillospiraceae bacterium | reverse complement strand
CAGGCGGAAAGGCCGAGGTGGTTTAAGTGTTTCAGACACTGGCTAACGCATGGAAGATCGAAGAACTGCGTAAGAAGATCATCTTCACTCTGTTTGTTCTGCTGATCTACCGCATTGGTAACGCCATCCCCGTTCCCTTCATTGATACTGCGCTGATGGCTCAGTACTTTGAAATGAACCTGAGCAACACTATCCTGGGCTTCTACAACACCATGGCCGGTAATGCCTTTGCACAGGCATCCGTCCTGGCTCTGGGTATTCAGCCCTACATTAACGCTTCCATTATCATCCAGCTGCTGACCATTGCCATCCCCGCTCTGGAGCGTATGGCAAAGGAAGAAGGCGAGGAAGGTAAGAAGAAGATCGAGCGCATCACCCGTTACTCCACTGTGGCTCTGGGCATGCTCCTGGGCTACGGCTACTACACCATCGTAAAGAGCTCCGGCATGCTGGTTGCTGACGCTACCGGCTTCCTGCCCGCTCTGGTTATCGTTCTGGCATTCACCGCCGGTTCTTCCGTGGTTATGTGGATGGGTGAGCAGATCACCGAGTTCGGTATCAGCAACGGTATCTCCATGATCCTGTTCGCTAATATCATCTCCGGCTTCCCCGACACTCTGGTGGCTATGTTCGCTATGAAGTGGTGGGCAGCTGTCATCGTTACTGTGATCATGGCTCTGCTGGTTCTGTTCATCGTCTTCATTCACGATGCAGAGCGCCGCATCCCTGTTCAGTACGCTAAGCGCGTTGTTGGCCGCAAGGTCTACGGCGGCCAGAACACCAACCTGCCCATTAAGGTGGCAATGTCCGGTGTTATGCCCGTTATCTTCGCGCAGTCTATCGCATCCCTGCCCGCTACCGTCTGCGCCTTCACCGGCAAGACCAGCGGCTGGTGGTACGAGAACCTGTGGAGCAATACCAGCTGGGCTTACGCTGTTGCTTACGGCCTGCTGATCTTCTTCTTCAGCTGGTTCTACTCCACCATTCAGTACGATCCCGTTGAGATCTCCAACAACATGAAGAAGAACGGCGGCTTCATCCCCGGCTTCCGTCCCGGCAAGCCCACCGCTGACTTCATCAAGAAGGTTATCAACAAGATCGTTGTGTTCGGCGCTGTTTACCTGGCAATCGTTGCACTGCTGCCCATCATCGGCGGCAATGTGATGCCCGGTGTCCGTAACCTGGCTATCGGCGGTACCTCCGTCATCATCGTCGTGGGCGTTGCCCTGGAGACTGTGAAGGCACTGGAGGCTCAGATGCTGATGCGTCACTACAAGGGTTTCCTGGACTAATAACGGAGGCCGCTTCATGAATCTGATCCTGTTGGGCGCACCCGGCGCCGGTAAGGGTACACAGGCTGAGCTGCTGATGCAGCACCTGGGCATCCCTTCCATTTCAACGGGCAATATGCTCAGAGAGGCCATGGCAAATGGCAGCGAACTGGGCATGCAAGTGAAACAGTGCATGGAAGAGGGCAAGCTCGTTTCCGATGACCTGGTGCTGAGCCTGGTCGCCGAGCGGACTGCTCAGGACGATTGCAAAAACGGATTCATCCTGGACGGGGTGCCCCGCACCCTGTCCCAGGCAGAAGCCCTGGATGCAAAGGGCGTCCGCATCGACCATGTCATCTCTATTGAGATTGATGACGCTGTGATTGAAGGCCGTATGACCGGCCGCCGCGTCTGCACCAAGTGCGGCGCCACCTATCACATTTCCGTCAATCCCACCAAAACTCCCGGCATCTGCGATCACTGCGGAAGCGAGGTTGTGATCCGTAAGGACGATGCGGCAGAAACTGTCCGCAACCGTCTGAAGATCTACCACGAGTCCACCGAGATCCTGAAGAGCTATTACGCTTCCAAGGGCAAGCTTCGCCTGGTAGAAGGTAATCAGCCCATCGAAGATGCTTACCACGATATTCTTCGGGTTTTAGGAGAAATGGTATGATCGCAATTAAAAATGGACATGAACTTGAAGTCATGCGTCAGGCCTGTAAAATTACCGCGGCAGCCCGTGCTCTGGCAGGGGAAATGGTAAGACCCGGCGTGACTACCAAGCAGATTGACAAAGCCGTACACGATTTTATCGTCAGCCAGGGCGCAAAACCGTCGTTCCTGGGCTACCACGGCTATCCCGGCAGTGCTTGCATCAGCGTCAACAGCACCGTGATCCACGGTATTCCCGGCGGAATTGTGCTGAAGGACGGCGACATCGTCTCCATTGACGTGGGTGCTTACTTCAAAGGATTCCATGGCGATTGCGCAGCAACCTTCCCCTGTGGCACCATCAGTGCCGAGGCCCAAAGACTGATCGACGTTACGAAGCAGAGCTTTTTCGAAGGTATTCGCTTCGCGACCCGCGGACACAGAGTGTCCGATATCTCCCACGCCATTCAGACGTATGTGGAGTCTAACGGTTTTTCAGTTGTGCGTTCTTTCGTAGGTCACGGCGTAGGCGCACAGCTCCATGAGGAGCCGGAAGTTCCGAACTACGGAGCAGCCGGTCGTGGGCCCAGATTACTTCCCGGCATGACCTTGGCCATTGAACCCATGGTCAATGTAGGAACCCATGAAGTTCGCGTCCTGAAGGACGGCTGGACTGTGGTGACCTGTGACGGAAAGCTCTCGGCACACTATGAAAATACTGTACTCATCACCGACGGGGAGCCGGAAATACTCACCGTCGCCGAAGGACTTTGATTATGGACCCAGCATTACCTGAATTACAAATTGCGGATGTGGTCAAATCCACCGCCGGCAGAGATATGGATAAATGGTTCTATGTGATAGACCTGGATGAGACCTATCTCTACCTGGCAAACGGAAAAGACCGCAGGATAGAAAACCCCAAGCGTAAGAAGCGTAAACACGCTGCAAAGGTCCTTCGCTCTGAGACCAGAGTCGCCGCGAAACTCATCGCCGGTGACAAAGTGCTCAACAGCGAATTACGAAGAGATTTGGCTTACTTAAGCCAAACTGCAAGCAATAACCTGGGAGGTTAATAACTTGGCAAAAGACGACGTAATCGAGATTGAGGGCATCGTAGTCGATTCCCTGCCGAATGCTATGTTCAAGGTAGATATCGGCAATGGACACACCATTCTGGCAAACATTTCCGGCAAGCTCCGTATGAACTTTATTAAGATCTTGACCGGTGACAAGGTAACCGTACAAATGTCTCCTTATGATCTGACCCATGGCCGGATCACCTGGAGAAGCAAGTAAGAACAAAGAGACATTTCTCTAATGGAGGTT
>JAFOBK010000215.1 GCA_017381835.1 Oscillospiraceae bacterium | reverse complement strand
GGTCGTTCAGAGCCTTAGCCATGGGAGCCAGGCAGTTGGTGGTGCAGGAAGCAGCGGAGATGATGTTGTCTTCCTTGGTCAGGGTCTCGTGGTTGACGTTGTAAACGATGGTGGGCAGATCGTTGCCTGCGGGAGCAGAGATAACGACCTTCTTAGCACCTGCGTCGATGTGAGCCTGTGCCTTAGCCTTGGAAGTGTAGAAACCGGTGCACTCCAGAACAACGTCTACGTCCAGCTCGCCCCAGGGCAGCTCAGCAGCATTTGCCTTTGCGTAGATGGTGATCTTCTTGCCGTCGACAACGATGTTGTCCTCGCCAGCCTCGACAGTGTGAGCACCGAAGGGAGCAGCGTAAGCGCCCTGAGTGGAGTCATACTTCAGCAGGTGAGCCAGCATCTTGGGAGAGGTCAGGTCGTTGATAGCGACAACCTCGAAGCCCTCTGCGCCGAACATCTGACGGAATGCCAGACGGCCGATACGACCGAAACCGTTAATAGCAACTTTTACAGACATGGTTATTTCCTCCATTTTTTTACTGCACTTGGCAGTATTATAGACTGTTTACAGGGATTTGTTATAATCCCGTACGGATTCATTATACTATAACAAAAACGGGTTGTAAAGTATCGGATTCGTAAAAATCCCTACTTTTTTACCGATTGTTATTGTCATAATGCCAAGATAATCAGAAAAATGATTCAATCTGAACCCTGGTAGCTTTTACGCTGCCCTGGAAAGCACCGGGCTTTCCGCCGCCGCGGCCATTCAGTGCCTGATTCACAGCCTTACCCAGTTCTCTCGTATCAACGGATTTGCTGATGATGCAGATACTGTAGCCGGCATCGTCTGCGCCTGAATATACGATGGCCATTTCTGCTTTTTCCGCGATGGCATCGGCAAGCTCCCGCACCTGACCGGGATTTAATCCCTCTTCATAATGCAGCGCACGGCTTACACCGGCATAGCTTTCGGCAATGGCCGCAAACACTTTTCTCTGCAGACCCGTTGCCCGGAAACGCTCCTGATTAAGCATGTCATTGAATTTTCGGGCAGCCGCGCCGGTCTCCAGGATCTTGGCAGAGAAGGTCTGGCTCACCTGCCGGTTCTGCTCAAAAATATTCTGGAACAGCTCCATGGCCCGCTTGCCGGAGGCCAGTTCGATGCGAACACCCTCCTTAAACTTAATGCAGCTGACAAATTTCACCACGCCGATCTCACCGGTGGACTTTACATGGGTGCCGCAGCAGGCGCATACATCCGCCTCAGAAAATTCCACGATCCGCACCGGCCAGGGAAGGGCCTTCTTCGTGCGGTAATTTACCGAAGGCAGTTCCTCAGGAGAAGGATACCAGGTTTTTACCGGACGGTTTTCCCAAATGATCCGGTTGACATTGCCCTCGATCTCCAGCAAATCCTCCCAGGTCACTGGGCCGTTCAGGTCGATGGTCACAAGGCCGGTACCCATGTGGAAGCCTACATTATGATAGCCGAATTTTTTGTAGATCTGTCCCATCACCAGATGCTCGCCGCTGTGCTGCTGCATATGGTCAAAGCGCCGCTCCCAGTCGATGGTGCCTTCCACGGTACTGCCGATTGCCAAAGGCTCATCGCACAAGTGGATGATTTCCTCTCCCTGCTCCTTCACATCCAGCACGTTGACACCGCCCAAAGTACCCAGGTCGCAGTTCTGACCGCCGCCGGTGGGATAAAAGGCAGTTGCGTCCAGGGTAATATTCCAGCCGCCCTTGGTTTCTGCGCAGCCAATAACCATGGCAGAAAACACTTTCAGATGAGAATCTTCATAAAATAGCTTTCTCGTTTCCATATTCTTGCTCCTTGGGAAATTTTCTCTATTGTACCACGGCAAACAACAATTTGTAAACATGGACTGTCGAGCTGTTTTCGTAAATACCGGGAGGCGCTTCGTGGTTTTTCTTATACCATCTGCCCATACAATGGAGTTACCATTTTATCGGGAGGCCAACCTATGCACTGCCAGAAGATCAATACTTATATGGAAACCGGACGGGTGGTTTTTCTGCCCTTTTCCGCCATTTCTCCCAATCCCAATCAACCCCGCACCGTTTTTTCCGAAGACGCGCTGGAAGAGCTGTCCCAAAGCATCCGCCGCCACGGTGTACTGCAGCCTCTGTCCGTCCGCCGGGTCGAAGGCGGCTATCAGCTGATCGCCGGAGAGCGCAGGCTGCGGGCTGCCCAGCTGGCAGGTCTTACGGAAGTACCCTGCCTGGTGATGCGGATGTCAGACCAGGAGAGCAGTATGGCTGCTCTGATTGAAAATTTACAGCGGCAGGATCTGGATTTTATTGAAGAGGCCAGGGGAATCGGCCTTTTGATGGAGCGCTATCAGCTGACCCAGCAGCAGGCTGCCCAGGCCCTGGGAAAAAGCCAGAGCGGCATTGCCAATAAGCTGCGGCTATTAAAGCATTCTCCGGCAGTCTTAACCCTCATCCGCCGGGAATCCCTCACCGAGCGCCACGCCCGGGCGCTGCTGAAGCTGCCGTCAGATACGCTGAAATTCCAGGCTATCGATGCCATCAAAAAATATTCCATGACCGCTGATCGGGCAGACAGTTACATTGAAAGCCTGCTTTTAAAAGAAAAACCTGCGATAAAACCCAACGTAAGCAGGTTTCTCGCAGGTTTGGATCAATCTTTGGCAGGATTTCGCATGTCCGGCATCCCGGCAATTTCCGAGCGAAAGGAAACAGACAGTCAGATCGTGGTGACCATTACCATTCCCAAAAGAGTGGACAATGGATAATGGACAATTAACCCAGCAGTACATCCGTCACCAGCATCAGGCAGAAGCCGAACAGCAGCGCATAGGTAGCGCCACGCTCTTCGCCGTGGGCATGGGTCTCGGGGATCATCTCATCGCTGATCACATAGAGCATGGTGCCGCCGGCAAAGGCCAGGGCAAAGGGCAGGATCGCAACAGAAATGCTCACCGCAAAGAAGCCCAGCAGCGTACCCAGCACTTCCACCACACCGGTGGCTGCCGCAATCAAAAATGTCCGGCCCTTGGGGACACCGGCTGCCAGCATAGGCGCTACCAGCACCATACCCTCGGGAATATTCTGCAGAGCAATGCCGCCCGCCACCGTCAGAGCCTCCGCCGCATTACCGGTACCGAAGCTGACACCGGCCGCAATACCCTCCGGCAGATTGTGGATGGCAATGGCAGTAACAAACAGTAATACCTTATTTAATTGTGCCGTCTGCTCCGGGTGTGCTTCCTGATCGGCACCGCTGAGCCGGTGCAGATGGGGCACCAGCCGGTCAAAAAGGTTGACGCAAATCGCACCGGCAAAGACACCTGCTACCGTAATCAGCAAGCTCCATTTTCCGCCGTAATCCAGAGAGGGAAGAATCAGACCCAGCACCGCCGCCGCCAGCATCACACCGGCCGCAAAAGCCAGCACAATATCGCTGAACTTGTGGGATGCTTTTTTAAATACAAAGCCGAGAAGCGTGCCAAACACCGTGGCTCCGCCTACACCCAGCGCCGTTAACAGTACAAGCTGCATATGTAGTTCCTCCTTATTTCACAGTTTTTTCTTTCATCATATGAGAGAACGCAGAAAAAGTCAATACTTTTATTGAGAATGAGAATTATTCTTATTGACAAACCAGGAAATATCTGCTATACTCATACCATAAGAACAACACAGGCCCTCTGCGGCCGAAACGAAAAAGATCTGGGAGGATTTATTATGCTGAAGAAAGTTACCAATACCATTTTTTATGTAGGTGCCAATGATCACGATGTGGATCTGTTTGAGGGTCAGTATGTTGTCCCCAACGGCATGGCTTACAACTCTTATGTGATCCTGGACGAGAAGGTTGCCGTCATGGACACCATCGATGCTTCCAAGACCGAAGAGTGGCTGAAGAACATCGAGAAGGTCCTGGGTGACCGTCTGCCCGACTACCTGGTTGTCCAGCACATGGAGCCTGACCACGCCGCTTCCATCGAAGCATTTGTCAACAAGTATCCCGGCGTCACCGTGGTTGCCAACAAGAAGACCTTTGCCATGATCGGCCAGTTCTTCCCCAACCTCACCATGAACAATACGCTGAATGTGGAGAACTTCGACACCCTCAGCCTGGGTCAGCACACCCTGACCTTCGCCTTCGCTCCCATGGTTCACTGGCCTGAGGTCATGATGACTTATGACTCCTACGATAAGGTTCTCTTCTCCGCTGACGGCTTCGGTAAGTTCGGCGCCCTGGATGTGGACGAGCCCTGGGACGATGAAGCCCGCCGCTACTACATCGGCATTGTCGGCAAGTACGGCAAGCAGGTGCAGAACATTCTGAAAGTTGCCGCTACTCTGGATATCCAGATCATCTGCCCCCTCCACGGACCCGTTCTGACCGAAGACCTGGGTCACTACATCCGTCTGTACGATCTGTGGTCCAGCTACACCCCCGAGGAAGAGGGTATTGTCCTGGCTTACACCTCCATCTACGGCCACACCAAGGATGCTGTTCTGCTGCTGGCTGACCAGCTGAAGGGCCGCGGTGTTCCTAATGTGGTGGTTTATGATCTGGCCCGCTGCGATATGGCTGCTGCCGTATCCGATGCTTTCCGTTATGACAAGCTGGTGCTGGCTACCACCACCTACAACGCAGACATCTTCCCCTACATGCGCACCTACATCGACAAGCTCACTGAGCGGGCATTCCAGAACCGCACCGTGGCATTCATTGAGAACGGCTCCTGGGCAGCTCAGGCCACCAAGGTCATGATGAAGCGCCTGGAAGGCAGCAAGAATCTCAGCTACTGCGAAAACAATGTGACCATTATGTCCGCTCTGAATGCCAAATCCCGGGCTCAGATTGAAAAGCTTGCTGACGAGCTGGCTGCTTCCTACGGCCCCGTTCAGGTGCAGGACGATGTGATCGATCCCACCGCGCTGTTCAACATCGGCTACGGTCTGTATGTTGTTACCACCAACGACGGCAAGCGCGACAACGGTCTGGTTGTCAATACCGTCACCCAGGTCACCGATAATCCCAACCGGATCGCCGTGACCATCAACAAGCGCAATTACTCCTGCGGCACTATCGCCAAGACCGGCAAGTTCAATGTATCCACCCTGAGCGTGGACGCTCCCTTCAAGCTGTTCCAGCGCTTCGGCTTCCAGAGCGGTAAGGACACCAACAAGCTGGCAGGCTTCAAGTACATCCAGCGCTCTTCCAACGGCCTGGTGTTCCTGACCAAGTACGCCAACGCATACTTAAGCTGCTCCGTCATCAACCAGGTGGATCTGGGTACCCACATCATGTTCATCTGTGATGTCACCGAGTGCGCTAACCTGAGCGGTCTGGACACCATGACCTACGCTTACTACTTCAAGAACGTCAAGCCCAAGCCCGAAGCTGACAAGAAGGGTTATGTATGCCGGATCTGCGGCTGGGTCTACGAGGGTGAAGAGCTGCCCGAAGATATCGTCTGCCCCCTGTGCAAGCACGGCGCTGCCGACTTCGAACCCATCGCTTAATTGAAAATCTTGAAAGGCGCAGCAGTTTATCTGCTGCGCCTTTGCTTGTTTCTTAAGATCTTCTATGATAAACTATAGCCAAACAGTTCGATAAACTTGAATTTGACGAAGGAGTGTGATTGTATGGATAAAGAAACAACAGGAATAGTTATATCAGTTAGCAGTATTCCATTGTTAGGTGTTCGTCTTCCATTTTCGGATTGTTTTATGTGTCCACATATTATTAAAGTTAAATATACTGCAGATGGCAAAGACTATATTAAGAGATTATGGATTGGTAGGGACTATCCCGTTCCTGATGTTGGAAGTTCCGTGAAAGTTATCTATTGTGCAGAGAAGCCAACAAAAGCAAACTTTTACTAATATAGTCAATCTGATAAACAAACTTGAATTTGACGAAGGAGTGTGGTTGTATGAAAAAGAAAATTATCAAAGTAAGCATAGTTGTTGTATTGATAGCTTTGTTCATTGGCTTTATTCCTTTTCCAAAAGAAATTAGCTATCAAGGTACAGAAATGGAGTATAGCCGCAATGATGAAACTGTAGCCATTCCCCATGAAGTTATCATTGAAGGAACTTATTATACAAGCCTACTTACCAAAGACCGCTTCAAAGGTAAACTGTACATAAGTGATGTTGGCGGATTAGAAGAAGATATGACAGCAGACTTCCGCTTTACTCCGAGATATCGATACCATCCACTATTTAGTTGCAAGTCAGACGAAACTTGTCCTACGGCCGTTGGTTTATTATTTTTTAGTAGAAATTTTGAAACATTGGCTATTCAGCTGGCGTATGAGTATGAGGAACGAGATGGTGGTCGTTCTATTGCACATGGAGATAAGCAGTCTAATTTTATCGTTCTTGGTGCTAATACCTATGACGAAGCATTAGAAGCCTATAATGCCCAACTTACTAAAAAGATGGGATAATAAATTTCAATATAAAACGGATTGAAAAACTTGAATTTGCATAATTAACATAGGGAAAAGGGTGATACAAATATGAAATGTCCAAAATGCGGTGGAGAAATGGAATCGGGTTTTTTGCAGTGTGATATGGACTCCAGTATCTACTGGGTCAAAAAATTGATGCCTTTTGGTTTGGGATATTGGAAGAAAGATACTGAAATTGTCTCTGAAGTACTCAATCACAGGCAAAATGCTATACCCGCCTGTATTTGCAAGCAGTGCCGACTAGTAATCGGTGATTACAGCCAGAAAAAGTAAGTTTCACTATTCTTTATTACTATACACATTGATTGGAATTTAGTTATGATTTTTGTATCGTGCTAGTTAAACAAATTCCAATTGGTCTAACAGACAGAACCCCCCCGGAACATTTGTTCCGGGGGGGTTACTCAGAAGAAATTCTGTACCAATGCGTACAGCAGCGGTACCGTTAGGATAGAGCCCAAGCTGGAAACCATCACGATGCTGGCGCCGGTTTCGCAGTTTTGACCGTAGGATGCGGGGAACACCACCACATTCATGCCGCTGGGGCCGGAGAAGGCGATCACCGCCATGGTGGCCATCAGCAGATCGCCGCCCACCAGTTTCACCAGCAGCACCGCCACCAGGGGGAACACCAGCAGACGAAGGCTTGTGAACAAATAGGTTTTGGGAAGATGGAACATCTCCGTTAAGGGATAATCGGCAATGGTATAGCCCGTCAGCAGCAGAGAAAGGGGCGCGTACATACTGCCCAAATCGCCCACAAATTCCATCACCAAGGGAGGCATCCAGTTTTTTGCACCCACTGCGCCCAAAGACATACCGATGCACATGGACACAAATACGGGGTTCAGTAAGTGGACAAAAAAGCGCTTGATGTGGTTCTTTCGCTCTGTATCCAAAAACAGTCCCACGCCCCAGGCATAGGTCATGATACTGAACATCACAAGAAACAGATTAAACTTGAAAAGGCCCGCCGTACCCAACAGCGCCAAAGACAGAGGCATACCCACCGCGCCGGTATTGGGGAAGCTCAAACCGTACAGATAGACTCCTCGATCCAGCGCATTGCCCGCTGCCAGCTTCTTGGCAATGGGCTGGGAGATCAGCATCATCACCGTCCAAAGGAACACACCCATCAGCACCAGCTGGCTGTACTGGCCAACATTGGCCAGCTGAAACTCCGTCATATTATTATAAATGAGCAGCGCGGGAATCAAGACCATGGTGATCAGACGGGAAATACCGGCGCCGGAACCCTTCGGCAGAATGTGCAGCCGGTTCAGGCCAAAGCCCAGCACCATGAACATCAGAATTCGGGTCATCTCACCTAAGGTGGTCAAAAATACGGTAAGCATACGATCGCCCCCAGCACCCAAAAGGATGTATTTTTTATCAATGTATCATCGAATACGGAAAAAGTAAAGACAAAAAGCACCCGCTTTCGCAGGTGCTTTTGATTCTTTTAGTGGGCCAGTTCGATGGGTCGCAGGATACCGTAATCTTCAAATCGGGTATCCAGGTTGTTGGTGATCAGCACCAGCCGAGTCTTGGGATTTTCCATGGTCAGATTATTGGACAGCTCCATCAAGGCGATGGCATCACTGATATCCTCACGGTAGACACGGCTTCTGCCCTCGGGTTCTTTCCATGTGCCATCGCTGACAAAGGACACGGCAAATGTTTCGGTGGCGCAGGCTGTGACGATGGTCTGGGCGGTTTTTTCCAGGGTCTCCTGCTTATTGCCGTCGAAAATGATTCTGTCGGTTTCCGGGAAATAGAAATCCTCAAAAACTACTTCGTCAAAGCCCAAAGCCC
>JAFOBK010000214.1 GCA_017381835.1 Oscillospiraceae bacterium | reverse complement strand
GGATCGGAGGGGAAGTCGGTGCCGATCTTGTTCTTGTACTCAGCCTTGAACTGGTTAGCCAGCTCCTTCAGGTCTTCAGCGGTCAGCTCGACGTCCTGAACGACGCCCTTCTTCTCCTTCATCTCATCGATGAGGACCTCGAAGTACTTCTTACCGACTTCCATAACGACGTCGGAGTACATCTGGATGAAACGGCGGTAGCAGTCGTAAGCCCAACGGGGGTTGCCGGACTTGGTAGCCAGAACCTCAACGACTTCCTCGTTCAGGCCCAGGTTCAGAATGGTATCCATCATGCCGGGCATGGATGCGCGAGCACCGGAACGGACAGAAACCAGCAGAGGATTCTCCTTGTCACCGAACTTCTTGCCGGTGATCTCTTCCAGCTTTGCAACATGCTCCATGATCTGTGCCTGGATATCAGCATTGATCATGCGGCCATCTTCGTAATACTTGGTGCAGGCTTCGGTAGAAACAGTGAAGCCCTGGGGAACAGGCAGACCGATGTTGGTCATCTCTGCCAGGTTTGCGCCCTTACCGCCCAGCAGCTCGCGCATGGAGCCATTGCCTTCGGTAAACAGGTAAACGTACTTGTGAGACATAAAATACCCCTTTCAAAAATCATACTCGACGGATTTCCCGTCGTTTTTAACTTGGCTTTTTGCAATATATCTTATAATGCGCATATAGTATAGCACAGACCCCCTTAAAAGTAAACAGTTTTGTAACCATTTGCTGAAATTTTTCTGTTTGCGCAAGTTTTATTGCAAAACAAAAAGCCTGCCCCGCAGGACAGGCTGATTATTTTTTTACAGTTCCCGGATCACCGCTTTGACAATGCCGATGATCTCTGCTTCTGTGCCGTCAATAGGCGCATATGCCTCGTTTTCCGGCATCAGCAGGATTTTGCCGTTTCTGCGGTGCAGGCGCTTAACAGTGGCTTCATCGCCGATTCGGGCTACCACGATCTGACCGTCATCGGCATTCGCCTGGGGCCGAACAACCACCATATCCCCATCCAAAATAGCGGCATTTATCATACTGTCGCCCCGGACACGGAGGGCAAAGCACTTGGGGTCACCTTCCCAGGCGATGGTGCCTTCCTGGTTTTCCAAAGCCAGGATCGGAAGACCCGCTGTGACCACACCCACCACCGGAATCTGACCGGGACGCTGGGAGGTGACAATGGCACGCTTGCGGCCCTTGGCACCGGGGGACTGGAGAAAACCTTTTTCCTGCAGCTGCTGCAAATGATAGCTGACGGAAGCGGTAGAACGCAGACCCACCGCCGCGCCGATTTCCAGGACAGAGGGGGCAAAGCCATTTTCCTGCACAAATTCATTGACAAATTCCAAAATGAGCTGGGCTTTATTGCTGGTTCTGGGCATATCCATTCCTCCCGATTCTGTGTAAATTTATAATAGCACATATGAACGAAAAAGAAAAGGGGTTCCGCGGGAAATTTTCCGGCCTCACTCCATAAACTTATGGCATAACCCCACAAGGAGAGGAGAATGCTATGAAACCCTATGACCCCAAAACCGCCATATCGGTCTGGGACAGAGTAAAAAGTGCCGAGCCCTCTGCCGGCGATGCCCCGGCCATTTTAAATCTCATCGAAGAGGAGCTGGCAGATGCCGCCACCTACCTGCGGCTGGCCAAAAAGCTGCCGCCGCCCCAGGCTGCCATCGCCCGTCAGCTTTCCCAGCAGGAACAGTCCCATGCCGTCTGCCTGAAGGGTATTTACAGTCTAATCACCGGCAGAAAAGCCCTGGTTCCCCAGCCGGTCATTGCCGACGATCCTCCGGAAATCGTCCTGCGCCGGTGTTACGGCCGGGAAATGCGGAGCCTTGCGCACTATGAATCCCGTCAAAACGATCCCCAGTACGGCAATGTATTTCGCGCGCTTTCCCGCCAGGAACAGGAACATTGCCACAGAATCCTGGAGCTTTTAGGCGCGCTGGCAAAATAAGAATCACCCCGACTGTATCCGCAAAACAATGAAACCGACCCATGACTTCCATCATAGGTCGGTTTTGCAATATGCGCATGGAAACACGCCCTCTATCTGTTCGACAATTGGAATTTGGTGGCCAGTAGCCGCTGACAATACGTTACGGACTGCGTCGATCAAACAACATCCTCTGGGCCCCTCGACCGGTCGCTGCTTTGCTCTGCGAATGCAATTCGACAACTTGGAATTAGTTGAAGGGATCAGACTAATACTTCAACCAACTTAAAAGAGGCCGTCGATGCTTCTTTTCTTTTGCTATATCAGAAATGGCTCTCCACCTATATGAGTCCTTTTCAATCTCTTCTACAGTTTTTCCAATTATAGGACTATGATTTATTCCCAAATGCAACTGAAAAACAGAAGTCATTTTCTTGAACTCTATAGTTTTATTTTCACAACAACTCATGCGTTCACAGGTTTCCAACAACTTATCTGGATACTTATCCATAATTATTGCTGCTGCACCATAAACATCATCCTCTTGACTGCTCGACAAAATGAGTTCAAGCAATCCATCATATTCAAGAATGGGTGTTTTACAATATCCGTTTTCTCTACCCCATCCGTAGTCATATAGCGTACATTTCTTCCAAAGGGTTTTATCAATAGGATTGATTGCAGAGTCTGTTCCTTCAATCTCAAGAAGTCCAAAATCTGATGCCTTCTGCTTATTAAATCTGGTACTCATTAAGAAATAGTTTCCCACGTTGTCACTTCCTTTTAGTACGATTTTGTGCCAATTTCAGGTTGCAGCACTAGCGCGGGAGCGCCCAAGGCTCCCCTTGTCAGGGGAGCTGTCAGCCGAACAAGCTGACTGAGGGGTAGTTTTCTCTCCCTCCGGCCCTTCGGGCCACCTCCCTCATCAGAGGGAGGCTTTGATGTGTGCGTAACTGTTAGATAAATTGGAATTTGGCGGCCAGTGGCCGATGACAATTCGTTACGGGCTGCGCTGGTCAAAGCACACCATTGGGTCCTCTCGACCAGTCGCTATCTCCCGCTCTGCGTATGGAATTCGTCAAATCGGATTTTTACTTTATTATAAAGAATGATGGAAGTAATTTGTTATTTGGATGGGACGCAAGAACAGCCTGTACATATTCTTTGATATCTTGTAGAGATTTGTCTTCCATTTTGCTATCAAAAATGTATGTTTCTGCAAACATATAGTCGGGATCCTCTCTATCGCTATATCCACCACCGCCAAGAGAATTCACCTGTTCACTGATAAGAACATGTTCAAACCACAGAACGGATTCAACCTTACCGCCCTCCGCAAAGAGTAACTCCAAGAATTGTTCCCAATCATAAAACAAATTTTCACGGCATAGCCTATTGGTTTCAATATATTGCTTTACCTTTTCTGTAATCACATTAACATCCTCAAATTTAAGTGTTTTCTTCTGGCGCGGGAGCGCCCAAGGCTCCCTTGTGTAAAGGGAGCTGTCACGCGAACAGCGTGACTGAGGGATTGACAACCCCTCCGAGCAAAATCGAAGATTTTGCCCACCTCCCCTTACACAGGGGAGGCTTTGGTGCGGTGCGAATCAGTTAGACAAATTGGAATTTACCTAATTGATGCTATGGCATAAATTATCCGAATGCTTGCGTAAAGCGTAACAAGACCAACAGCCCATTCTTTTGTTCCCTTGAATTTTTCAGGATAAGCACGCCAAGGAAACCACTTTACATATACCATAGTGGTCTTGAGAGAAAGGCGACGCTTAGAATGTTCACCACGAGCAGAGTATGTGTATTCCTTCCCTTTGACCGTATATGTGTAGGCATATCGTGTGAGAATGGGAATTTTTCGCCCACGAGGAGTGCGTACACTCTTCTTCGTATTTGTGTCAATTAAAGTTCCGACTGTGGATGAACAACATTGTGGGAATAAGCCTAGAATAGCGATTAATAAATTCCAAAAACATATCGTAGCAAGAATCGTAGCAATAGCAATATATCCATCCATAAGCGTCACATCCTTTGTAGGTGCAAGTCAAATTCAAGTTTGTCTAACAGCTTTGCAGTAACGATACCGAGCGGGTCAGGGCAGTAACGAAACGCACTGCACCAAGCACGCATTGTCAGCGGCCACTGGCTGTCAAATTCATGTTTATCGGTCTATTTATTTACATTCTATCACACAAAATCGGATTATACAAGAAAAGGCACAGCGGACTGGTCCACTGTGCCTTTCAACTGTTTTACATGGCCTGCGGGGTGTGTTTTTTATTCGCCGACTCTGGGTCTGCGGGTCTTTTTCATTTTATAAAGCTCTTCTGTGGCCAGACGGGTCTTGGCTACCACATCGCCGCAATTCTTCGGGAAGCAGAAATAGAGCACATCCTGGTTGCCGATGCCGATCATATCGCCGATCTCATACCAGAAATAGTCCGCATTCAGACAGTGGCTGGCCACAGGTCCCTGGGTATAGTCCAGCTTGCCGTCACAGCCGGTCAGATGGAAACCCTCCACCGTATGGGTCAGCCGTCCTTCACCAACCATATACAGTGCATTGTAGTTTACCAGCATGGCGATATCCACCTGGATATCCAGATTATAAGAACCGCTTTCCAGTTCCTTGCGGATTTCCTGCCGCTGCCAGTTAAACCAATCCGGCACATGGGTGAAAATCGCATTGTCTGCTTTCAGGAAGCCGGTTTCCGTCAGTTCATACTCTGCGCCGCAGTTATGGCAGGTCAGCTTAATGCCCTTGCCCACCATGTTTCCCTCAGTGCCGCAGTGGGGGCACTTATAGAGCAGCCGGTTCAGGCCGTCTGCGCGGAAAGGCTCATCCACCACCATGCCGGTCTCCTGCTGCCAGCGGAAATTGTCGAAGGTAAATTGTTCTTCCAGCCGCTTATCCAGCTCCGCAATGGAAAGGGTCTTCAGTTCTTCTCTGGTAAAGAGGCAGGTCACATCTGCCCGAACCTGCACCTTGCGCTTCTGCAGGTCGTTATACAGCGGCTGGCGGAAATAGGCGCCCTGGGTGATCACGGTCACCACCGGCACATCCAGTTTCTTCAGCAGAATGCCCATCTTCTTAGGAAGAACCGTAGCCGTGCCGTCAAAGGAATAACCGGCCTCCGGGAACATCAGCACGCTGGTCTTCTTTTCCTTCAGCATATACTGCATGTTTTTGATCAGGCTCATATCGCTGACAAATTTCTGGGTGGGAATGCAGCCCAGCAGGGGCATGAGCCACCGCATCAGCGGCCCCACAAAGCCATCGGAGGTGGTAACAATGCCGTAGCGCTTGGGGAAGAAAATATGGGAGGCGATCTCCAGATCCATGAAGCTGGAGTGATTCATCAGAATCAGACAAGGTTCTTTCTTGCCGATTTTCTCCATGCCGTGTTTTTCATACTTGAATTTAGCAGGGATCAGATCAAACATGGACAGGATCCGAATCAGGATCTGCAGTAAAAACAGCGGCCGCAGGGGTCTGCGGGGTTTTGTCCGCTTCATAGCCATGACTTTTTCATAAGTGCTCTTCTTGGTTACGATTTTCATATTATTCAACCCATTTGTTCATAATTTATACACAATTATTCTACTATATATCTGCCTCTAAGGCAAGAAAAAAATAGCGGATGGAGAAAGTCCTCCATCCGCTATGGTTTTTTCTTATTCGCCGCTGATTCTGGCCTCGATACGGCCCAGGGCATACTTCAAGTCTTCATAGGTTTCCGGTTTCACACCCCGGATATGACCGCCTTCATAGGCCACAACAGCCTCAGCGATTCGCACGCTGCGCAGGCTGCTACCCCGCTCTGCCACCGTAAAAATAGGCGTATAGGAATATCCGGTGACTTTGGTATCCTCGGCGGTTTTGGTAATCTCCAGATTCAGAATAATGGAATACTCTGTACCGGCCTTCTGACCATCACTGATCAGGTCTCCCAGGGAGTAGGCTACAAAATTACCGCTAGCAGGATCATGGGTAATTTTCTGCACATAATGGGGATGCGTGCCCAAAATAACTTCCACGCCCCGGCTCTGCAACAGTTGTGCCACATCTTCCTGGGTCTTGCTGATATTATCGTTATACTCACTGCCCCAATGGAGCATTGCTACCGTCAAATCCGGTTTTTCCTCAGCCACCGCATCCAGTACCGTATCAATTGCCTTGGTATTGATCTTCTGATAGGTGCTGTCATAGTCAGAATAGAGCACATTGACGCAATTCTCACTGCCCTGGGGCAGGGTCATGCCGTCCATACCCTTGGTAAAAGCCACGAAAGCGATCTTAATGCCATCCACCTCTTTGATAGTATAGCCCTTGCCGGCTTTATAGGCCCGCTCATCTGCATACACACCCAAAGGTTCCATGCCCGCATTTTTCACACCCTGAATGGTAGCCTGCAGACCGGAGATACCCTGATAGATGGAATAGGAGTTTGCCAGCTGCATCATATCCACACCGCAGCGATCCAAGGCTTCCACAAAAGCCTGGGGCGCGGAGCGGGAATCTCCGTAAGGTGCGTCACAAAGATTGCCTTCGAAATTCACCACTGTCAGATCGCCCTCTGCCAGCAGATGGGCAACATCCATAAAGGTTTCGGTGTAGTCATAACTGGAACCGCCGGAAGCCACAATGGCATCGGTCACATTCACATCGCCGGCCGCCACCAGATGGATCACCGTAGCATCCGCAGGTGTGGGCTGCGCAGGCTGTGTATTCTGCTGCACCTGCTGCTCAGATTCTTTGTTCTCTCCGTTTCTTACCAGGAAGAAAACACCTAAACCGAGGGCAATCATCGCAAGACATACCGCAACCATAGCAAGGGTCTTTCTGCGCCGTCTTCTCACGGTTTCTTTGCGCCGGCGGTGATGCCGCTCGACACGCCGTTTATTCAGCTGTTCCATATTGGGATTCCATTCCGGTGTCATAGCAGCACCTCCTTCGCATAGTTTAGTACATTATATCCTATCTTTCCCCATTTCTCAAGTCCCAAAAATAGCCTTTACTTCCCTGTAAATATCCGTTAAAATGGGAGAAACCGTAAGGAGGTGAATCTGATGGGAAGCAAACGCAACAGTGAACTGCGCCGTTTAGAGGAAGCGCTGATGGAAGAAGAGGATCTGGTATTCGATTTTTCTCAGGCATCTTCCGCCAAATCCCGTCAAGCCAATTCCGCCCCCGTCTGCAAGGCCATCAACACAGACCGCACAGATGTGGATATGGATGCATATAGCGAAGATGTCCACCGGGGCAAATCCGGTGGTGTATGGGGTGTCCTGCTGACCATGGGCTGCATGCTCCTGCTGGCGGCCGGTATTTTGCTGCTTTTAAAATTCCTGGGGGTGTTGTAATGGCAACGGTAGGACGATTCGCACCCACTCCCTCCGGCCGGATGCATTTGGGCAATGTGTTTGCCGCCCTGGTAGCCTGGCTTTCCGTCAGACATGACCATGGACATATGGTGCTGCGGATGGAAGATCTGGACACCCAGCGCACCAGCGGAGAATTCGCGCAAATTTTGCGGGAAGATTTGCTTTGGCTGGGTCTTGACTGGGACGCGGAAACCCAGCCGCAAAGCCAGCGCAGTGAGATTTATCAAACATATTTTGACCGGTTGGAAGCCATGGATCTTCTCTACCCCTGCTACTGCACCCGCAGCCAGCTTCACAGCGTCAATGCCCCCCATCTGTCCGACGGCACTTATGTGTATGCCGGCACCTGCCGGAACCTCAGTGATGAAGAACGGGCTGCCTTTGGCAGAGCCCCTGCCTGGCGGGTGAAAGTACCGGATCAGGCGTGGACAGTAGACGACAAGATCCAGGGCATTTACACAGAAAATCTTGCTACCCATTGCGGCGATTTTGTTGTCCGCAGGGCCGACGGTGTCTATGTCTATCAGCTGGCAGTCACCGTGGATGACGCCCTGGCCGGAGTCAACCAGGTGGTAAGAGGCACCGATCTTTTAAGCTCTGCCCCCCGGCAGATGTATCTGCAATCTTTGCTTGGGTTCCCCCATCCGGAGTATGCCCATGTTCCCATGCTGCTGGCTCCCGACGGACGGCGGCTCAGCAAGCGGGACAAGGATCTGGATCTGGGATATTTGCGCGCTCACACCACACCGGAGCATCTGATCGGTGTATTGGCTCATTCTGCCGGTCTGTTGGATATGCCCGCAGCCATCAGCGCCCGAGAGTTGGCAGCGCATTTTTCCTTTGATAAAATCCGGGGAGATGCCATCTATTTGGATGCCAAAGAACTCATATAGATAAAAACAGGCAGATTCCCTTGCCCTTTTTCACAAAAGGGAGTATAATGAAAGATACAAATTACGAAAGGGGTTCCATTATGTCTAAGAAACCTGTTTTGGTCGTTATGGCCGCCGGTATGGGCAGCCGTTACGGCGGTTTGAAGCAAATTGATCCCGTGGGTAATCACGGTGAAGCCATCCTGGACTACTCCCTCTTTGATGCCTATGAGGCCGGTTTCCGCACTGCGGTGATCGTCATTAAAGAAGCCATCCGCGAGGATTTCATGGCAACTGTGGGCAAGCGCTTGGAAAAATGTCCCCTGGAAATCCGCTATGCTTATCAGGAGCTGGATAAACTGCCTGAGGGATTCTCCGTTCCCGAGGGTCGTGTAAAGCCCTGGGGTACTGCCCACGCAGTGCTGTGCGCAGCAGAGGCTGTGGACGGCGCACCCTTTGCCGCCATCAACGCAGATGACTATTACGGCAAGGATGCTTACCAAAAAATCTACAATTTCCTGGATACCGCCCAGGATTCCGACAAGTACGCTTACTGCATGGTAGCCTATAATCTGGGCAACACTGTCACCGAAAACGGCTCCGTTGCCCGGGGTATTTGCCAGGCAGACGCAGAGGGTTTCCTGACCTCCGTGGTAGAGCGCACCCGGATTGAGCAGTACGAAGGCGGCATCCACTACATGGATGATGACGGTATCACCTGGGTAGATGTAGCTGCCGATACCCCCGTTTCCATGAATATGTGGGGATTTACCAACAGCTTTATGCAGGAATTGAAGGCATACTTCCCCACATTCCTGACAGAAACCATGCCCAAGAACCCTGCCAAGGCAGAGATGTTCCTGCCCTCCAATGTAAGTGTCCTGATTGAGGCAGAGAAGGCCACTGTCAAGATGCTTCGCACCCCCGACAAGTGGTACGGTGTTACCTACGCAGCCGACAAGCCCACCGTCATCGCCGCTTTGAAGCAGCTCACCGCCGAAGGCAAATATCCCGACAGTTTGTGGGGATAATGTAAAATAAAAAGCCGGTGTTCTACACCGGCTTTTTTTGCACCAATTTCCCCTTCCGGAATATCTTGGAATGAGCGGCAAGTGCCGCTGAAGAATTTTTCGGAGGTAGTGTATATGTGTAACAACAATGGTTTCTGCGGCGGTAATATTTGCTGGATCATCATCCTGATCCTGCTGTTCTGCAACTGCGGCGGCTCCTGGGGCGGCAACGGCTGCGGCAACTACAATAATGGCGGCTGTGGCTGCGACAATAACTGCGGCTGCTGCTAATACTATAATAAAAGGGTGCCCAATCGGGCACCCTTATTTTAATCTTCAATTCTGTACAGCCGCTTGGCATTTTCCGTGGTGATGCGGATGATCTCCTCCACATCCATGCCTCTGATCTGAGCCAGCTTTTCCGCCATCTTGGGAAGATAGCCGGGATGGTTGCGCTTGCCGCGGTAGGGTTCCGGTGCCATAAAGGGGCAGTCAGTCTCCAGCACGATCCGGTCCAGGGGGATGGAGGCTGCGGTTTCCACCGCTTTGCGGGCATTTTTGAAGGTCAGCACACCGGTAAAGCCGATGTACCAGCCCATATTCACCAGCTGTCGGGCCATTTCCGCGGAGCCGGAATAGCAATGGAACACACCCTTTACCTTGGGAAATTCCTTTACGATGGTCATGCCGTCATTATGTGCATCCCGTTCGTGGATAATGACAGGCATATCCAACTCCTGTGCCAGCGCCATCTGCATCCGGAATGCCTTCATCTGGGCTTCTCTGTGGATGGTCTCGTAGTAATAATCCAAACCGATTTCGCCAATGGCCTTCACCTTGGGATGCTTGCACATCTGCCGGTAAGCTTCCAGCACTTCTTCATTTACTTCATCGGCAGTATCCGGATGGGTGCCTACGGAGCAGTAGATCCAGGGGTAAGCATCCGCCAGAGCGATGCAATCCTTAGAACTCTCCAGGCTGCAGCCTGCGTTCAGCACCAGGCCGACACCGGCATCCTTGAAGGTTTCCAAAAGCTCGGCTCTGTCCTCATCAAAAGCCGGATCGTTCAAATGGGCATGGGTATCAAATAACATGGTCTTCCTCCTCTATTACTGCCACCAGGCAGCCGTCTATCTCCCGGACCCTGGGGTCGGAGAGGGTAAATTCCGTATGATTGGGGTAGCCGGCAAGGCCCTTTCCGCTGTGCTTTCCCTGGGCTTCTTTCAGCACCCAAAAGGTCAGCAAAGCCAGCCTTTTGTCAGAGGCTGCATCAAATTGCTGCCGCTCCATGGGGGACAAAATCTTATCAGCCAACCGCAGTTTAATCTGCCGGTCCGCTTCTTCCGCATCAATGCCGATGGGTCTGGTGGACAAGGCGCAGAACACATGGTTTGGTGTATGGGAAATAGAAAAATGCCAGGGGGAATCCGCAAAATAGGGTTTTCCCCGTTCCTCCAGCAGGATTTGGGGCATGGGGTCTCCTACATAGCGTCGGTACATCTCTTCCAGCAGCCGTCTGCCTTCTTCATGACCCTTGCCTTTGGGAATTTCCCGTCCTTCCAAATACACCGCTCTCCCCCCTTTGTCTTTTTTAGTATACCCGTTGGGCAGAAGATTGTCAACGAAGCATATCTGCCCCTGATTTTCCATAGGCTATCAAAAAGCAAGGAGGATGGATATGGAGGATATTCTGCAGCTGCCCCACAAGCTGACCCTGAACCAGCGGGAGGATCTGACCATGAGTGGTGTCACGGAAGTCGTCAGTTTTGACGATACCGGGATCATTCTGAAAACCCAACTGGGGATCCTCAATGTATCGGGAAAGGATCTTGTTCTGAAAACCCTCAGTGTGGAAGGCGGGCAGGTAAGTGTCAGCGGGTACATCTGCTCTCTCATCTACGAAGAGCCACGGCCCGAGGGTTTCTTCCGCAGACTGCTGGGATGACGGGATTTCTGCATTTATGGCAAGGATTGCTGCTGGGCTGCGGTTTGGGACTTCTTTACGGTTTTATGCGCCCGTTTCGCCCCCGCTGGTTGGGCGATCTGCTGTTTGTGATCGTTTTCTTTTGGGTCTGGCTGATTTTGATATTCGGTCTGTGCGGCGGCGATCCGCGGATGGGCTATACTATCTCCCTTTTTGCCGGAATTCTCCTTTGGGAATGCAGTTTTGGGATCTTCCTGCGCCCTTTATTTTCCTCTTTTTGGAAAGTGTTTTCCCGCATCTTCTGCTTTCTTTGGCTTCCTTTCAAAAATACTTTGAAAAAATCCGTGGATTTCGTAAATTTTCTCTTTGCAAGGAGCAAAAAATGGGTTACAATAAAGTGTAATCAACATCCGTCAAAAAAGACGAAGAACCGGAGGAATTCCAATGGCAAAGCGCAATCCCTTCCAGCGGATCCGACTGGTCTACCGCCGAAGCCCCATGCTTCTGAAGATCCTGGTGCTGGTCACAATTTTGGTCTCCGCCGCCGCATTGCTGGCGCTTCGGGGCGCCATGCTGGGCTATCAACAGCAAAAGCAGGCACTGCAGGCCCAGGCACTGCAGCTGCAGCAGGAAAACGCCGAACTGACGGAGCACATCGCCGAGCTGGGTACGGAAGCAAGTATCCGCCGCATTGCGATGGAAGAGTTGGGTCTGATGGATCCCGACGCACAATTTTTCAATCCCGGTAAGTAAGCTAATTTTTAATGGAGGAAATAGCATAAACATGGAGTTAACCGTTGGAGCCGTATTAGAGGGTAAGGTAAAAACAATCACCAATTTTGGCGCATTTGTCACCCTGGAAGATAACAAAACCGGTATGGTACATATTTCTGAGGTGGCAAATACCTACGTCAGCGATATCCGCCAGCATCTGACCGAAGGTCAGGAAGTGAAAGTCATGGTCATCGGCCTGGATGGCGGTAAGATCAATCTGTCCATCAAGCGGCTGGAAGCCAAGCCCCAGCGGGAAGCAGCCCCCAGACAGGGCGGCAACAATTTCCGCGGCAGTGCACCCCGTCGTGAGAACAATGCGCCTTCCCAGAATCGTCCCCAGCGTACTGCACCCACTCCTCCCCCTGCGCCCAAGACTGCCGATCAGCTGTTTGAGGAGAAGCTCAAGCAGTTCATGAGCGAATCTGACAGCAAGATCTCTTCTATCCGTCAGTATTCCGACCATCGGACCAAGAGCCGCAGAAGATAATCCCCAGAGGTAGCCTATGTCAACTGTTGTGATCACCGGAGGCAGCCGTGGAATCGGCGCTGCCGCGGTCAAGCTGTTTGCCGAAAAAGGGTACCGGGTCTTTTTCCTTTATGAAAAAGAACACGAGGCCGCAAAAAGTGTAGCGGAAGTCACCGGTGCCACCGCCATCTGCTGCGATGTGGCAGACGGTGCCGCTGTAAATGCCGCCTTTTCTCAAATCGGCCATGTGGATATCCTCATCTGCAATGCCGGCATCGTCCATGTGGGCCTTATGAGCCAAATGGAAGAGGCCCAGTGGGACCGGATCTTTGATGTAAATGTGAAGGGCATTTTCCACTGCGTCAATGCCGCTATGCCCGCTTTCCTTCGCACCCACAGCGGATGCATCATCACCGTCAGCTCCATGTGGGGTCAGGTGGGTGCTTCCTGCGAAGCTGCCTACTCCGCCACCAAAGGCGCTGTGATTGCCCTGACCAAAGCCCTGGCGCAGGAGTTGGGTCCCAGCGGCATTCGGGTCAACTGCGTTGCTCCCGGTGTCATTCAGACCGATATGTGCGCCAATGTGGATCCCGTCATCATGGAGGAACTGAAAGAGCAGACCCCTGTGGGTCGTTTGGGTGATCCCATGGACGTAGCGAAGGCAATGCTCTACCTGAGCGATGCGGATTTTGTAACCGGACAAGTACTGCCTGTTAATGGCGGTTTTATCATTTAAAAAAACATATTTGGAGGACATACCTATGAAAATTGCACTTGGCTGTGACCACGGCGCTCTGGCGCTGAAGGAAGCTCTGATCCCTCATCTGGAGAAGATGGGCTACGAGGTTAAGGACTTCGGCACCTACTCTTCCGCTAGCTGCGACTACCCCGATTTTGCCGGCCCCGCTGCTCAGGCTGTTGGCTCCGGTGAATGTGAGAAGGGCATCGTGCTGTGCACCACCGGCATCGGTGTTTCCATCGTTGCTAACAAGGTCAAGGGCGTTCGCTGCGCACTGCTTTCCGATGTGATGTCTGCCCGCCTGACCCGCGAGCATAACGACACCAACATGATGGCCATTGGCGCAGGTGTTGTGGGCCAGATGCTGGCATTCGAGATCATCGATACCTGGCTGGGCACTGAGTTCTCCCATGACGCTCGCCATCAGCGCCGTATCGACAAGCTGATGACCTACGAAGGCTGATATTCAAAAAGCGTCTATAAGACCGTTAACATGCACAGCAGGCTTCTCTGCTGTGCATGTTCTTGTATATGCGCACAAGTTGTGATAGGATAACACCAGATAGACAAGCTTGAATTTGGCAGGTAATGTACGACACAGAATGTAGGGGCGAGCATTGCTCGTCCGGCGGTACATTTTTACCATTTCGCAGTAACCCAATGCGGAATGGTAACTTTTCACTGCACGGACGGCCAGTGGCCGCCCCTACATATTCCACCGAAAACGATTCGTCAAATATAAATTTGTCTAACTGTCTGTAAGAAAGGAGAAATTCATGAAACTCTTTACTGAAATGGCAACGCATTATATAAATAAAACCATCGCTACTAATGGTTTTGAAATTCTCCCTGAAATAATTCGTCAACATACTAATTGGGATTACGCATATCAGAAAAAAATCAAAGGTTGTAGCTTGAAGCCAACATTTCGTAATATGCCATATAGAAATTCTTTTGTACCAGAAATTGACATTGTTATTTCTGACCGCGATTCACAAACTGAGCTACAAATGATTGGACAGCCTGTGAAATTTGTGCGAGTTTTTATGGCATTATGGTTCAGTTTCTTGATGGCAATGGAAATATTTTTCATTATGCTCGCCATCACATCCAATTTAGACAGACTTTTCCCACTTTTTATACCGCTTGCTATGTGTGCATTTGGCTATCTACTTTGTAAGCTCGGAACGAAAGCAACTTTTAACTCAGCTGTTAAGGCTATCAAAAAAGAATTTTGCTAACAGTCGAATTCCAACTTGTCGAACTGTACTGCAGGAACGATACCGAGCAGGTTAGGGCAATAACGAAAAGAACTGCACCCTGCACGCATTGTCAGCGGCGACTCGCCGCCAAATTCCAATTTGTCTAACTGCTTTGTAGGAACGATACCGAGCGGGTCAGGGCAGTAACGAAGTGCATAGCACCTTGCACGCATTGTCAGCGGCGACCCGCCGCAAAAAGCCAAGCTGTAAAATCCAGCTTGGCTTTCATTATTTTGCACACGCGTCCTCATTATTCTTCCGGGGGTGTCTGCTGGGGCATAGGGACGGACCACTTTCCGGGAACGGGGCCCAGTTCCACCAGCTTTTCATAGAATGCAGCATACGCCGTATCCACCTGGGGTCGGAACAGCATCTCCACCAGGAACAGACCCGCCAGATACAGTAAGTACGGTATCAGGAACGTAAGTTCTCCGGCAGGCAACGCAATGCCAATAGCGCCCAGCAGAAGTTCTGCATACAGGAGCATGACACACAGTACTTTCAGACCGTAGTACCACCACAGCCGCAGATCCAACTTAAACAGCTGCCACCGTCTGCGGCGCAACAAAGAAGCGCTGATCACCATAGCCGCAAGGCCTCTCACGCCGGGATACTGCAAAATGGCAAACTCCGCCAGGCGGAACCGGTACAGCATCGGCACCAAGAAAAACAGTTCCAGCGCTGCGCTGATCACCACCATGGGGATCATCTTCAGAAACATCTCCATAATC
>JAFOBK010000213.1 GCA_017381835.1 Oscillospiraceae bacterium | reverse complement strand
TTTGCATGCCCAGAAATATCACCGAACGGCTGGTGGAAAAAGGTCACAAGTTCGGCGAGGCAGATGCCTGGCTGGATCTGTGGTGCCATACCATTTTCCGGGACAAGGGCAATGCTTTCTCTTTCCTTGCTCCTGCCATTCAGTATGGAAAGTACGGCTCCGTACTGACTCTGGAGACACTGGGCAAGCGGTGGAAGTGGGAGAAGACCAAGGTCTGGCGCTTCTTTCAGAATTACTGTTCCTATTTTTCACTGCACCGGCTGCCTGGAGCCTACGGCTGCGTGATCTTTAACAACTGTTATCCTGTGAAAGAGGAATTTGAGGATCCTACCGACAAAGAAATAATGCGCATTCTGGAGTTAATACGCATTAAGGCCCGTAATACACATACGGACGGCACTGACAACGAACGGATCAACCGTTTTGTTGCCTGGAAAAGCCGGAAGGTCGTCAGAGAACTGGAGGAAGAATACATCCAGGAGGAAATTCAAAATGAGTCTGAGAATAGTTCGGATTTCCGGGACCGGCAAAATTGCCGCGTTGCGGAAATCCCCCCTATAATACGCGCGTATTTTTCTCATGGTAGGAACTGTAAGTATAGTAGGAATTGTATTTATGACTGCCCAGGTATGTTTTTAGGAGAACCGGAAAGTTTGAGTTTTTTCAACATGGGGGTATTGCGCCCATTGGGGGAAAATCCTTTTTTCGACTTTGATACCAGCTAAAGGAGGTAACAAATGAAGCTGCATGAAAATCAACTGAATCTGATCCTGCACCTGATCAGACTGAATATCATGGCCTATGATGATTGCCTGAAGTTTTTGGATACGGAAAACACCGGAGATATGGTCGCCATGTCCTATGTCTTTCGCCCGTTGACCAAGAACGGCTATGTGTCCAAAAACAAAGAAGGCGTGGTTACCGTTCTCCAGAAAGGGCGGAATCTGTTCCCAGAAGAAGGCCCTCTGATTTCGACTGCCAGCAAAGGAAAGCCCCGGGAGCGGGTGCTACAGGTGTCCAAAGTCTGTATGTGGATGGAGAAAATTGGTATTCCCATTTCCGGAGAACTGATGGATTCAGAGGAACCCTACTTCATCCCCTCCGCCTGCTGGCGAAAAATCGGCAAGGGAATTCTATCCACAACTCGGTTTGCGGGGATGTTGGTGGCCTATGATAGACGGTATGCTGTTTATGACATTGGGGACGGAACCATGGAATGGCAGCTCCGGGCAGAAAGTTCCTTATTTTATTACAAATACGGTTCCTTTGAAACCAAAGCGGACGGAATGATTCTGATTTGTGATGAAGGGAATCGGGATGAAATTGCCCGTCAGATCATCCGGCAGACTATGTGGAACCGGAAGACTCTTCTGAAAGACCGGTATGCCGAAACGGACAAGCCAATCCGCTATTCAAAATCTCCTATCAAACTGCGGACTCAGTATGAGCATGTCTATCTGACCACACCGAACACGCTATCTAAGAGCCTCGACCGAATCTACGATGAAGACTACTACATCGAAAAAGGTGTAAAAGGAGCCGAGCGATTGAGAGAACCAAAACTTGGAGATGTGGAGCTCTATCCCAACAGATATTATCTGAATCCTGCCTTTGACATCTTGAAACTGGTGTATTTTTTCTCCGAGGTAAAAGGGAAGCTGGATAATCCGATGGACGGCTATGTTTCTCCAATTGAGCACTTTATGGTTGTTTATCCTGAGGATCTGGAGGTTGCCAGGATGTATCCGGATGTAAACGAGGCGAAGGGGGTGAATATTCGTGTTTATCGATCTGCATAAGACTTTGGAAAGGCTAGAGGAGTATCTTCCCAGAGACAGAAAGATTACCTTCGAGATGCTGGAAAAGGCGTATGAGCAGACTCTGTGGTTGCGTAGCCATATCATTGGGATTATGTATGATATGATTGATTTTGGTTCTGTTACTAAAAGAAATGTCGGTGAAGTATCGGTCTCCCAGACTGATAATAATTGCATTGTCTGCCTGATGATCCCAGAAACGTTGCCAGGGCTCAAAGAGCTGACCGGAGTTGTGGAAGAACACTGGACACGCATGATCCACGAAGCCATCGCCAAGCAGGCAAAGATCGGCATCCCGCGCTTTGAAAAGGCCCATGTTCACATCCGAATCACCGCACTCCGGGGAACCAACAATCGGAAGGTTTGGGACACCTCCAACCGGGCAATCAATGTGATTATCAACAATCTGAAGGGTATCTTTTTCGATGACGATGACTTCGAGCATATGTCCTGCAGTATCGAGGCCAGCTGGGGCAAGATCGGTATGACAGAGGTAAGAATTTGCAGCCATAAGGACCTGAAAACGTGTGCGATCTTTCGCTAAAACAGGTCCTATCTATGATGCTTTCAGAAGTGTCATAGAGAATCCCCCCCAGACCGGAAAAAGGTGACGTTATCTGCACCAGACTGATTTTACCAACCGTATTCCCGGCAGTCAAAAATCACGCAATTCAAAGGGGTTCTGTGAGGACAATTTGCTTCTGCAAATGGCCGAGCAGAACAGGCAAGGGAGGGACGTGACCGGCCTTGCTTCCAATTCCGATACACGCCCCTCCCGGGCAGTCACACAATACTTACTTGCTTACCAAAATCGATGATGATTGTTTTTCCAACACATGACCCCGGCAGTCATAAAAGCAGTCACCATTTCTACGTAAAAAGAGGATGCTGCCCATAACAGGCGGCATCCTCTGATCAATTACTTGGATCGATACTTATCCATTTCGAGCAGGATTCTAAAGAGGTGTTCCTGCTCATCGGGGGCCTTGGCGGACAGAAATTCATAACACTCCAAAGGGATGTTTCTGCTTCCATCATCCTGTCCACCTAACTGTTCAAACAGCTTGGACATGGGGAGGTTGAGTGCAGAGGCAATCTTCTCAACGCTTTCAATGGTTGCGTTCTTCTCGCCACGTTCCAGCTGACCGATATATGTGGGATGGCAGCCAGACATCTCTGCCAACTTCTCCTGGCTGAATCCGGCCCTTGTCCGGTAATTTCTGATTCTCTGTCCAACAGCCTTTGTGATTTCACTCATAGACGAAACACACCCTTTCTGCGATATATCTAGTCTATAAATATAGAAATCGATTATCCACAGACTATTGATATCGTTTCGAGAGGGGTATATACTATAAATATCGATTCATATGGTTGGAGTGCTGATAGTATATGCCAGAGTGGAAAAGCTGTTTCTTTATTGGTCACAGGGAGGCGGATGAACGATTGCTTCCCAGACTGGAATCGGTTATTAATAGGTTGATCACAGAGGAAAATGTTCGTTATTTCTATGTAGGCGGGTATGGTGGATTTGACCGGATTGCTGCCGTTGCTGTCAAACGAGCGAAACAGAAGTATCCGGACATTACCCTGATGCTTGTGCTGCCTTATCACCCTGCCGAGAGAACTATTCCAACACCAAGCGGATTCGACGGAACATATCACCCAGAGGGATTGGAAAATACACCTAGAAGGTACGCAATTGTGCGTACCAACAAAATCATGGTCGAAACTTGTGAATGGCTGGTTTGTTATGTCTGTCACGTTGTCAGTAATGCCCGGAATTTGCTGGAGTATGCCAAGCGCCGAAAGGAAAAGAATTTGATTCAGATAATCAATATTGGAGAGAGCGAGGCCGGAAAAGAATGAAGAAGAAAACTCTATGGATAGCAGGAATGCTCGTTGGTCTGGTTCTGATTGTTGGTATCATGCGGTATATTGAGGTTCAAAAGCGGGAAAATGATCCGAATTGGCAAATCGCAAAGGAAATCTGCAAGGTGGGGAATGCCTTGAAGAAAGTGGATAAGTCCTACGAATGCCAATCTGTTTCCAAGGTCACACCATTCATCTATACTGATTCTGAAGGTAATACCATCGTCTATTACTGCTGCCAGACTGCTTACCTGGAAAATGGGTCTGGTGACGATACAGGATTGGATATGAATGCAATCGGTATGGTGGTAGATCTGGAACTGATCGAGAACAAGTGGGAATGCAAGGTAAATGAGTATGATGCCTTCCTGTGCAAGCTGGGAGACCGATCCTACCTCTGCTGGACGCTTTCACCGGAGATCAGCTGCGTAATCGAATATAGTGCAGAAGTAAACGCTGAAGAGGATATCCTCAGAATGGCAAAAAGTATTCAATTAACGGAATAATATATGACAACGTCTTAAAACGCAGCTAAATAATGTTGTAACCCCGGACTGATCCGGGGTTACGTTGTGCGCATTTGAAAATGTCAATAATTAGAATTCATTATCAATTATACAGGCCTAACATTTAGGACAGAACCAACTTATCATCCACTTCATCCGAACCGGAAGCCTGACTGAACAGATTCAGTAGCTGTTCCACCGTCAGATTCTTCTTTTCTTCGCCGGAGACATCCACCACGATATGACCATTGTACATCATGATCAGACGGTTGCCATAGGCAATGGCATCACGCATGTTGTGGGTGATCATGAGGGTTGTCAGATGATCCTTCTCCACGATTCTTTGAGTTGCATCCAGAACCTTGGCAGCGGTCTTGGGGTCAAGAGCCGCAGTGTGCTCATCCAGAAGCAGCAGCTTGGGTTTCTGCAGGGTAGCCATGAGTAGGGTCAGAGCCTGACGCTGGCCGCCGGAAAGCAGACCAACCTTTGCGGTCATCCGGTCCTCCAGTCCCAGATCCAGGATCTTCAGCTTTTCCATGTATTCTTCCCGTTCGGCCTTGGTAATGCCGATACGCAGAGTTCTGGGCTTGCCACGGCGGGCAGCCAGCGCCAGATTCTCTTCAATCTGCATAGTGGCAGCAGTTCCCATCATGGGGTCCTGGAACACACGTCCGATGTACTTTGCCCGTTTGTATTCCGGAAGATGTGTCACATCCACACCATCGATCAGAACTTTGCCGGAATCCACACCGAACACACCGGTAACGGCATTGAGCATGGTGGACTTACCGGCACCATTGCCGCCGATGACGGTGACAAAATCGCCTTCCTTCAGGTGGAGATTCAGTCCCTGCAGAGCAACCTTTTCATTGACCGTTCCGGGATTGAAGGTCTTGTAGACATTTTCAATTTTAAGCATGATGACCTTCCTTTCTCTTCTGGTGGAAGTACTCCTGTTTCCAGTAAGGAACTGCCAGGAACACGGCTACGATCAATGCGGAGAACAGCTTCAGATAGTTGGTGTTGATTGCTAGCACGCTGACAACAAACTGAACCACCATGTAATAGATCACAGCGCCAATGGAGACTGCCAGCAGCTTCAGACCAAAGTTGATAAAGATCTTGCTGAATACTACTTCGCCAATGATGATGGCAGCCAGACCAATGACAATGGCACCGCGGCCCATGTTGATCTCTGCAAAGCCCTGATACTGGCTCAGCAGTGCACCAGACAGTGCAACCAGGCCGTTGGAAAGGGCCAGACCCAGCACTTTGTTGAAATTGGTATTGATGCCCTGTGCCCGGGCCATATTGCCGTTGGCACCGGTAGCACGAATGGAGGAACCCAGTTCTGTTCCGAAGAACCAGTACAATGCGCCGATAATTACCACAGTAAAGAGTCCCACGACGACAATGGGATGTTCCCAGACAGGCCTTGTGCCTTTCTGCACTTCCTGCAGATAACGAAGATTGACCAGCAGATCGAAGTTGTTGACATTCAATGCCTGATTTGCTTTCATTCCCATGATTGCCAGATTCACAGACCACAGGCCCAGCTGTGTGAGGATACCAGACAGAATCGCAGGAATACCACATTTCGTATGGAAGAAGCCAGTCACCAGACCTGCCAACATACCAATCAGCATAGCACCCAGCATGGCGATCCACACATTGTAACCAGCCAGCATCATCATAACGCAGACCGCACCGCCGGTACAGAAGGAACCGTCCACAGTCAGGTCAGACACTTCCAGCAGTTTATAGGTGATGTACAGGCCGATGGCCATGACACCCCAGATCATACCCTGGGTAATGGCACCCGGCAGCGCATTGATGAAACTTGTCATAACTCTTTTCCTCCATGGATCATGCTTTTACTTGCGGAGGGAGTGTTTGCTCCCTCCTTTTCACAATTTCGTTTTAACCGATGGCGGTGTAGCCTTCGGGAGCAGTCAGGCCCAGAGCCTCACAGATTGCTGCGTTGTACTTGGGAGTAGAGGTTGCTGCGTATTCAATGGGCATGGTGCTGATATCGGCTTCACCCTTCAAAATCTTGGCAGCCATCTTACCGGTGGCAACACCCAGATCGTAGTAGCTGATGGACAGGGTAGCAACACCGCAGCCGGAGCAGATGCCTTCTTCACCGGCGATGATGGGAACACCTGCTGCCTGACAGATACCATCGATGATTCCGGTACCGGAGGCAACTGTATTATCAGTGGGAACGTAGATCACATCGGAATTGTCAGCTGCTTCCTGAGTAACGGCAGACATATCGTTGGTATCAGCAAAAGCGTACATGGTGCAGGTGTATCCCAGGCCCTCCAGCATGGTCTTGATGGTGTCTACCTGATACTGGGAGTTGGGTTCTGCGGAGCAGTACAGCAGGCCAACATTCTTTGCATCGGGGAACCACTCCTTCACCATCTCAGCCTGCTTGTCCAGGGGAGCCAGGTCAGAGGTACCGGAGACATTACCGCCAACGGTGCCGGAGAAGTTTTCAATACCCATGGCCACACCGTATTCGGTGACAGAAGTACCCAGAATGGGAATATCGGCAGTAGCAGCGGCTGCAGCCTGCAGAGCAGGCGTTGCGTTTGCCATGATCAGATCCACATCGTTAGAAACGAAGGAATTGACGATGGTTGCGCAGGTGTTGGTATCACCGGCAGCATTCTGCAGATCGAAGTTTACATTGCCCTCGCCCAGTTCGGCAACCAGTGCATCCTGGAAGCCCTGGGTTGCGGCATCCAGCGCATCGTGGGTAACCAGCTGAATAATCGCCACATTATAGACCTTGTTATTATCAGCAGCGGACGGCTCGGTGCTTCCGCAACCAGAGAGCATAGAAAGCAGCATCAGAGTGGTCATAACCAGAGCAAGTAAACGTTTCATAGTGAAAATCTCCTTTTTCTTCTTTGAATGAAAATATTAAAAAGGCGACTCTGTCTTTCAACAGAGCCGCCTTCTCAAACATATGAAAGGGGTTCGGTGAAACCTAAGACAGAGGTGGTATTATGGCACGACGAAACAGGCCTGCAAAATAGCAAGCCTTAAAATAGCAATAATAGCAGAAGCCCATCACGGACTTGGTAAAGATATTGGATGCATGATTGATAGCCATGATAAGCTCCTTTCCGCTGCTTTTGCTGCAGCAACTTTTCTTGTTATGAACTTTAGCACTTTGTTCCGGTAAAGTCAACAGCAAATCAGCATTTACATCATTGTTAGTTTTGATAATGTCCATTTAAAAATTAGATGAATACTTGTTGCTGTTCTGTGGGAAAACGCTTCCTTGTTTTCTGGAGGATAAAGCAGAAGGGATCAATCGAAGAAAGCACCTGCATTCTTATAAACGCAGGTGCTTTTTTCTCGTTATTTAACAGAATAATCCTTGGGAGATCCATGGGCACCGAAAATCTTCCAGTTGCCCACACCAAGTCTTCTCAGGATCGCCTTCCGCTCTTCGCTGCAGACTTTTGGATTTGTATCCACAGATGTCATCAGAATCGGTGCATACTGGTTGTATTCAGCCTGGGCTGCAGTGAGTCCATGGATGTTGATATAGACATCGCCGGTAAAAGCAATGTGGTTCTCATAATCGATCAGAACCACTTCGCCCGGAAGATGGCCGCCGTTTCCTTCGTAGACCTCAAAATGAAGGTCTCCAAAATCAAAGAAGCCGATCTGTGTCAATGGTCCCCGCAACTCCTGGATATTCTGCCAAGGGGTTCTTAGCTTTTCCGGATTTACCTCCCGGTAAGAGGTAAGAATTTTGCAGATATTCACATAGGGCCTGTGCAGGGGATTGCGTTCCCGGAAGCCGTTTTCGCCCAGATATTCACAGCGAAGGCTCTGGGCTGACCGGCAGCTGACGATGATTTCATCAAACACATCCATGAGGCCGCAATGATCCACGTCCGCATGGGTCAGCAGCAAACGCTTGTGGGCTGTCTCAAACCCGGGAATACAGTCATGGAGAATCTTCAGCATTTCCTCCCGATAGCAGGCATAACCGCTGTCCACACAAAGAAATTCTCCATGGCTTTTCATCACCGCAGTATTGCTGCCGCAGGCAGGCTCAATCAGAATAATCTCGGTATTGTCTGTGATCATATGGGTGGTGATTCTGGGAACAAACTGCTCACCTTTAGACTTGCCCAGAAGCTCTGCAAACTTGCTGATGCTGTCAAAGGTCCGGTAGGGAGACAACCCCTGTTCATCCAGTATCTGCATAGCAAGATTGGCAGATACCATAAGGCCCTGCTTTTGTTCTTCGCTTAGATCCAACATCCGGGACAGGCCCCGTACATAGGCGCTGTAGAAAATGCTGTTGTCATAGGCCCGCTCAGAGCTATTGTAATCGATGATTCGGACTTTGCAAAGCTGTTCTGCCTGTTCCATGAAATCTGCAATCCGTCCTGGATCTTCCACATGCAGGCCCATCTTGAAATACTGGTAATCAGTACCGTTTTCCTGGGAATTGATGTAGGAAATGTTGAAGTTGAAGGCACTGATCAGTTCCAGAACTCGGGTTACACTTCCGGGAACATCCTCAAGACAGAATTCAATGAGGACGATGCTGGAATCCGCAGAATTATTCTGCAGATATCCGATCTTTTCCAGTTCTATGTCTGCTTTCCGGATCTGTTCTTCCGTTCCTTCCACATCCAGAAACAGCATGTGGCTGTCCACAGCTTTATCGTAACTGACCCGGGTAATATTGATGCCCAAGGCAGCAAAACATTTACTGGCCTTCAGAAAGGAACCAATATGGTTTGGCATGGAGGTTGCGTATGTCTTTCTCATTGTTCAATCACCGCCGGAGTAGATAACCAAAGTTCCCTGCATTTGACGATGGCTTCCGTCACATCGCTCAGAACATGCTCGCCCTTCTGGTTGTAGGCTTCAATTGTGACCTCCACAAGACCGTTTCTGGCATTACGTTTTACTAAGTTTGTAATCTCTGCCCTGCCCCGGAGTACATCTTCAGCATAGACCGGCTTATGCCATTCTATTTTCGTGGACTTTCCCGCCAGCAGTTCCTTCCCGAAAAAATCCACTTCCAGATACTTTGCCCATACAGACATAAAGGACATCACTCCGGGAGCGATGAGCTGTCTGAAAGGTGATGCTTTCGCATATTCTTCATCTGTGTGCAGCGGGATATTGTCATAGGTATGGGCAAAATCCAGCATTTTTTGTTTTTTGATGACAGCCGGAGCAATTTCTACCGACATACCCAATTTCAAATCGTCAAAATACATTTCTCACCTCGACAAAAGTCCGTCAACAAACTGCCGTGCAAGACGGGCAGATCTTCCGCCCCGCTCCAGAGCAAACCGCTCTGCCTGTGCATCCAGCTCCTGTTCCGGAATCTCCAGAGCATATTCCTTTGCAATGCTGTGCACAATATGGAGGTATGTCTGCTTATTGGGTTTGGAGAAAGTTACATGAATCCCAAACCGTTCGGAAAGAGATATCAGTTCCTGCATGGTATCATTGCGGTGCACATCGTCACCTTCTCTATCAGAGAACTTTTCTTTGATGATATGCCGCCGATTGCTGGTGGCGTAGATCACAACATTGGGAGATTTTGCAGTAACGGAACCCTCCAGAACAGCTTTCAGTGCATTGAAATTATCATCATCCTTCATGAAAGACAGATCGTCAATGAATAGCACAAACTTTAAGGGGTTCTCTGACAGTTCATCCAGAATTTGGGGAATCGCCCGCAGCTGATCCTTACGCACTTCAATAAGCCGCAGACCATCCGTCCACAACGCATTGGCAACGGCCTTGACTGTTGAGGATTTGCCCGTACCGGCATCACCGGTCAGCAGAATATTGGCAGCAGGCTTTCCTGCCAGGAGAACTTTTGTGTTGTCCACAATGATCTTCCGCTCTCGCTGATAATCCACCAGTTGAGAAAGCTCGATCCGGTCGGGATTGCGTACAGGCACGATTCTGTCCTGGGCATCCACATAGAACATCCGGTTCTTGGCATAGATGCCATAGCCAAACTTTTCGATATTGTTTGCTCTGTGAAGATAGTGATCTTTCAGCTGCAGCTTGGATCCGGTGAAATCCGGAAGGAATCCTTTGTATTCCAACAGCGCACACAGCTTCTCCGGCCTCAGATCTGCAACCATCTGCAGGGTATCCAGTTCTGCGTGCAACGCAAAATAGATGTGATCCGGTACAGCCTCTCCTCTTCCAAGGGTTTTAACATATACATTGCTGCTATTGTCGCAAAGGGCTTTTACATATGCGCTGAGATCTCCGCCATTGGCTTCATAGAGAGATGCCACAAACCCGGCATAAGCCGGGCTTGTGGGATTATCCAGAAAACTTCTAAGGGAGAAAATGACAGGATCACTGAGGAAATCCCGGAAGATACAAAGCGTATCCAGTTTATCTTTTAATTCTCTCATATCAGTTCAGTGTTGCGCCGGTGGCTCCTCCGGAGACCAAGGCTGCATAGCGTTTTAAGTATCCGGACAGTTCTTTTTTCTTGGGTACAAAGTTCCTCATTCGTTCTGCCAGAACCGCTTCATCCACTTTCAGTTCAATGGTGTTTCCGGGAATATCGATACGGATGATGTCCCCTTCTTCTACCACACCGATCATACCACCGGAGGCGGCTTCTGGGGTCACGTGACCCACACAGGCACCACGGGTTGCACCGCTGAAACGACCGTCGGTGATCAGCGCCACAGAGTTACCCAATCCCATACCCATAATGGCAGAAGTAGGATTCAGCATTTCCCGCATACCAGGGCCGCCCTTGGGGCCTTCATAGCGGATAACCACTACATCACCGGGAACGATCTTACCTGCATTGATAGCTGCCTGGGCATCCTCTTCGCAGTCGAACACTCTTGCGGGGCCCTCGTGGACCAGCATTTCGGGGAGCACCGCACTGCGCTTGACCACGCTGCCCTCGGGTGCCAGATTACCCTTCAGCACGGCAATGCCGCCGGTCTCGCTGTAAGGATTCTCAACAGGGCGGATAACCTCTGGATCCAGATTGACGCAGCCTTCGATATTTTCTCCGATGGTCTTTCCGGTGACGGTCATACAATCGGTATGAATCAGACCCTTCTTGGTCAACTCATTCATGACGGCATAGACACCACCTGCCTCATCCAGATCCTCCATATAGGTTCTGCCTGCGGGGGCCAGATGGCAGAGGTTGGGAGTTTTGGCGCTCATCTCATTGGCAATGTCCAGATTCAGATCTACGCCGCATTCGTGGGCGATGGCAGGCAGATGTAGCATGGAGTTGGTGGAGCAGCCCAGTGCCATGTCCACAGTCAGCGCATTCATCAGGGCATCTTCGGTCATAATATCCCGGGGACGGATGTCCTTTTTAATTAGATTCATAACAGCCATACCGGCGTGCTTGGCAAGCTCAATACGGGCGGAATAAACCGCAGGAATGGTACCGTTGCCTTTCAGACCCATGCCCAGCGCTTCCGTCAGACAATTCATGGAATTTGCGGTGTACATGCCGGAACAGGAGCCGCAGGTTGGGCAGGTTTTGCACTCATATTCTTTGAGTTTTTCATCGGAAAGCTTTCCCGTAGCGTATGCACCCACAGCCTCAAACATACTGGAGAGGCTGGTTTTCTTCCCCTCCACCCGGCCCGCCAGCATAGGGCCGCCGCTGACGAATACGGTGGGAATATTCACTCTTGCCGCTGCCATCAACAAGCCCGGCACATTCTTGTCACAATTGGGAACCATCACCAGACCGTCAAATCCGTGGGCCAGTGCCATGGCTTCCGTGGAATCTGCAATCAGATCCCGGGTGACGAGAGAATACTTCATGCCTGTATGTCCCATGGCGATGCCGTCGCATACTGCAATTGCCGGGAAAACGATGGGGGTACCACCGGCCATGGCAACACCCAGCTTGACCGCGTTGACGATCTTGTCCAGATTCATATGGCCGGGAACGATCTCGTTATAGGAACTGACAATGCCGATCAGGGGGCGGTGCTGTTCCTCTTCCGTCAGACCCAGTGCATGAAACAGGCTGCGGTGGGGCGCATTCTGAACACCGTCTACGACATTTTCTTTTGCCATATGGGTAACCTCCAATCAGTTGTTGATGAGTTTGTCCTCATCGCTCCAGCTGTACAGCTTACGGATGTCCCTGCCGACCACTTCGGAAGGATGTTCCGCGGCACGCTTGCGCATGGCGTTGAAATGGACCTGGGCTCCTGCGGAAGACATGTCCAGCAGGAATTCCTTGGCAAAGGTACCGTCCTGAATGTCCTTCAGGATCTTCTTCATGGTCTGCTTGGTCTCTGCCGTAATGAGCTTGGGGCCGGTGACATAATCGCCGTACTCGGCAGTATTGGAGATGGAGTAGCGCATACCGGCAAAGCCGCTCTGGTAGATCAGGTCCACGATCAGTTTCATTTCGTGGATGCACTCAAAATAGGCATTTCTGGGATCGTAACCGGCTTCCACCAGCGTCTCATAACCTGCCTGCATCAAGGCGCAGACACCGCCGCAGAGGACAGCCTGCTCACCAAACAGGTCGGTTTCGGTCTCGGTGCGGAAAGTGGTCTCCAGAACACCGGCTCTGGCGCCGCCAATGCCCAGTGCGTAAGCAAGGCCCAGATCCCAGGCATCGCCGGTGGCATCCTGCTCCACGGCGATCAGACAGGGAACACCCTTGCCTGCCTGGTACTCACTGCGGACAGTGTGGCCAGGACCCTTGGGTGCAATCATGATGACGTTGACATTCTTGGGAGGCTTGATGCAGCCGAAGTGGATGTTAAAGCCGTGGGCAAAGGCCAGGGTCTTGCCTTCGGTCAGGTTGGGCTCGATGCTTTCCTTATAAAGGGCAGCCTGTTTTTCGTCGTTGATCAGGATCATAATGATATCCGCTGCCTTGGTCGCTTCTGCCGCGGTCATAACCTTCAGGCCCTGTGCCTCTGCCTTGGCCCAGCTTTTGGAGCCGTGATACAAGCCCACAACCACGTTGACACCGCTCTCCTTCAGATTCAGTGCATGGGCATGTCCCTGAGAGCCATAACCGATGATGGCGACAGTCTTGCCACTGAGCTTCTGAAGATCACAATCCTGCTGATAAAAGATTCTATTCATAAAAGTTACCTCTTTCTTAAATATTCATAGTTTGGCGCAGCGTAGAGCTGCCTTTTTCGATGGATGCGATGCCGGAGCGACAAACTTCCAGAATGGTGAAGTCCCGCATGAGGGTGATAAAGTCGTCCATTTTTCGGCTGTTGCCGATGATCCTCAGCACGATGGAATCCCGGGAATAGTCGATGGTTTCTGCTTTGAAGGCTTCTGCTGCCGCATGGATGTCGGCACGGGAGTCAGGATCATTTTTCATTTTGATCATCATCAGCTCGCAGTTTACGGAGTTTTCCGTAGTCAATTCTTTGATAGACAGCACATCCGGTAGCTTATAGAGCTGGTTGATCAGCTGCTGCTTGTTCTCGTCGTCCCCGTCAAAACTGAAAGTGATGCGAGAATAGGCGCTGGATTCCGTTTCACTGGCGGTGATGGCGCTGATATTAAACTGCCGCCGGCGGAACATGCTGGTCAGGCGATTCAGAACGCCGAATTGATTTCGAACCAGTACTGCCAAAGTATATCGGTTCATCACTCTACCTCCAGTTTCACAATGATATCATCCATGCTGCCGCCGGGTGGAAGCATAGGAAGCACAAATTCATCCTTATCGATTCTGCAGTCGATCAGATAGGGGCCATCCTGAGAGAACGCTTTCGTCAGTGCCGCATCCAGCTCTTCCACGGAGGAAACAGCTTCACCGTCTGCGCCGAAGGCCTTTGCCAGTGCAGTAAAATCGGTTTTGCGGTTCAGTACGGTATTGGAATAGTGCTTGTCAAAGAATAAGGTCTGCCACTGGCGAACCATGCCAAGGACACCATTGTTCATCAGCAGGATCACCACAGGAACATTGTAGGTCACAGCGGTGGCCAGTTCGTTCAGACACATACCGAAGCTGCCGTCACCGGTGACCAGAACGCTGCGCTCCCTGGTTCCGTAAGCTGCACCAATGGCTGCACCCAAGCCGAAACCCATGGTACCCAAACCACCGGAGGATGCAAACCGTCTTGGTGTTTTGAAATTCAGATTCTGAGCTGACCACATCTGGTGCTGGCCTACATCCGTGGCAACAGCGGTGTTTTCTCCCAGGTGCTTATTCAGGGTTAGAATTGCATTGCGTGGGGTCAATCCTTCCCGGTTGTCCATGAACTTGTTTTCTTCTTTCTGGAAGGCCGCTACCTCTGCTGTCCATTCCGGCTTTCTGCCTTCCTGCAGCAAGGGGATCAATTTCTGCAGCGTCAGCTTCACATCGCCCCGGAGGCCGCAGTTGGCATGAACCGTTTTGCTGAGTTCGGAGCCATCCACATCGATATGAACGATTTTTGCGCTCTTTGCAAACTTTTCCCGGTTGCCGGTGACGCGGTCATTGAAGCGGACACCCAGGGAAATAATCAGATCCGCGTGGTGCATGGACATGGAAGAGGCGTAATGACCGTGCATACCCTGCATGCCAAGGAATCTGGGATGATCGGTGGGAATTCCCGAAAGACCCATTAGGGAACAGCCAATGGGAGCGTCGATCTTCTCGGCCAGAGCAAGCATTTCTTCCTGGGCGTTGGCGGCAATCACACCGCCGCCAAAATAGATGTAAGGACGTTTTGCGGCATTGATCCATTTCGCCGCTTCCGTAATACGGATATCCTTTGCTGCATGGGGAGGCTTCTTTTCAACGGGAGGCTGGGTTTCATATTCCCATTTTGCAATCTGCACATCCTTCGGAACGTCCACCAGCACAGGGCCGGGTCTTCCGGATTTGGCAAGGACAAAGGCTTCCCGGATGGTGTCAGCCAGGTGTTCCACAGAGCCAACAAAATAGTTGTGTTTGGTGATTGGCAGTGTAACGCCGGTAATATCCAATTCCTGGAAACTATCTGTACCAATCTGGGTTGTGGGTACGTTACCACAGATGGCAACCATAGGAATGGAGTCCAGGTAAGCTGTGGCAATGCCGGTTACCAGATTGGTTGCACCGGGGCCGGAGGTGGAGATCACAACACCTACTTTTCCGGTGGTTCTGGCATAGCCATCAGCAGCATGGGTTGCACCCTGCTCATGGGCAGTCAATATGTGGTGGATTTGATCCTGATGGGTATAAAGGCTGTCATAGACATTCAGAATTTGTCCGCCAGGGTAACCGAAAACGGTATCACAGCCCTGCTCAATCAAGGTTTTTACAAGAATATCTGCACCGGAAAGAAGCATTCGCTTCACCCCTTTCTAAGATTTTGAAGAATCAATTGCACGAATTTTTTGAAGCAAGTGTCATTACTTTGTTTATATACTCCAATACCTCCAATCAAACCGGTTTTAACGCTGATGCTTCAGAAAAACAAAAACCCGCCTCAAAGCCAATTACTTGCTTTGAGACGGGTGTAAATACAAAATCTGCACTCGCGGTACCACTCAAATTGCGGAATCACGACAATTCCGCCACCTCTTCGAAGTCCTACAACTTCTATGCACTAACGTAGCATACACGGGAAACGCCTACTGGGTGATTGACCTTTGGGGCTTCCGGCTCAGAAGGGATGGGAATTTCCGCAGTCATTTATCGGGCTCACACCATCCCCGACTCTCTGGAAAAATCGTTGCAGATTCCGTCTTCATCAACGCCTTTGTAAATTGCTTATTGAATTTGTCCATACTTTACCACTGTGAAGCAGCAGTGTCAATACAGTAGGTACACAAAAAATCACCAAAAATTATCGATCATTTTCTGCGCTGTGCACAATTGTTCGTGAGTGAGGGACAAATCGCTTCATTTCTTTTATCAAATGTCCGTCACTCCTGTAATCATGCCATATCATCAACAGGAAAAACACAATTTCGTTTTCGTTGCGCGAACAAAAGTGCTTGACAGACGGAAATGACGGTGCTATTATGTGCCCAACAACTACATATGACAAATGCATTTGAGCGGAAACTAGTACATACGGAAATACCAACAGAGAGTTGTCGGGTGGTGCGAGACAACAGGGAAAGCTGTATCGAATTCCTTCTGCAAGCAGTGCACCGAACTTGGCATAAGCTTTTAGTAGGCTGCAACGGGTGTTCCCGTTATAGGACTAGGGTATGTTAGTACCTGATAAGGCTGCTACCGTGAGATAGCGGCAAACTGAGGTGGTACCGCGGGATTATAATATTTTCTCGTCCTCTGTATTCTTGATCGGAATGCGGAGGACGATTTTTTTGCCGTCTTCACACTCCGAAATTATCCAAAATCGGAAAGGATGGTCAAGCATGGAAAATTACTACCAGAAAGAAATCGAAACCATGTCCCGGGAGGAAATGAAGAAGCTCCAGTCTGAAAAGCTGGTCAAACAGGTAAAGCGCGTCTATGAAAACGTTCCCTACTACCGTGACCTGATGGATAAGAAGGGTGTCAAACCCGAAGACATCCAGGGTATTGATGATCTGCACAAACTGCCCTTCCTCACAAAGGCAGACCTGCGGGATGCATACCCCTATGGTTTACTTGCCAAGCCCCTGGATGACTGTGTTCGTATTCAGTCTACTTCCGGTACAACCGGACGCCGTGTAGTTGCATTCTACACCCAGCATGACATCGACCTGTGGGAAGATTGCTGCGCCCGCGCTATTACCGCCGCAGGCGGTACCCGGAAGGATGTCTGCCAGGTTGCTTACGGTTACGGTCTGTTCACCGGCGGTCCCGGTCTGAATGGCGGTTCTCATAAGGTCGGTTGTCTGACGCTTCCCATGTCCTCTGGCAATACCGACCGCCAGATTCAGTTCATGATGGATCTGAATGCATCTATTATCTGCTGCACCCCCTCCTATGCTGCCTATATCGGTGAAACCTTGAAGGAAAAGGGCTATAAGCCCGAGGATATTCCCCTGAAGGCAGGCATCTTCGGCGCAGAGCCATGGACCGAAGAGATGCGTCGCGGCATTGAAAAGACCTTGGGAATTAAGGCTTACGATATTTACGGTCTGACTGAGACCACTGGCCCCGGTGTCGCATTCGAATGCAGCGAGCAGACCGGTATGCATATCAACGAAGACCATTTCTATGCAGAAATCATCGATCCCGATACCGGCGAAGTTCTTCCCGAAGGAAGCAAGGGCGAGCTGGTGTTCACGTCTCTTGACAAGGAAGCATTCCCCCTGCTGCGTTACCGTACCCGTGATATCTGCGTGCTTTCACGCAAAAAGTGCTCCTGCGGCCGCACCCTGATCAAGATGGCAAAGCCCATGGGCCGAACCGACGATATGCTGATCATCCGTGGTGTCAATGTATTCCCCAGCCAGATTGAAACTGTGCTTCTGAATGAAGGCTATGAGCCCAATTACCAGATTGTTGTTGACCGCGTGAACAACACTGATACCTTCGAAGTTAATGTAGAAATGACCGCTGAGAAGTTCACGGATAAGGTCGGTGATATCCTGAATCAGGAAAAGGCACTTGCAGCTGCAATGAGAGCAATGTTAGGAATCAATCCCACAATTCACCTGGTCGCTCCCAAACGCATTGCCAGAAGTGAAGGCAAGGCCGTCCGTGTAATTGATAAGAGAAAGTTGATCTGATTTGAGAAAGGGGTTTGTACTATGGCACTGAAGCAGTTAACTGTATTCGTTGAAAACAAACAGGGTACCGTCGTATCCGTCACTGACACCCTAGCCGCGCACAACATTAACCTCAGAGCATTGTCCATTGCGGAAACAGAAGGCTTCGGTATTCTACGCCTCATCGTGGATGATGAGGAAACCGCGGAAAAGGTCCTGGCGGAAGAAGGTTATCTGATCAAAATCACGGATGTTGTGGGTGTTAAAATCGGCGATGCCCCCGGCAAACTCACCGAAGCTTTAAGAGTTCTGAACAAATCTGATATCAACATGGAATACCTTTACGCTTTCATGGCACGCACAGAAAAGCATGCATATGTTGTGCTCAGAGTCCAGGACAACGCTAAGGCTGAAACCGTACTCGAACAGGCAGGTTATCACATCATTACAGAAGCAGATGTAAACAAGCTGTAAAAACAAGCAAAGCTATGGAACACAAGAAAACCTTAGAAGAAGTCAGAAGAATTTTTGAAGGTGATCGGTTCGCCACAGAAAACGGTGCTGTGATTGAAGCAATCGGAGATCATAGCGCCACATGCAGCTTGGTCATTACGGATTCCCACCGCAATGCTATGGGTGC
>JAFOBK010000212.1 GCA_017381835.1 Oscillospiraceae bacterium | reverse complement strand
TGCTACGCAGCACTGGCAAACTTAGGCGTTAAGGTCACCGCAGTTGCCGACGTCCGCAGAGAGTACGCAGAGAATCTGGCAAACGGCGCAGAAATCTATGCCACCGGTATGGAACTGATCGAGAAGGCCGATGTAGACGTGGTTGACGTCTGCCTGCCCACCCATCTGCACGCAGCCCATGCTGTGGCAGCAATGAAGGCCGGCAAGAATGTTTTTGTTGAGAAGCCCATCGCTTTCAAGGATGAGGATATGGAGCTGATTCTGGCTACCGAGAAGGAGACCGGCGCAAAGGTGCAGGTGGGCCAGGTTATCCGTCAGTGGACCGAGTACGTATGGCTGAAGAAGGCTGTGGATGCAGGTACCTTCGGTAAGATCCAGCATGCGATGTTCCGCCGTATGAGCTCCCGTCCCGAGTGGGCATGGGAAGGCTGGCTGCACCAGGTAGATAAGAGCGGCGGCGTTGCCGTGGATATGCATGTCCATGACGTAGACTTCGTCCGCTACATTATGGGCGAGCCCGATGTGGTTAAGGCTCACGCACACCGTGACGCAGAGGGTGTGATCCAGCAGATCAACGCTGTTTACGGCTACGGCAGCAACGTCAGCGTAGCAGTGGAATCCGGCTGGGATTATCCCGCAGACTTCCCCTTCACCGCAGACTTCCGCGTCAAGTTCGAGAAGGCTACCGTTATTGGCGGCGGCGGTGTTGTGAATGTCTACCCCGTGGGCGGCTCTGCATACCAGGCTGAGCTGGAAGAGGAGTTCCAGGGCGACAATGACATCGGCGGCAACATCTCCTCCCTGGGCGGCTACTACAATGAGCTGAAGTACTTCGTCGAAGGTCTGCAGGGCAAGAATGACCTGTCCGTGGCAACCGTTTCCGAGGCGATCAAGTCCGTTCAGCTTGTTAAGCGTGAGATCGAGGCAGCCGGCGGCCTGATCGTTAAGTAATTATTTATAAAATCAGAACTTCCACCCTGCGTCTTATGGATGCAGGGTGGTCTTATTTGTGAAAAATGTACAGATTATGAACGGGTTTTTTGGAGGTAAAAACCGGTTAATTTCATGGACAAAAGCGGGGTCTCATGATAAAATTTATCTGTGAGTTTATTGCTTATGTATTTTCATGCCCTTTTGGGCTGAAAAAGCGGGAAAATTCAAGTTTCCCGGTGCTGTGTTTTCTCCAATTCCCGGGGAAAGCACATAAGTTTTGCAAATTCTATTGGGAGGAAGAAATAATATGTCTACAAAAGCAAATACCCTGAATAAGAAGTCTGTCGGCCAGGTTATCGGCCAGTTCGCCAAGGACTGGATGTCCATCGTTGGTTTGCTGGGTCTGGTAGCAGTCTTTACCATCGCATCCCTCATTAAGTTTGATGGTCAGCAGTACTTCCTGACCTGGGCTAACTGGAAGAACATCCTGCTGCAGGTCTCTACTGTCGGTATCGTCGCTCTGGGTCAGGCTATCATCATGCTGACCGGTGCATTCGATATTTCCCTGGGCCGTATGGTCTGTCTGACCTCCTGTGTTGGCGGTCTGCTGATGAAGAATGTTGGCGTATCCGTTCCCGTAGGTATCCTGTGCATGTTCGCTGTTGGTATCACCATCGGTGCCATCAACGGTTTCCTGGTTTCCTACATCGGTGTTCCTCCCCTGGTCGCAACTCTGGGTACCCAGTATGTCTGCTACGGCGTTGCTAAGCTGATCACCCAGGCTGTTCCCATCCCCAAGATGCCTGCTGCGATTTCCTTCCTGGGCCGCGGCTACATTGCAAACGAGATCCCCATCTGTGCAGTTATCATGGTTTGCCTGTATATCATCGCACAGCTGCTGCTGACCTATACCAAGGTCGGTCGTAATATCTTCGCTGTTGGCGGCTCCGCAGAAGCAGCATTCTTCTCCGGTATCAATGTTAAGCTCTACAAGTTCGGCACCTTCATCCTGGCTTCTATCACCGCTACCTTCGGTGGCCTGGTTCTGATGGCTCGTCTGGACTCCGTCGCTGTTACCAACGGTCAGAACTATGAGTTCGACGCAGTTATCGGCTCCATCATCGGCGGTATCTCCCTGGCCGGTGGTAAGGGTAACGTTATCGGCACCATGTTCGGCTGTGTCTTCCTGATCACCCTGTTCAACGGCTTTACCATGATCGGTATCGATCCCTTTGTTCAGGACGTTCTGAAGGGTATCGTTCTGATTACCGCTGTTACTCTGGACGTCATGAACACCAACAGAAAGAAGAAGCACTAATTGGCCTTTCCCATAAGGTTTGTATATTAACGAAGGAAAGGTTGGTTTAACAATGGCAAAAGATTATATCTTAACTCTGAAAAATATCACCAAAGAGTTCCCCGGCGTTAAGGCACTGGACGATGTTACCATCAGCATTGAGCGTGGTACCATCCATGGCCTGGTCGGTGAGAACGGTGCCGGTAAGTCCACCCTGATCAAGGTTCTGGCCGGTATCTATCAGCCCAATAAGGGCGAAGTCATTCTGGAGGGCAAGACCCAGAAGTTTAACAGCCCCATCGCTGCCCGTAATGCCGGTATCGCCGTCGTTCACCAGGAAATCAAGCTGGCTGAGCCTCTGACCGTTGCCGAGAACATGTTCCTGGGCAATGTGATGATGAAGGGTAGTATCGTTGACTGGGCAGGTATGCGTAAGCGCGCTCAGGAGATCGTGGATGATCTGGGTATGGACATTGATATCAATGCTCAGGTTTCTTCCCTGTCTGTTGCTAAGAAGCAGATCGTTGAGATCATGCACGCAATCAACACCAATTCCAAGGTCATCGTCATGGACGAGCCTTCCGCAGTGCTTACCAACCGTGAGCTGAAAGTTATGTTCCGTATTGTCAAGCAGCTGCGCGAGAGAGGCATTACCATCATTTATATCTCCCACCGTCTTGACGAAGTCTTTGATCTGTGCAATAATGTATCCATTCTCCGCGACGGTCAGCACATCAACACCCTGCCCATCGGCGATGTTACCCGTGAGGGTCTGATCGCAATGATGGTTGGTCGTGAGATGGGCCAGGAGTACCCCAAGGAGAAGGGTAACATCGGCGAAACCATTCTGGAAGTCAAGAACCTCCACTGCGGTATGCTGAAGGACATCAGCTTTGAAGTCAAGGCCGGTGAAGTCTTCGGTATCTCCGGTCTGGTCGGCGCTGGTCGTACCGAGCTGGCAAGAGCCATCCTGGGTATCGATAAAATCGAGTCCGGTGAGGTCTATGTCAAGGGTAAGAAGGTTAAGTACCGCAAGTTCGCCCATGCGATCAAGGACGGTCTGGGCCTGATTCCTGAAGACCGTAAGCTGCAGGGTCTGATTCAGACAATGTCCATCAAGAAGAATACCTCTCTGGTCAATCTGGACGGTGTTATCCGTAACGGCTTCATTGACTACGCTCTGGAAGCTAAGATTGCCAAGGAGTATGCTGACAAGTTGACTCTGGTTCGCCCCAATGAGGATGTGGAAGTTCAGTTCCTGTCCGGTGGTAACCAGCAGAAGGTTGTTATCGCAAAGTGGTTGTTCCGTGGTTCCGATATTCTGTTCCTGGACGAGCCCACCCGCGGTATCGACGTCGGCGCAAAGGCTGAAATTTACCGTCTGATCAACCAGCTGGTAAAGGAAGGCAAGACCGTTATTATGATCTCCTCTGAAATGCCCGAGATCCTGGGTATGTGTGACCGCATCATGGTCATGCACGAAGGCCACAAGATGGGCGAACTGATGGTGGAAGACGCCAGCCAGGAGAAGATCATGGCTATGTGTACCTAATCGTACATTTACTTTCGTATTCTTAAGCAAACAATTGCTTTAGATAAAACAAATTTAGGAGGAAAACAAAATGAAGAAACTGATTGCTCTGCTGCTGGCTCTGGTCATGGTATTCGGCCTGGTCGCATGTGGCGGCGAGAAGGCACCTGAGGCTGCTCCCGAGGCTGCTCCCGAGACTCAGCCCGCTACTGAAGAGCTGGAGACCACTCCCGCTGCTGAGGAAATCGTAGAAGCTACCGACGGCCCCGTTAAGTCCGACGAGATCTCTGCTGACGAGAAGGCTGCTGCTCTGGGCATCCCCGGCGCAGTTGTTCTGCAGGATACCGACGTTCTGGCTGGCAAGAAGATCGGCTGCTCCATCTGCTACAAGGGCGACGAATGGTGCGCAGCTCTGGCAGCAGGTCTGGAAGCTCTGGGCGCTTACTACGGCGTTGAGAACATGATCTGTGACGACGGCGACCTGAACGACGAGACTCAGACCAAGCAGATCGAGAACTACATCGCAAACCAGGTCGATATGATCATGGTTGACCCCATCACCTTCGACGGCTCTTCCGTTGCTCTGAACAAGGCTGTTGACGCTGGCATCCCCATCATCGTTTATGACGGCGCATGGGCAGAAGGCGCAGAGAAGGCTGAGACCACCGTTACTTGGGACCAGAAGGCTACTGGTACCCTGACCGGCGAATACTTCATCAACTACATCCGTGAGAACTGCGGCGGCAAGGCTACCATCGTTGAGCTGACCAACGCTGTTTCCACTCACTGCCAGGAGCGCTTCATTGGCCTGCACGAGGTCTTCGACGCTGCTACTGACTGCGAAATCACCATCCTGGACAAGTTCGACTCCCAGGGTAACCGCGAGACCGCTGCTAACGCTATCTCCGCTATCGTTCAGCCCTACGACTTCGTCATCTCCGACGTTGACAACGGCGCACAGGGCGCAGTTGCTGCTCTGCAGATGGTTGGCAACACCGACGTTAAGGTTCTGTCCATGGGCGCATACGGCAAGGAGCCCTTCTCCCTGCTGTACAACCAGGATCCCAACTACCTGGCTTGCCTGAACGTTGACGCATGGGTTCTGGCTCAGTACATCTTCGACGGCGCTATCAACTACTTCTCCGGCGTTGAGAACGTTCCCCAGACCAACATCGCTCTGTTCATGGTTGACTCCAGCAACGTTACCGACTTCTGGTCCGACTTCGAGTAATTCGTAAGTAGAACTTAGAATTCACACAAAATTAAGAGGAGCCTTCGGGCTCCTCTTTTTTTGCGGCCAGTGGCCGCCGACAGTGCGTGCACGGTGCAGAAGTAATCGTTAGTGCCCATACCCGCTCGGTATCGATTCTGCGGCAGTATTAGCTTGGCGTATTATTGCGGCCAGTGGCCGCCGACAAACGCGGGACTGGTAGGCCGGTGGTAAAATAAGACCTTTGGGTGTCACCCGATTCGGTCGCTAGCTTCCGCTCTGCGTATGAAATTCGGCGGCCGGTGGCCGCTGACAGTGCGTGCACGGTGCAGAAGTAATCGTCAGTTCCCATACCCGCTCGGTATCGATTCTGCGGCAGTATTGGTTTAGCACGTCATTGCGAGCCAGTGCGAACACTGGCGTGGCAATCCGTTCCACATAAAATGAAAGCCCGGTGGGAAACCACCGGGCTATTATTTGCGATTGGATTAGATGCCCTTCTGCATCTCGTCGATGGACTCCAGGATGGCATCTGCCATGTAGTCCAGCTGCTCCTTGGTCAGGCCATAGATGGGGAAGTGGGTGAAGCGGCGGTCGAAGACTTCCTCGGTAACGGGGCAGGAAGCTGCGATCTCTTCTTCATTGTAACCCAGACCCTTCAGAACCTCGAAGCGGTACAGAGGACCGAAGTGAGCGATTTCGGTGACGCCCTTCTGAGCCAGCTTCTTCTTGAAGACCTGAACGTCAGCACCGGCCTTATCGGGGTCGATGACAACGCTGTACAGATGGAAGGTGGGCTTGATCTCGTCATTGCCCAGATCCTGAGGCTGGATGGCATCACAGCCGCTCAGACGCTCAGTCAGGTAAGCAGCAGCCTGGCGGCGGGCTTCCAGAATCTCCTCGTAGCGGCTCAGCTGCAGCTGCAGACCCAGGCCCTGAATCTCGGTGGTGGAGAAGTTGGTAGCTACGAAGGAGCTGCCGTCCTTACCGGGGATAGCGCAGACATCGTACAGCCAGTTCTTGATCTTCTTGGAGAAGTCAGCACCCAGGAAGCGGGCGCGCTTCATATCAGCGCGGAAGTCCTCGATGGTGGTAGTCAGAATGCCGCCTTCGCCGAAGGAGGTCATGTTCTTGACTTCGTGGAAGGAGAATGCGCCGAAGTGACCGATGGTACCCAGCTTCTTGCCCTTGTACTCACCGCCGAATGCGTGAGCGCCGTCTTCCAGAACGATGATGTCATGCTTAGCGGCCAGTTCCATAATGGGATCCATGTCGACGGGATAGCCGCCGATATGGACGGGAACGATCATCTTGGTCCGGCCCGTGATCTTCTTGGCAACGTCCTTAGGATCCATGTTCAGAGTCTTGGGATCCACGTCAGCGAAGACGATCTTGCAGCCGATGGACAGAGGATATGCCATGGTAGCTGCGAAGGTGATAGCGGGAACGATGACTTCATCGCCGGGCTTCAGGTTGGCATACTTGGAAGCGATCTCGAAGCCTGCGGTGCAGTTGGTGACGAACAGGCAGCCTTCGGTGCCCAGGAATTCGTCGCACATCTCCTCGGCCTTGGCAACCTGAGCGTCCAGGCTCAGCTTTGCGGGGGGCTCGGAGACCTTATCCAGAGCGTAGACGGCATTTTCCACAGCCTTCACAGCTGCGTCATAGTCTTCGCCTTCGCCCTTCATCATGAACTTTACGATGGCCATCAGGTCCTCGGCATTGTAGTTTTCACCAACAGCAGCCCAGGGGACCTTGGTCTCACCGGTGTTGTATCTAAAGTCAGAAGCTTTCTTCTTTGCCATAGTTATTACCTCATTACAGTTTGATTGTGCGTGCTTCGTCATTGGAGCGGTAAGCCGCCTCCATGACCCGCTGGACCTGGACAGCTTCCTCTGCAGGAACTTCCAGAGGAGCACCGGTCAGAATGGAATTGGAGAAGCTTGCCACTTCCCGGGCATACATATTGCCGAATTCCACTTCGATAGCGGAGCGCGCTCCGTCCTTCTTGTCCTGCTGGGCATCGTAGGCACCCTGCTCACCCAGGAACATAGCATCCAGGCTTCCGCCGTCTACCTGGCCGATGACGGTGTCACCGATCAGACGGCCCTGGTCGCCGAACAGCTCGATGCGCCACTTGGCAGCGTCATCGGGGATATTAAAGTTGGACTGGACAACGCACTGGGCGCCGTTCTCCATCCGCAGCAGCACGGTGGAAGAGTCCTCAACCTCATAATTAAAGGTGAGGGTGTCGTGGAAGGCTGCCACATCCTTGACCTTGGTGCCCAGGATGTACTGCATCAGGTCGATACAGTGCACACCCATGTCCATCATGGAACCGCCGCCGCCGTTTTTCTTGCTCTGGCGCCAGTTGCCGGGCATATCAGGATACCAGCAGGTGAACTGGGCATAGCCGGAGACGGGCTTGCCGATCTTGCCTTCAGCAACAGCCTTCTTCATAGCCTGCACATAAGCACCGAAGCGCATCATGAGGCCTGCGGCGATCAGAACACCCTTTTCCTTGCAGTAGTCCACAACCTTTTGACCTTCTTCGGCGGTCATGGCCAAAGGCTTTTCAATCAGGATGTGCTTGCCTGCATCAGCAGCTGCCATAGCCTGCTTTGCGTGCAGGAACACGGGAGAGGCGATATAGACAGCATCCACTTCGGGGTCAGCCAGCAGCGCAGCTTCGCTGTCGTAGGCCTTCTTGCAGCCCCATTTGGCGCGGCACTTCTCAGCCAGCTCCATATTAATTTCCATCACAGCAACCAGCTCTGCGTTGTCGCACAGCATCATGCCGGGAATGGTGCGGCGATCAGCGATACCGCCGGCGCCGATAACGCCCCAGCGTACTTTCTGAGCCATATCAGTTTCCTCCTTGGGAAGAATGAATTAGTTGGTATCGGGGCACAGAGGGCCAGCCAGCTCTTCCATGAAGAACAGCTTACCGGGCATGGTGGGGATACGGGAGGAGGTGATAGCCTTGGTGGGGCCGTGGCGCAGAGTCATCCAGAAGCTCATGCCCTGCCACTGCATGCCGCGGGACAGAACGCCGTCAGCGCCGCCGATGCAGTAATCGGAACCGAAGATGATCTTGGGGCCGATGGTGTTAGCGAAGCAGGGGATCAGAGGCCAGGAAGAACGGAAAGAGGTGATGGCGTTCTGCTCAATGGTGAAAGGATGCAGGTTAGCGCCGATGCGGTGGGAAGCTTCCAGCCACTCTTCTTCGGTAGCGTACTCAGTTGCGAAGTGGGGCTCCCAGAAAGCGATGTGGCACATACGGCCGATACCGTAAACCATGACCTGCTTTGCGCCCTCTGCCTTCAGAGCTTCGATCTTACTCATATAAGTGGGCAGGTTTTCCTTGGTAGCGAAGTTTCTCTGATCCTCGGGAACGGTCAGCTCACCCAGGGGGCCGTAGAAAGCTTCGGTCATAGCATTCTGGAAGGCTGCGGGGTCGGAGCCGGGCAGGGTGTTGCCGTCAGCGTCAGCCCACTCGTCCATGTTGAAGCCGTAAACATGCTTACAGTCGATATTCAGCTGCTTCAGGAAGTAAACAGCCCACTTGTACATACCCATGGGGCCAACGGGCAGGATCAGGATCAGCTTGCGGCCTTCTTCCTTGGTCTGCTTGATCTGCATTGCGATCTCAAAGCCCATGTAAGCGCCGAACTCTTCCAGATTGGTGCACTTAACGGGAGTGAAACCCTCGTGCCAGAAGTCCTGACGGTCGCAAGCGGTTTCGGGATCGTTGGAGACGCACTCCAGAATCTTGGCAATGTCCCAACCCTCGGGCAGAATCTGAGAGAAATAGGAACCCTTCAAAGTATCCAGCATATTCATAAATCATTTCCTCCTTAAAATTCAGGGCAGACGATACCGGCCCTTATATTCCAATTACAGATTACCATAGGTGAAAAATCAAGTCAACGGATATTCTTGCAAAATGCAAAGATTGGTTTTCTGCACAAAAACAGATAATATAAACTGTTAAAGGTGACAAAACGGAAGAAAATGAAACAAAACTGATGAAAAATGCGGGCGGATGCGTTTAAACCGGGGAGTTTAAAAACTAATCTCAAAAAGTTGGAAAAACGGGGAAAATGGAGCGGTGAAAAAAAGTGTTGATTTCGTATTCGCAAACAGCAATAATATAAGTAAGTACGAAGGGTGGAGGATGACGCGGGATGATGGAAAACGGTAATACCAAACAGCGGAATTTGTTGATGTTGCTGTATGCCCTGGATGATGCCGGTGAAGCCACCGCTGCGTATTTGGCGGAGCAGACGGGTCTGAGCGTTGCCACAATCAGCCGTGGCCTTACCTTGCTCAAGAGCAAAAAGCTGATCGTGCAGCGCCGAAAAGAGGCGGCGGAAGTGGGTCGTCGGCCGGATGTGTTCAGCATCAACGGTGCCTATGCCCACTGCATGTACTGCTGCCTGGATGGTGACAGCCTGCGGGGTTATCTGCTGGATTTGAGAGGAAAAGTGGTTGCCCGCCATGTGCTGGAGGCCAATTCCCAAATGAAAGTGGAGGATTTCCTGGAGAAACTGGAAACCCTCCAAAAAGTAATGCTGGAGAAAAAGCGCAGCTCCGGCTGTGTGCTGACGGTGAGCCTGGCCATTCCCGGCCTTGCGGATATGAGCAGCGGCGTCATCAGCCGTATTCCCAACTTTCCTTACTTTGAAAATGTGAATCTGGCGGAATTGGTTCAGGAAAAACTGGGCCTTCCCTGTTTTGTTTATAATGCCGCCCGTCTCAGCGCCATGGGTGCTTATCTGCAAAATGACGGTCAGATGGAGAACCTGGTCTATATGGATGTGACCGGCGATTGCGGCATCGGTGCCGGTATTGTCCTGGGAGGTCAGCTCTATGAGGACCGGAATTGCCTGGCCGGTGAAATCGGTGATATGGTGATCCGGGCGGAAACGGAACGCTGGGGAGATTCCCGGAATCAGGGTGCTTTGGAGCGGGAAGCGGGTCTGAGCGCGGTGTTTCGTGAGGCAAAAAATCTGCTGGATCGGGGCCTGGCGCCGGAATTGCAGCGCCTGCTGGAAAAGCAGGGGGAGGAGGCTCTGTCTCTGACCCTCTTGGAAAAGGCTGCGGCGGAATTTGATTTGGATGTTTACAGCCTGCTGAACAAGACTACCAAGGCCTGGGCGGCGGCAATTGTGAATATATCCGCGCTGCTGGCGCCGGATGTAATCATCCTGGGCGGCGCTGTCCACCAGGGCCACAAGCTGATCGAGAAGATGCTGCAGCATCATCTGCATCATATGTACCACCGGCCGATATCTTTGCAGCTTGCAAAAAAAAGTGCCGACACCCATGTACTGGGCGCGGCACACTTATCGGGACGTTTTCTGTTGGAGATCTCTTTGGAGGATACGCAGATCATTCCAGGGTCATAAGACCGAAATGCTCCGGCTCATGGAAGCTGGGGACTGCCACATCCACGGGATTCCAGGCAATGAAATGGGGCTTTACGGTTTCATCGCCGCACTTGTAGGAGTTGGCATAGATCTTCATGCCGGACTTGAGTTCATAGCCGGGGAAGAACACTCGGATGACCTCTACGGGGAAGGTGTAGAAGACTTCCCAACCGTCTTCGGTGTAGTTCCACTTTTTCTGCAGCATAGCCTGCTCATCCTGCAGCGCCAGGCGGATCAGGTCGCCCATATTGTGGCCGAAGCCGATGTACATCTGACCGTTGGGGTTGATTTCCAGGTTGAAGTAGCGCAGATCTCCCTCCATGGGACGGAAGAAGAATTCCATACAGCTGTCCTCGCAGACCATGCTCATGGGATCGGTCAGTTCTGCCCGAATGTCCTTTTCCCATGCCCGCAGATGGACATGCAGACCTGCTTCAGAGTAACAGATCTGGGACTTCATCTTGATATCCAGCTTCTCGCACCACAGATAGTTGTCCACATCCAATGCGGGGATTTCGGCCCAATCGATCTGGCCGGTTACTTTCTTGATGGTATACTGTCTCATAATAATCCCTCCCGAGGTGATTTATGAGTTCATTATAACTTTGTTTTTATTTTTTGTAAATATAGATTAGTAGGAGGAAATGAATTATGAAGGTTTTAGCAGTTGGCTGTCATCCCGATGATCTGGAGATCGCTTGCTCCGGTACTCTGCGTAAGTATGTTGAGCAGGGTGCGGAAGTCTACATGTGCCATGTTGCCAATGGCTGCCTGGGCCATGTGATCATTGAGCCTGAGGAACTGCGGGTTATCCGTACCAAGGAAGCTGAGGAAGCCGGCAAGATCATCGGCGCAAAGCAGGTCTTCAATCTGGATGTTCCCGATCTGGAGATCAACAGCCACAACCTGGAGGTCATGGATGCCATGGCCGATGTGGTGCGTTTTGTTCGCCCTGATGTGATGATCACCCATAATCCCGACGACTATATGCTGGATCATACCGAGACCAGCATCATTGCCACCAACGGCGCGTTCTGCTCCGGCCTGAACCACCGTCCCAGAAAGTTTGAAGCTTACACCAGCTTTATCCCTACTTTCTTCATGGACACCCTGGCAGGCGTTAACTTCCAGCCCACCCATTATGTGGATATTACCAATCAGATTGATATCAAGCTGCAGGCTTTGGAGTGCCATGTGTCCCAGCTGAAGTGGATGCGTGAGCATGACAATATCGACTTTGCGGATATGGTTCGCACCTGCTCCAAGTATCGCGGCTATCAGTGCGGCGTGGCTTACGCAGAAGGCTTCAAGCCCTACAATGTCTACCCCCGCTACAGCACCAAGAACCTGCTGCCCGACTAATCGGAAACACAAAAGCACCACGGAAGAACCCGTGGTGCTTTTTCTTGTGATATGGGAGAGAAATGAAGAAAACCGCAAGTGTTTCTCCTCGTTAAGAGCGTAGGGGCCGGCGCCCTCGACGGCCCGCACAGAAGTCAACATAGAATTCGCCCGAATCTGGTGTGGAAAGGGTAGATGTACCGCCGGGCGATTGATAATCGCCCCTACAGACTCTGAATGAGTTTACATAACATAAATAACGCATAAGGAAACACCCGCAGGAGCGTCCTGCGGGTGTTTCCTATCTTTAGGAGAGTTAAATCTTGTTAATTTCCAGTGCAGCCTCATAGAGCTTACAGAAGCGGCGGTACTTGCGCTCGTAATGCTCGCAGGGGTTGGGGGTATATTCCTTGGTGAAGCTGACCAGTTCCTTGGCGGCATCGTTAAAGTCGGCAAACTTGCCGTCGGCCACAGCGGCGATCATAGCTGCGCCCAGGCAGGCAGCTTCCTTCTCGGCGGGAATCCGGACGGGCAGACCGGTGATATCCGCATACAGCTGGCACCAGATGGGGCTCTTGGCACCGCCGCCGGTGGCGATGATGTTGTTCAGACGGATGCCGTTATTGTGGATGTGCACCAGATTCTTCTGCAGCACATAGGCGACGCCTTCCATAATGGCACCGGCCATATCGATGTTGTCATGCTCCTGGCGCAGACCCCAGAACACACCCTTGGCATCGGCATCGAACTCGGGAGCGTTGGTACCCACCATGTAGGGCAGGAACAGCAGATCATTGCGGCTGCGTCTTTCCAGGGTGGCATTCATTTCATCGTAAGTAACATTCTTCATGCAGGCTCTGCGGAACCACTCCAGGCTGACACCGCCGCTTTCTACAACGGGCAGCATGATATGGGTATCGGGCAGGAAGCCGTAGTGCATGGCGATACCGGTGTTGTGGGCCATGGACTCGTCAGCCATAACGGTCATAGCCATGACGGTACCGGTGGACAGGGTGACACCGCCGGGGGCAATGTTACCGGCGCCGATCATACCGGCGAAGTGGTCCAGGGTACCTACGTTCACAGCGGTACCGGGCTCCAGGCCGGGGATCAGACCGGGCTTCAGCTCGCCTGCCACGGTGCAGGGCTCCACCAGCTCAGGCAGCTGGCACAGCTTCACGCCGATGGCATTCAGCATTTCCTGCCAGTAGCACTTCTTGTAAATGTCAAAGTAGAAGGAGAAGGTGGCGATGGACATATCGCTCTTCTTTTCGCCGGTCAGGTAGTAGACCACATAGTCCTTCAGCAGCATGTAGGTGTCGGCTGCTGCGTAGATTTCAGGCTTGTTCTTCTGCAGCCACAGAATCTTGGTGGCGGGCCAGGTGGGCAGAACCGCCATCTGACCGGTGACAGCTTCGCAGATCTCATGGGTAAACTGCTGCTCCAGGAGCTTGCACTCCTCGGTGGAGCGCTCGTCCATCCAGGAGATGGCATTCATCAGAGGCTTGCCGTCGGCACCCAGCACCACCAGGGACTCAGCCTGGCCGGTGAAGGCGATCTGGCGGATGGTCTTGATGCCGTTGTCTTCCACCATGGCGGTGAGCAGATCCGTCAGGATCTGGCAGTAGGTTACAGCGTCAAATTCCACAAAACCGTTTTCCCGGATGTATTCCACGGGGCGGCTCTGACGGTCGATCAGCTTAAAATCTTCGGAGTAGATGGCAACTTTAATGTTGGTAGAACCTAAGTCGATACCACAGTACATAAATAATCCTCCCTTGGGTTGGATGTTTGGTTATACGTCCAGAGCCTTCTTGTTCAGACGCTCACCCACAGCTCCGCCGGGATGGATCAGAGCGAACTGCTCAGCCTGGTAGCCGGTCTCCTCGATGATAGCGGCCTGTAGAGCGTGGAAGAGCATGCACAGTGCGGTGGAGCTGGTGGTACCCTGAGCGTTCCACTTGTCGGTCTCGCGGTTGACATACTGCTTGATGACTACGTCAGCAGCGGTAGCCAGAGGGGACTCCAGGTTTTCGGTGATGGTGATGATCTTGACACCCTTTGCCTTGCAGATGTCAACGATGGGCAGCAGCTCCTTGGTCTTGCCGCCGCGGGAAGCGAACACCATAACGTCGCCGGGCTGCAGATAGCCGGTGGCACCATGTACAGCTTCAGCGGGGGAGATGAAACGGGCGGGGCGCTCGATGCAGCACATCAGATGGCAGAAATGCTGGCACAGAATGCCGGAGTGGCCGGAGCCGGCGGCGCCGATCTTGGGAGCCTTGGACAGCAGTTCCACAGCTGCGGAGAACTGTGCTTCGTCCAGGTAATTCTTCATTTCGGTGATGCAAGCTGCCTCGATATCGTAGGCCTGCTTTGCCTGGTTCAGAGCTTCCTGACTAATCATAAATAATACTCTCCTTACATGTATGTTATAGGTTTTCTACTTTAAATAATACTGCGTTGGGGAAGGACTTTCAATGCACAAAAGCGCAGAAATCCAGCGGGACAAACTGTGAAAAGTTACGGAATGAAGGGGAAAACGAAAATATTATTTTCTTTATACCTTTATAATCTTGACGCCCCGCTCCTGCAGCGCCAGCAGACACTCTTTTTCACAGGTGGAATCGGTGATCAGCTGGATTGCGCTGTCGCTGTCGCAGATCCGGGAGAAACCGGCTTTACCGATCTTATTGCCGGTGGCGGCGATCAGCCGCTTTTTGGCATTGGTCATCATCAGCCGGTCGATAATGGCTTCTTCCGAGTGGCAGGTGGTGATGCCGCCCTGGGCGCTGACACCGTCCACGGAGAGAATGGCCCAATCGGCCCGGTATTTGCTCAGCTGCTCCTGGGAATCGCCGCCGGCGGTGAAGCCGTAGCTGGCATTGATTTCGCCGCCCAGCAGGAGTACGTGGAAGGTGGGGATATTGCCCAGTTCCATGGCAATTGCCAAAGAATTTGTTACAATATTCAGGTGTTTTTTGGCCTTTAAAGCCCGGGCAATGTGATGGGTGGTGGTGCCGGAGTTGAAGAAAAGGGTCTGGCCGTCGGTGATCAGCTTTGCCACTTCCTCCGCCAGCGCCTGCTTCTGCAGGAAGGTGGGGTCTTCGGCAGTGCCCACCAGCTGGTTTTCCAGTCGGGGAGCGATCACAGCGCCGCCCTGCATCCGCACTAAGTAGCCATCCCGCTCCAGGGCGGTCAGGTCGTTGCGGATGGTCACGGGAGTGGCGCCCAGCTCTGCGGCCAGACGGGAAACAGATACTTTCCCTTCCGCTTTCAGCTGCTCCAGGATCTTATTCCGGCGCAGATCAATTTTCAGCTTACTCTCAGCCATGGAACCACTTCCTTTCGTTTGATAGCTCTATCATAGCAGGATGTTTTCCAAGTGTCAAGAAAACGAAAATGTGATTTTCGTTTAAAAGGAAAAATCTGCAATGTCCACAGTTTGCCCAGGGGTTTCTTGGCTAATTTAACGATTTCGTTATTTTATGCAAAACAAGGTTGACTATTGGCTGAAAAGTACTAAAATATTAGTATGGAATTTAATGAAAAACGAAAGGTGGATTATTCTTATGGCAAGAGGCGTTATTAAGGCACCCTTCTTTGAGATCGGCCCCAAGTCCTATCTCTACGGTGATGATGTTCTGGAACTGGCTCTGGCAGCTGACAAGGCTAGCGAGAAGTACGGCGTGGAGATCGTCTTCACCTGTCCTGTTGTAGAAATTCGCAGAGTTGTGGAAGCAACCAAGCACATTCATGTTTTTGCTCCTCATATGGATCCCATCCCCGTGGGCAGAGGCACTGCTGATACCCTGGCAGAATCCCTGGTGGCTGCAGGCGCAGAGGGCACCCAGCTGAACCATGTGGAAAAGCCCCTGGATTTTGAAACCCTGGCTGCAACCATCGCCCGCGCAAAGGAAGTGGGTCTGATGACCATGGTTTGCGCCGATTCTATGGCTGAAGCTTCCAAGATTGCCACTCTGAAGCCTACCTGCGTTGTGGCAGAGCCCTCCGAGCTGATCGGTACCGGCATTTCCGTAGGCCCCGAGTATGTAGCAGCTGCATTTGAGTGCGTCAAGAGCGTTGACCCCGATGTTCTGGTTCTGACTGCTGCCGGCATCGCCAACGGCCAGGACGTTTACAACACCATTATCGCCGGCGCTGATGCTACCGGTTCTTCTTCCGGTGTTGCAAAGGCTGCTGACCGTCCCGCTATGGTTGAAGAAATGATCGCTGCTGTCCGCAAGGCTTGGGACGAGCGTCATTAATAGAAGAAAGCAATAAATAAAATTATTGGAGGAAAATATTTATGGAATTCAAAGTTTATCAGAAGGAACTGGAACTGCAGTCCCGCGGCTGGATCCCCACTTTCCACGACATCTCTAAGGAAGTCATGCAGATCGTTAAGGATTCCGGCGTTATGAACGGTACCGTCGCTATCGTTTCCCACCACACCACCTGCTCCGTCATGGTTCAGGAGTGCTCTCACGACATCGACTCCTTCGACCTGGAGTTCCTGCAGCACGACCTGCTGGACATCATGCGTAAGATGATCCCCGACTACGTCAACGAGGGTGACTACCGCCATCCCGGCCCCATCCACGCACAGTTCGGCCGCTACGTTGATGAGCCCGGCAACTACACCTCCATGAACACCGACGGCCACCTGCGCTCCGTCTTCTTCGGCCGCAGCGAGACCATGACCATCAAGGACGGCAAGCTGGATGGCGGCGAATTCGCTCACATCTACTTCATCGACTGGGACCATGTCCGTAACCGCCGCCGTCAGGCTAACGTTACCGTTATGGGTACCACCGAGGATGTCGGCTGCCGTAAGTGGAAGGACGGCGCTGTTATCAACACCCTGCGTAAGTTCACTCCCGAGGAGAAGGCTTACGACCTGCACTACGATAACCAGCTGGAAGGCCGCGTATAATTTACGCATAAATAAAAGGCACCGCTTCGGCGGTGCCTTTTTTCATTGAATATGAAAATGTAGGGGAGGGTCTTGACCCTCCCGCACAGAATATATTTGGTATTCGCCGAAAGTCCAATGTGGAAACACAAAATGTCAAATCCTTGTCATCCTGAGCGACCAGCGGGAGTCGAAGGATCTTGGCAGTATCGTTAATGCGTAGATCCTTCGATTCGCTGCGCTCACTCAGGATGACAATACCTGTAAACTTGTGGCATGTTGCCGAAAACTCCATGGGAAAGTGGAAGTATGTGCCGCCGGGAGGGTCAAGACCCTCCCCTACGGATTCTAACGCAGTGAAGGTGTCTATACAGGATAAAAAATCGGCAGAAGGGAGTTTCCTTCTGCCGAAATATGTTTATTCATTTCCTGCTTTTGCGACGATGTTTGCCATCTTGTCCCACTTGGCTTCCATATCTGCCACCAGCTTGAACTGGGTGCGGCAGCGATCCAGATTCTGCTCCGGATAGTGGATGCTGAAGTAGTTGTCACCGTCGATGTAGTCAGCCAGGAAGCGGATGCCGCATTCCAGGGTCATGGTGAAGGCAGCCAGGGGCAGCACTTCTTTTTCCTTTTCCGTCAGATTGGGGCAGGCTTCCAGATAACCCTTGGTGAACAGACGGAACAGCTCCAGATCCATCCAAACCTTGCTCAAATCCTTTTCGTCCTCGGCTGCGGTGGAGGCACCGAAGCGGATAGCATCACCGAAGTCATAAGCGGAAAGGCCGGGCATGGTGGTGTCCAGATCCATGACGCACAGAGGTGTCCGGTCGGAGGCACGGAACATGACGTTGTTAAGCTTAGTATCGTTATGGGTGACCCGCAGGGGCAG
>JAFOBK010000211.1 GCA_017381835.1 Oscillospiraceae bacterium | reverse complement strand
TCATGGAGTAATCCAGGAAGCTCAGCTCCAGTTTGCCGGAGAAGTCGGAGATCACGCCAACATCCTTGAAGACTTCACGCAGGCCCTCATCCAGGAACCACTGGTAGGAATCCTTCTGGATCTTCAGCATGTTGGGCATTTTCAGGATTTCCTGATACTTTGCGTAGGACTTACGCATGGTCTTGCCGAACATTTGGTCTTTGACCATTGCCATATGGATCATCACAGCCTTTCTTTCGAATTGTGTGTTGCTTACTTGATACGCCCGGCGCAGTTGTAATTTTGTTGTTTTTCGCTATTGACAACCGCTCCGGTATGTGCTATTATCGCTTCATACAGAGTGGGAATCTGCGGAAAACGCATAACCCCCATAGTATGGAAAACCATTTTATCATATGGTCTTTCGGAAGTCAATAGCGTTTTGTGATTTTGTCCGGGTTTTCCCGGGCTTTTTTATTGCCTCTTCCCTGCCGCAACCACATAAAATAATCCCCGCTTGCAAAAGCAAGCGGGGATTTCTTATTATCATTACTTTTTATGAACGGGCAGGCGGTCAGCGAAGTATTCCTTCTTCAGCTTCACAACCTCACCGCTCAGCAGCAGCAGACCGATCAGGTTGGGAATGATCATCATGCCGTTGATGGTGTCAGCCAGATCCCAGGCAAAGCCCAGAGTGGTCTGAGAACCGACGAAGATCATGCCGACCCAGATCAGCTTGATCCAGAAACGGCTCTTGCTGCCGAAGATAAACACCGCACCTCTTTCAGCATAGGTGTAGAAGCTGATCAGGCAGGAGAAACCAAACAGAATGATGGCACCCAGGCAGATGTAAGAACCGATCTTGCCGGGCAGCAGCAGTTCGAATGCCTCCATGGTCAGAACAGCGCCGTCCAGGCCGGTATTCCACAGACCGGACAGAACAACGGTCAGCGCACTGACCAGGCACACCAGAACGGTATCCAGGAACACTTCCACAGCGCCCCACAGACCCTGCTCAACAGGATGCTTGACCTGAGCGCCGCAGTGAACCATGGCAGCGGTACCGGCACCTGCCTCGTTGGAGAAGATGCCGCGGGCAACGCCGTAGCGCATTGCCACAAACATAGAGCCGATGGCACCGCCGGTGACAGCAGCAGGATCAAAGGCACCCTTAACGATCTGCACAAGAGCCTGAGGAACCTGGCCGATGTTCAGCAGAATAACCGCAATACCTGCCAGGATATACGCACCGCCCATAAAGGGAGCAATGATCTCGCTGGCGCGGCCGATACGCTTGATGCCGCCGAAGATGATCACACCGGCTGCCACAGCCAGAATCACACCGGTGATCCAGGTGGGAACCGCAAACTCATTTTCCACAGCCAGAGCGATGGTGTTGGTATCAACAACCGCAGAAATAACAAATGCATAAGGAATGACCAGCACGCTGAACAGCACACCCAGCCACTTCTGCTTCAGACCCTTAGCCAGGTAGTACATCGCGCCGCCGCTCACAGAGCCGTCCTCACGGACTTCACGGTACTTAACACCCAGGGTAACTTCCGCAAACTTGGTTGCCATGCCGATCAAAGCGGCAATCAGCATCCAGAACACAGCACCGGGGCCGCCCACCACAATCGCGGTTGCAACACCGGCAATATTACCGGAACCCACAATTGCGCCCACAGAAGTCATAGCAGCCTGGAAGCTGGTCAGCTCACCGGGGGCTCTTTCTGCATCATCCTTCTTCTTGAAGGCTTTGACGACGGTCTCTCTGAACAGGAAACCGGGATGGCGGAACTGCATAAAGCCCAGCCGAATCGTATAGTAAAGTCCGGTACCGATCAGCAGTACCAGGCAGGGAACACCCCATACAAAATCGTTGATCGCACCATTGATATTCACAATGGCTTCATAGATCGCATTCCACATAAATAGGACCTCCTTTTAAAAGTACGGCTTTATTATATTGATTTTGCTCAAAAATGCAATTACATTTTTGTAACCTTTTCCTACTCAAACCGCTTTAGTTATGTAAATTAATCAAATTTTAGCTTAGAAAGCCCGCTTCGGCAGGCCGAAACGGGCTTTAAATAATGTCAATCTTTTATCTGCCGCGCCAGCAACATAGGCTCATGACGAAGAAACTGTTTGCCAATCACTTTGCAGATTTCGCGGGTACGGATCATCTCATGAACGGCCTCAAAAGTCGCCCACTGGACACCGTCAGTCTCTCCCGGCTGCAGGATCACCTTTACCTTGGAAGAATCCCGATGCAGGCAGTAATGGTCATAATGGGTGCCCCGTTCTGTGCAGGCATCCAGCAGTTCAAACTCCTCAGGGGCTGCAATGATACCGGTCTCTTCCTGCAGTTCCCGGACAATGGCAGTCAGACTATCCTCCCCTGCCTTCACCGCACCGCCGGAATTTTCCCAGGTACCGGGGGCGGATTTTTCCGGAGCCCGCCGGGTCAGAAGCACTTTACCTTTGCCGTCATAGACCCACACGCAGACCACCAATCCGTACTCTCCCTTATTCCAGGGAGATCCCCGACGGTGGACGCGGCCTGTCAGATTCCGGTCCCGGTCATAGATATCATTATACTCCGTCATAACTTAGTCCATATCCTTGCCCATTTCGCCGAAGCTACTGTCCATGGGGCTGACGATATCGGTTTCCTTCTGATAACGGCCGATAACCTTGGTAGCCAGATCAACGGGAAGCAGTGTGCCTGCACCGGCAACACAGCCGCCGGGACATGCCATACCCTCCAGCAGGTAGCCGTTGTACTTGCCTGCCTTTGCCAGAGTCATCAGCTTGCGGCACTCCCGCAGGCCTTCCGCACGGGCGGTCTTGATCTCCATATCGGGATAGCTCTCATGCACCAGGTCTTCCACAGCCTTGGCAACACCGCCGGCAACCGCAAAACCACGGCCGGAAGCGGAACCCTGATCCAGGTCATACTTGGGCTCGATGGTCTCGAAGTCGATTTCCTTGGCCTGGAACATACCGTTCAGCTCCTCGAAAGTCAGAACAAAGTCCACATCGGAGCGGATATCCTCGCGGATCGCTTCCAGCTTCTTAGCCGCGCAGGGGCCGACAAAGACAACCTTACAGCCGGGATAGCGCTTCTTCATATAGCGGGCAGTAAAGACCATGGGAGTCAGAGTCATGGAGATGTTCTGGGTCTCGCTGGGGAACAGCTTATGGATCATAGAGTGCCATGCAGGGCAGCAGGATGTTGCCATATACTTCTGCTCTCCGGTGGGCACCTTCTCCAGGTAGTCGTGGGCTTCCTCAACGGTACACATATCTGCGCCGATGGCAACCTCGCGGACACGGTAGAAGCCCAGCTTCTTCATAGCGGCAATGATCTTACCGGGAGTGGAGTGCTTGCCAAACTGACCCATGAAAGCAGGTGCCATGATGGCGATGACCTTATCGCCCTTCAAAATGGACTGGATGACCTGGAAGATCTGACCCTTATCTACGATAGCGCCGAAGGGGCAGGATACCAGACACTGGCCGCAGGAAACACACTTGTCCTGATTGATAACCGCTCTGCCGTGCTCATCGGAGCCAATGGCATCCATACCACAGGCGGCCTGGCAGGGACGCTCCAGGTGGACAATGGCATTGTAAGGACATGCCTTTTCGCACTTACCGCAGCGGATACACTTATCCAAGTCAATGTAAGAACGGGCATTTCGAATGGAGATTGCGCCCTTGGGGCAAACCTTCTCACAGGAACGAGCCAGGCAGTTCTGGCAGTAGTTGCTGACCATGTAACGGTTGGTGGGACAAGCATGGCAGGCATAGGGAATGATGTTGACCAGAGGGGGCTCATAGTAAGCTTCCGCAACAGCCGCAGCATCCATACCATCGGTCATCAGAGAGCGGGTCTGAATAGGACGGATGCCCAGACCCATAGCCAGGCGCACACGCTCACCGGCGATGGCACGCTCCAGGAACACAGACTCTCTGTGCAGGGGCTGATCGCCGGGTACGATCTTGTAGGGCAGGTCTTCGGCAGTGGAGTAGTCACCACCGGCATAGGCCATTTTTGCAACTTCACAAAAGACATTTTTACGAATATCTGTAATCAAAGAAGGAATTCCGCGCATATGTAACCTCACAAAGCATTAAATTTGCAACATTTCGCATAGTACTATAAATATTATAACTATTAGGAAGGATTAGTCAAGTATTCACAGGAGATTTTCATTGTTTCTTTACAGTTGCCACTTCCCTTTCTGCCATTTTTCCCTTGACTTATGGATGAAAATCCCTTAAAATACATGCTAATCCAATATGGATGACCCAGGTGTAGCGCAGTTGGGGAGCGATCCGAGCGCTGTTAATTAAATTGTGTATATCCAGGTGTAGCGCAGTTGGTAGCGCGCCTGCTTTGGGAGCTGGAACACCAAAACAGTTCGACTACTCCAAATGTTGGATACTCCCCTGTTACCTCGCAATTACCCCTGATTACTTCCGTTGAAAGTTCCTCAAAAATGTGGTAGAATTTCCTTGACCACATATTTGACCACTTCGAGAATTTTTCTTTAACTTAATATCCAGGTGTAGCGCAGTTGGTAGCGCGCCTGCTTTGGGAGCAGGATGCCGCGAGTTCGAGTCTCGCCACTTGGACCATATCGAGTGTTCATAACGGATTTGACCGTTGCGGACACTCGATTTTCTTTTTCAGCTGGTAGTACCCGCTGAAACGGAATTTGTATATACAAATTCCCTGCTCGTTACAGAGGGGGACAATACTATTGCACATTTCCGTGTTTTTGTTATAATTGTTATAATATAATAAAAAAGGGAGGATCGGTATGAAGAAGTTAATTGTCATATTCTCTTTACTATTAGCTTTCAGCCTTGTGTTCTGTGGATGTTTTCCAAGAACGATGGTAAAACCCGATGGTGTAATGGTAATACCCGACAACGATGCCATTGGTGAGCCCATGACCTTCGAAACAGAAGGTATCAAACTTACCCTTACAGATAAGTTTATAGAAAAAGAGAGCGAACTTGGTTTTTATGCATACTATGTGTCAAACTTCTGCGGCGTAGTAGTTTTGAAAGAGGACTTCTCATTGGAAGAAGGATTGGCTGATCGTTCCCTGGAAGAGTATGTAGGCAGTGTCATTGCAAATAATGGGCATACGGATATTAAACCACAAAATAAAGATGACCTTTGGTTCTATGTGAGAGACTCCGGTGGAACCAGAACTTATTCCTATTCCTTTAAAGGTTCTGATGCTTTTTGGATTGTTCAGTATTTGTGTATGACTTCCGATGCGCCAATGCTCGAAGATCTGTTCTATCTGTGGGCTAATTGTGTGGAAGTTGAATAGGAAATCTTAACGTAAGAATAGGTCCGTTATGAACACCCGTACCAAAGGTGAGTCTTCAAAGGACTCACCTTTTTGTTTTTTTCGATGTCGATCACAATTGTTTACACTAGAACAGATATTCTTTTTTGCCTTTATTCTTCAGAGTGACAAGAATACTCTAAATGTGATATAATTGTCTATATTTCTAATGCAGGAGGTAAAGATATGTATGACCTAACAACTGTCTTAACAACCATAGCTGCGTGCTCGGCATCCATTGTTGCTATTTTGGGTGGCTTTATTGCCAGTAAGTTAATCGCACTAAATGCAGAGCGTGATGCGGTTAATACGCGCATTTCTGAACTTGATGAGTAAAACATGCAGAGATGTAACAGGATTAGTACAGAAAAAAGGTCGCTGAAATACTTTCAGCGACCTTTTTCTATTTCACTTAGGCTGCTACAGCGTTTGCGTTTATCTGATCGATAACCTTCTTGATGCCAAACCATAGTGTGATATCTGTGAAGACTTCCACGATGCTGCCGTTATCCGTAAAGGGCGCATCCTGTAGCACCGACATATCCTTCATAAGACCGTTATGGACAATGTACTCCACGATTTGGTTCACGAAGTAGATCTGATTGCTGTCAAGAGATGTGTCATTCAGGAACTCCGCAAAAGCTTCCTTGGCGGCATTCATATCCAGACCCACGATCTCACGGACAAACTCACCCAAAGGCTTGCTGCCGTACTCGTTTTCATAGTCTTGCTTGGTACCGAGTTCGCTCCAGAGGATATCTTCCAGCACCTTGACATCGCTGCCTGTTAGCGGCTGATTGGTCTTCAGTTTGGCAATTACCGCATTGTCCTGGTTTTGACGAATGTAGAACTCCGCTTTCATCTTGTAGTTCTTCAGATCATCATTTTCCAGTTCGGATTCATTCCAATCCATAGAAATCAGTTCATCGGCATAGTTCGTGATATAGGTCATTCTGCCGGTGGGAATGTACTTGATCAGATCGCGCAAATTCTCACGGATATACTCAAACTCGTTGATGCCTGCATTCTCCAGGTAATCTGTATGCAGGATCTTATTGATCAGTTCACTCTGCACCATGATCTCCGGAATGTTGGCCACGGAAGCAATGCTACTGACCTTCTTGAAAAGATCGGTTCTTGCCTTGGCATACTTCTTACCCATGAGATAAGCCAGTTCGATACCATACATCAGCGCATCGAAACGCACTGCTTTGGCATCATCCGCATCCGGTGTGATCAGCGGAGCCAGTTCATCCCGCATCTGCAGAGTATTCTCATAAGTCAGCGCAGTGTAGTTATCCGGATTAGAATACAGTTCCACGAACTTAAGGTGCTGACGAACCGCAAAGTTTTCCTTGTTCAGTTCCTGCACCTTGCGAACCATATCGTCCACCAGGGTCTTCCGGAACGCAATCAGTTCCGGTGTCTGATAGGCAATATCCTGCAGCTTGTATGCAATTTGCGCCTTCAAGCTGAAAATGGCACCTTGCAATGCGATCTGCAGAGCAGTGGGCTTACCGTTATTCATCCGGAAGAACTCAAAGTTTCCGCAGAAGTCGAAGATGTAGAACTTGTCCTTATCCGCCCCATCCCGCAGACCGGGGCACAGACGGGTGCCGCGACCAATCATCTGCCAGAACTTGGCCTTACTCATAACCTTTTTGAAAAAGACCAGGTTCAAGCATTCCGGCACATCGATACCAGTATCCAGCATATCCACGGAGATAGCAATCTGGGGCAGTTTCTTGGGATCGGAGAACTCGTCAATCAAGCTCTGGGCATAGTTGATCTTGTTGTCGATCACCTTTGCAAAACCGGGCAGATGGGGATATTCCTTGTTGAATACCTCGTAGATCTTCTCTGCATGGCTGTGGTTCTTGGCAAAGATAATGGTCTTGCCCAGTTTCTGACCGTAGTCGATTTTAATGCCTTCGGTCATCAAAATGTGCAGTACCTGCCGGATGGTGTCCTCATTGAACACCCACTCATTCAGCGCAGAGGATACGATCTTCTCCGGCAACTCGCCATTCTCGTCCTCAAAAGTGGCTTCATAAGCTTCCCGGTCGGCTTCGCTCAGCTCATCGTAGGCAATACCCTGCTCGATGAATTTCAGCTTGGTCTCCACGGACATAAAGTCCACCAAATAGCCGTCCTTAACCGCCTGCGCCAGTTCATAGCCATAAGTCGGCACACCGTTTTCCAGTTCAAAGACCTCATAGGTGTTCTTGTCGATCTCATCCTTGGGAGTGGCGGTCAGGCCCACCAGCGGGGCATCGAAATAATTGAAAATATCCCGGTACTTGTTGTAGATGGACCGGTGTGCCTCGTCACAGATCACCAGATCGAAATGACCGCAGGTGAAGAGCTTGCCATGCTCGTCCTTCACATTGTCGATGCAGTTCATCATGGTCTGATAGGTGGAGAACACACAGTGGGCGGTGTAGTTGTCCTTCTCCTCGCAGAGGTTGGTGCAGGAGAGGTCGGGCAAGAGATTGACAAAGCTACGCTTTGCCTGGGTGACCAGGGAGTTGCGGTCTGCCAGGAACAGAATGTTCTTCACCCAACCGTGCTGCAGCAGCACATCGCATAAGGCAATAACCGTTCTGGTCTTGCCGGAGCCGGTGGCCATGACCAGCAGCGCTTTGCGGCGGTTCTTCTTATCCAAGGCATCGCAGACGGCCTTGATGGCACCCTCCTGGTAGTAGCGACCCGCAATGTGCTTCTTCACCATCACATTCTTGAGGGATACCCGCATGGTGCGCAGGTTGAACATCTTCTCCAAGTCCCGCTTGGAGTAGATCGTGGCACATTTGCGCTCCGGGTACTGGCCGTCAATGATGTGGGTCTCGAAGCCGTTGGTCAGGAAGATGGCCGGGCGGCGCTTATACTTCTTTTCTAAGATATCCGCATACAGTTCTGCCTGCTGACGGCCCTTGGAAACATCCACGCAGGTGCGCTTGGCTTCTATCACCGCCAAAGGCTTGTGGGCATCGTCATAGAGGACATAGTCCGCAAATCCCACCTCACTCTTGTTGGGCATGCCAGGCAGCTCCACCTCGTTGATCCAGTCCTTGCCTTCTACCCAACCGGCATCTTCCAGCATGGCATCGATATAGAACTTCCGGGTCTCGTACTCGGAAATATCCAGTGGCTTAGGCACATAGGTCTGCTGCTGTTCCTCACGACGGGCAGTGAGCTGCTCTTTCAGCTTCTTGTTCTCTTCGATCAGCGCAGCCAAATCAATGTCTTCTACGTCATTGCGAGGAGCCGCAGGCGACGTGGCAATCCGTTTTCCCTCGTCATTGCGAACCAGTCCGCAGACTGGTGTGGCAATCTCCTGAACAATCTGTGGATCAAATTTTGTTTCCTCGTAAGTTTCCGCATAGCAGTAAGCCACGAAGTCCAGGAAGATATGCAAATTCTCAAGGCACAGCATAGCCACCGCTTCCGTAATCTTACCGGTATTGTGGGCAGCGGTGTTGCCCTTCTTGCGGATAAAGTCCATCCGCTGCCAAAGGTCATTGCCCACGATGGCACGGAATTCCTCCCGGGTCATGAGGCTCTGGAGGTTGTCCTGATAAGGCATTTCCAGCTCTTTGTCCACGGAATACATCCACTTCACGGCAAACTCCATAGACCGCCGGCAATTGAGGATACATGCCGCCGGATCGATATGTAAGATCTTCTCCGCCGCAATGGCCACATCCGCAAAGGATGTAAACCCCGGCTCAGAGAGTAGGAATTTGAAGTTGGACATTGTATCATCTCCTACTGTCAACGTTCAACAAGTGAACCAATTTTTCTAACAAACTGGCCTATATCTGTAAAATAGTTTGGATAAGCACTTTTAAGATCATTAATTGAACCGGCAGAAACAAGAACAGCATTAACACTCTTGTCTGTTTCACTTTCAAGAGCTTTATATGCCGCAGTTGCCAGTTCTAGTTCTTTTTCTTCATATTCTCGAATGATAACTTTTTTTGTTTGGAAATTAAGTGTAAGAATATAGTAGGTTGCATTATTACCTTCTCTTACAATTGCTTGGGTTGCCGCACGAATCGCACTCAATTTTGTAAGGATGTTATTGGCTTGACAGACTGCTTTGAGTTCCTGGATTGTCTCTTCATAGTTCGTGGGTGTGTTAGGGATTGTAGGACATTTTTCGTCAAGCGCAAATATTGAAGAAACTAAAGCAAAAAATCGAAGAATCTCAGGGTCACCCTCTCCCGCTTTTAAGTTGGTACCGGTATACAAACCCATCGTTTCGTCAGCCGTTGACCATAGATGCTGCAATTTAGAGCGAAATTGGATTTCAACAAACATCCCCTCATAGTCTTCATTCTTATTACTATGATAACGATATACCATATGAATCCCACGATAACCACTAGATTTTGGTTTTTGGATATAATCGTCTATATGGTGAAGTTTGTGCTTAATGTTTGAAGTTTGATATTCTTTGGCAACTCCATATGCCTCACTAACAGATGGTGCAATTACTCTGCACCCTGATAAATCCTGCATATCATATAGACTAATCCAAGGCTGACGCTTTAACTTTGCAACAATCGAATCCAATCGTTTTAATCGTTGAACAACAAGAACATCTCGACCCTTTGTTCTACGGCGAAGGTTGGATGCTACAACTTGCAGAGGATATGCATGCGCAGCACGCCAATTGTCAAGAATATCTAGTGCATTGCGTTCTTCAAAAATATCTGCGTTACCTTTTGCCAAACACTTTCCTGCTTTTTTGATTTGGTTTCTGGAATTCTCTACTTTTTTCCATTCCATCTGTAAAACCTCTCTGTCTAAGCCACATCGGATAGGCTGTCACTTCATATTTTCACCGTTCATATAGGATAACACCATACTGCTGTTCCATTTGCGCGATGTAATCCGGATTCAACTGTTCGACTGAATCTGTGAGCAAACGAATTCCTACTTGCTGGCAGAACATAGGAATATAACCACCATGCATCCGATAGCACAATTGGATTTCCCCTCCGATGAAGCAAGGGAACACCACTACACGATCCAGATTGTAAAGACGTGCAGTTACCTGAATATTTACAATCTCAGTATTCTTTGCAGTAACTGCAAGCTTCATGGATGCTACTGTTAACTCAATGATACTGTCAGCAAGCTGTTTGTCCTCTTGATCTAAATCAAGATTTGCAACTACCCATTTTGCACCATAAGCCAAATTATCGATGATCATTTTTTCGTGCATAACTGCACCTCCTTTACAACATTATTCTAGCATATCATTTGTGTAAAAAAGTGCCCCATTTGTGTAAATAAAATGCAACATGCTTTGTTTATAGGAATGAAATCTTATCCAAAGTTTTCCTGCATTAGGGATTTTTTCAGCAATTCCAGTTTGTCAAGGCTCTGCTGGATTACCAATTTTGATTTGTCGGTCTGTTCGACGAAGGCTGCGAACTGCTCCTGCAGCCCAATTGGCGGGATAGGAACACACAGGGCGAGTATATCTCTATTGGAGATATTGGCCTGTCGAACACCTCTGCTGATTCCTGTCAGGCGTTTTTTTATTTTGCTGAATTTAAGCATCTCGGAAAGATAGTGCTTATTCAGCGTTGCGTTTATGGCAAGCTTAGCGTTTCGCTGGTTCAGATAGTATTCAGAATACTCATCACTCAAAATGCACACATTGCCATAATCGTCTTTACCGACGGTTCCTGTTAGTGACATAACCAAATCGCCGGGGTACATTTTGTACCGAGCCAGCGCAGGATCATCTGGCCAAAACACCATATTCACCGGCAAAAAATGTCCCGAGTTTATATTGCCGATTCGCAGTACAGGTATGCCAGCGTCTGTGAATCCATCACTCTTGAAAGCAAATCCTCCAATGACATCGAGATGTTGACCCAGCTCTGCTGTTTCCCATTTCATCGGGTTTTCATCTGGATCCCCGAACAGTTCGATAAATCGGGATTTGACCAACTGATCCAGCTTTGCAAGCTGCTCTTTCCGCAGGGCAATCAGTTCGGTAACCTTATCTAATTTAGAGACAACCCACTGTTGGTATTCCAATGGTTGCTCTTGAATAGCAAAATCCTGTACATACTGGTCAGTTTTCAAATTGTGTAGACCTGTTGTTTTATTCTCATATCGTCTTGTTCCGCCCTTAGCATAATTGCCATAAAGTGCATAAAAGACATATCGAGGATACCACACAGATTTATCCCTCACACGAAGTGCACCAGTAAAGTTATTGAACAGGAACTTATCAGGTTCGCCATCGTAATAAACAACGCGCCCAACAGGCTGCTTATCACTACCACCGGATTTCTCAATGATTATATCTCCTGGTTGGAGAAACTTTTGAGACAAATCCTTTTTCTGAATGTCTCTTGTAACTACATTGTTGTAGTTAATCACACCATCATTAGTAAAGTTTGTTGTCCGTAAAACAGGGATACCAGTTCCGGCATCGTCATCATTACCCCATTCGCCGGAGATTGCTTTTCCAGTAATATCAATTAACTTTGCCATCACAGCATCCCCTCCAGTTCTGCCAATCCTGCCGTGATCTGCATTTCCAATTCGTGCAAATCGGCCAGGATCTCGGTGGTAGAGGGGTACTCCACGGCTACATACTCGGTCTTCTTATACTTGTTGATACTGAGATCATAGCCGTTTTCCACGATCTCGTCCTTGGGAACGAAGAAGGATTTTGCGGTACGGGGGTTGTTCTCTTCATTGTATTCCGGGGGATTGCCACACCAGTCTGCGGACTGGTTCGCAATGACAGTGGAGGACGGATTGCCACAGCCAGTGTGCGCACTGGCTTCGCAATGACGGTTGATAGAACGGAAGCGGGCAATGATGTCGGGAATATCATTCTCCTTGATCTCGGTGCGTTTATCGTCCAGGGAGAAACCGTCGGCGGTCATGTCGTAGAACCAGACCTTGTCCGTGCCGCCGTGGCCGGTCTTGGTGAAAATCAGAATACCGGTGGACACACCTGCGTAGGGCTTGAACACACCGCTGGGCATGGAGATCACCGCCTCTAAGCGGTTACCCTCCACCAGTTCCTTCCGGATCGCCTTGTGGGCAGTAGAAGAACCGAACAGCACACCATCGGGAACAATGCAGGCGCACCGGCCGCCGGTCTTCAGCATCCGCAGGAACAGCGCCAGGAACAGCAGTTCCGTCTTCTTGGTCTTGCAGACCTTCAGCAGGTCAGCGGACACGGTATCCGCATCCAGGCTGCCCTTGAACGGAGGATTGGCAAGGATCAGATCGAACTTCTCCTTATCCGGATTCTGATCGGACAAACTGTCCCGGTATTCAATAAAGGGACTGTCCACACCGTGGGTCATCATATTCATGGCGCCGATGCGCAGCATAGTGCGGTCCATATCGTAGCCGAAGAACATATGGTTGAGGAAGTGATCCTTCTTGACCCGGTCGAAGAAAATCTCCTTCTTGTGGTTGGCCATCAGATATTCTTCCGATGCCACAAGGAAACCGGCAGTACCGCAAGCGGGGTCGCAGATGGTAAACTGGGGCTGCGGCTGCATCAGCTCCACCATCATCTTGATGATATGGCGAGGGGTACGGAACTGGCCGTTCAGGCCGGACTGGGCGATCTTGGAGAGCAGGTATTCATACACATCGCCACGGATGTCGCTATCTTTCACCTTCTCCATCTGGTCATAAATCTGATCCAGGCAGT
>JAFOBK010000210.1 GCA_017381835.1 Oscillospiraceae bacterium | reverse complement strand
ATGTCCACTGCTGACTCCCAGCTGCTGGCTTCCGCTTCCGCTTTCGCCAGCGATGTTTACAAGCCTATCATCCGCAAGGACAAGGCTACCGAAACCGAGATGTTGTGGGCCGGCCGCTATGTGGTTCTGGCAATCTCCGTCATCGCTGTTATGATTGCTTCCAACCCCAACTCCGGCACAATTATGGGTCTTGTGGAAAACGCATGGGGTGTCTTCGGTGCCGCATTCGGCCCCGCTATCATGCTGTCTTTGTTCTGGCGCCGCTTTAACTTTGCAGGTGCTGTTGCCGGCATTCTGACCGGCGCTGTCGTGGATATTCTTTGGCTGGCATTCCTGAAGGACTTTGGTCTGTATGAGATCATCCCCGGCTTCCTGGCAAGCCTGGTTGTAGCTATCGTGGTATCCCTGGCCACCAAGGCACCTTCCGATGCAGTAACCGCTGTGTTTGATAAGGTTGTATCCAGCGAAGACATTTAATATTTCATATAAAGTATTCCCCCGCAGCTGAATAGGCTGCGGGGGAATACTTTTACTTCTTCAGTTGGTAAGCCACTGATCAAATCGATATAACCCAAACAATGCGCCGGCACCCAGTAAAATCGCAAGTACAGTATTCATAAGATATCCTCCTTTAATCCTTAAAAGCCGCTTTACTTTCAGGATCGCTCCTGGTATAATTATCATACCAAATAACCCTTAATTTAAAAGTATTATACCGCCATGTTATATAAGGATTTCGCCAATATCGGCGTTTTTATGAAAGGATTGTATCTATCATGAAACTGCAGATCCGCAATAATCAGATGGAGGAAGTGGAAGGTCTTCACAATGAATACCCCTATGCTTTTCACCATGTTTTACTCAAGCAAACGGAAGTTCCCTGGCATTGGCATGAGGCATTGGAGTTCAATCTGATTCTCCAGGGCAGTGTAAAGGTTTCCACTGCCGGACAAACCCAGGTTTTTCACAAGGGTGAGGGTTTTTTTATCAACAGCAACATCCTGGCCGCCATGGAAAATGAAAGCGACTGTATTTTGGATTCTCATCTGTTCCATCCGGTTTTCTTAAGCGGACATTTCAAAAGCGTCTTTGAAACCAAGTATCTGAATCCGGTCATCCAAAACCGGAATTTGGATTTGATCCCCTTCCGGGGTAAGACAACAGAGCAATCCCAAATTTTAGGAAAGCTACGGCATCTAAGCCGGTTGCAGGCAGACGCGGATACGGAGTTCCAAACCAGAAACCTGCTCAGCGAAATATGGTTGCTGCTGTTGGAAGAAATCAAAAATACCGACGCACAGGCATTCCCTTCTCAGCTCAAGAACCAGGATCGGGTATTTACCATGATTGCTTTTATCCAGGAACATTTCTCCGAAAAGCTCACATTGGAGGAGATTGCCGCCTCCGCTGCCATCAGCACCAGAGAATGTCTGCGCTGCTTTAAAACATCCATCCGCCAGTCACCGATGGATTATCTCATCGAGTACCGAATCCGAACGGCAAAAAAGCTACTGGAAGCCACCGACCATTCTATCACGGATATTGCCCTGGCCTGCGGTTTCAACAGCAACTCCTACTTCACCAAGCTCTTCCACCGCATCTGCGGCAAAACACCCAATATCTACCGCAAAGAACTGAGAAGTCTGGAGCAAAGCGCCATTCCCCTCAAATAATAATCTCCCTCCTGCTGGAGGGAGATTTCTTCTTTTATGCAAAATGCGTATGCTTAACGATCCATTGCTTCATCTTGATATCCAGCCAGAAGCCGTAGATACCAAGGGTAATGATGGTCAGCAGAAACCACTTGATATAGTTGCCGAAGAGCTGGCCGCCGGTGCCGTCAAACATCAGCTGTCTGCCGTCAATATAGGTGTGCTTTGCAATCCACCGCTCTTTGAAGCAAACGGCCCAGGGCGCGCACAGGCCTAAAGTCAGCACCATCAGCAAAAAGGTCCAGATGTTCACACCGATAAGCCCCAGCAGGCTGCCGGTAAATACGGAATTGCTGTTATTCATATTTCTTCCTCCCGGGATTGTAAGTATTTCTGCAAAATCTCTTCAACCTGATCCAAATCCGGTTCAAAGCCTTCAACCATCTGGTTGGTCAGCCACGCAAAATAGCAGGAGATAGCTTCAATGAAGGATGCCAAAATTTCCTCCATTGTCCAGTTTTCGGTTCTCACCGGCAGTTCAATCACCGGGATATCCTCTTCCTTTTCAAAGACCGGATAGGTATCAAAATCCACCCAGTAGAATTTATAACCCACCCGATTTTTCTTCCGGCTCACCAGATAATGATTGTACTTAAAGTCCACCCACAAGGTAACCGGAATGGGATAATTGTCCTCTACCCAATAAACAAAGTCAATCAGGGCATTCTTTGTTTCCTCTGTGATTCTCTTATCGAATCCCAGGCTAAAACCGCCCACGATCTCCGGTCCGGTTTGGATACACACAGCTTTTGCTTTTTCCCACAAATGCATACCGATCCCTCCTTTTCTTTTACTGTACCATAGTTTTCATCCACATGCAATGAAAAATCCCTCCGCAGAAAACCTGCGGAGGGATGATTTTCGTTATTACTTAGCCTTAGGAAGGCTTGCGGCAGCCACGGACTGACCAACACGACGCATTTTCTCGTCGGGCAGAGTGACGGTGCACTTTGCAGCCAGTTCGGGATACTCGTCAGCCAGAATCTCGTTGCAGACACGCAGAATGGTGTCGCCGCCCTTACCGGACATAACACGGCCCAGCAGCATCAGGTACTCCAGATCGTAGAACTGGGAGTACAGAACGGTGGTGTAAGCCAGGTAAGCGCCGATGGTCTCGAAGACTGCGATGGCACGCTCATCATCGGCTTCCATCAGCTTCTGAACGAACTTCAGCTTCTGAGCCAGGGTCAGATCCTCAGGAACTTCGATACCTGCCCAGGGAGCCAGCTTGATGACAGCGTCCTGAGAGAAGTACTTGCAGCCAACACCGTAGTCGGTGGACCACTCGTCCTGCATTGCGCCTTCCTGCAGGTCAACGGGAGCGAATGCCAGCTCGTTGATCCAGCCCAGAACGTTCTGGTCAGCGTCAACATAGCCAACTGCCTCGGAAGTACCCATTGCCAGACCCATCAGGTTGCCCTTGCCCAGGCCCAGTGCGCCTGCCAGAGCAGAAACGTCACCGTCGTTGGCAACCAGCAGAGGTGCGTCGGGGTTTACTGCTGCGCCTGCGCGGTCGTAGATGGTCTTGATCTCATCCCAGCGGGTGCGGGGAACCTTGATGAACAAAGATGCAACCATAGGAGCATTGCCGATGAAAGTACCGGCGGAAGAAACACCGATGGCATCAACTCTGGGCATCTTGGAAGCTGCCAGCTTCATAGCGCCGACAATGTGCTCAAAATGGTAGTTGGGGTCATCGTTCAGCTTGGGCAGCCACACAACCTCTTCAGAGAAGATGGTTTCACCGTCCACAACTGCGGAAACCTTCATATCGGAACCGCCTGCGTCGAAGCCGATGCGGCAGCCGTCCATGTAGCCACCAATGGACTCAGCCACTTCGTTGGAAGCGGGGCACTGATCCAGAGGCAGATCCAGGATCTCCAGGTCACGCTCGTAGAGCTGATTGACGAAAGTAAAGTCGAAGTGACGGTCACCCTCGGGGGTGTAAGCCTTCTGCAGACGCTGAGCCAGCTCAGAGCAGCCGCAGATAGAAACACGGAAACCGCCGGTGGACCACAGCAGGAACTTCACATAGCGCTCCATGTAGCGGTAGTCAGCCTCAGCCATTTCGGGGGTGCCGTGGATACAGGTATGATGAACAGAAACACGGCCCTTATCACGCTCAACAGCAATGGCAACAGGCTGCTTTGCGGCCTTCAGGTAAGCTGCGCGCCACACACCGAAAGGAATGAAAGTGGGGTCCAGCTTGGGGGCATGCTTCATCTGATACTCAATTCCTAAATACTGCATTTTGAAAATCCTCCTGTTTCATTTTGCCAGCTGCTTATCAAATCCCATTTCCACAAGTGCGTGGAAGGCCTCCCAGGCCTCCTGGGGAATATGCTGGGGCAGCTGATAGCCCAGTTTAGCATACAAATCCATTCTTTGAAAATCACCCACGATCACAGAAACGGATGCATTTTCCGTGATTCCCTGCTCCCTGGCTCGCTCCAAATACTCCGGGATCGTCACCTGGGGAGAGGTAATGTGGAAGTCCAGATCCGGCCAGTAGACACCCATGGCCGCCTTGATCCGCCGCTCCATAAAGGGCTGATGGACACCCAAAATTCGTTCGCTGGGAAGTCCCATCGACGCCAGTTTCTCACGGGTAAAAAGAATGTTTTCTTTGGTGTTGGTGGAACGATCCTCTAAAATGATGTTTTCTTCCGGCACTCCGCAGTCCATAGCCACCTTGGCAAAGCGCACTGCCTCCGGCTCCGGGAGCAGGCCCTCCGTATTGCGTCCGAGGCCACCTGTGAAGAGCACCTTGGGGGCATAACCCTGGTGATAAAGCTCTGCTGCGCGTCGGGCAATATCCGTATTGAAATTACCAAAACCCACAATGCAATCGGCTTTGGGAAGAGGTTCGTTCAGACACAGGTAATCCCAGATTACCTGCAAAGGTTTTAAAAATTCCATATCATTGGGAAAAAGCCGCCGTGGGTTACGCGGCGGCTTTTATCAAATTAGCAGTACTTCTCCTGAGCTGCCTTGATCATAGCAACGCACTCGTCAACGATTGCGTAGTCAGCCTCGACCAGCTCAGCCAGAGGTGCGCGGACAGAGCCGCAGTCGGGAGCACCCAGACGGCGCAGGGACTCCTTGATCATGCCGTACATATTGCCGTAGCCGGAGCACAGCTTGTAGATGATACGGCAGCAGTCGTTCTGGATCTCCAGAGCCTTTGCCAGCTCGCCTGCCTTAACGCAGCGATACAGCTCAACATACAGCTTGGGCATAGCACCGTAGGTGCCGCCGATACCGCCGATTGCGCCCATAACCAGGCCGGAGATCAGCTGCTCATCGGGACCGTTGAAGACGATGCAGCCTTCGTCAGCGAACATCTGAATGTCCTGGGTAGCGGGAGAGGAGTTCTTAACACCGATGACGCGGGGGTTCTTCAGCATTTCCTTCAGCAGAGGAATGGTCAGTGCCACGCCAGCCAGCTGGGGAATGTTGTAGATGATGAAATCAGTGTTGGGAGCGGCTGCGCTGATGTCATTCCAGTACTTTGCAATGGCATAGGGGGGCAGCTTGAAGTAGATGGGAGGAATTGCTGCGATAGCGTCAACACCCAGGGATTCTGCGTGAGCAGCCAGCTCCTGAGAGTCAGCGGTATTGTTGCAAGCAACATGAGCAATGATGGTCAGCTTGCCCTTAGCCACAGCCATAACATTTTCCAGAGTAACCTTGCGGTCTTCCTTGCTCTGGTAGATGCACTCGCCGGAGGAGCCGCCAACGTACAGACCCTGAACGCCCTGGTCGATGAACCACTGGGTCATCTCACGGACAGCAGCGGGATTGATAGCGCCATTTGCGTCGTAGCAAGCATAAAATGCGGGGATAATACCCTGATACTTAGTCATATCTTTCATATTTTATTCTCCTATATAAATCGACAGTTTATTTCGAACGATTAACCCTTAACAGCACCCATGGTGATGCCCTTGGTGAAATACTTCTGGAAGATCAGGAACACGATGATGATGGGGACGGATGCCAGTGCGGCACCGGCCATCAAGAGGCCGTAGTCAGTAGAGGACTCGCCCTGCATGGTAGCAATACCCAGGGAGATGGTCAGGTTCTTGTTTGCAGTCAGCATGATCAGCTGCATGAAGTAGTCATTCCAAGAGTTGATGAAGGTGAAGATTGCGCAAGCACCGACACCGGGCTTGATCATGGGGAACATGACATCGGTGAAGGTTCTCCACTCGCTGGCACCGTCGATACGGCAGGCTTCCACCATTTCGGTGGGAATACCCTCAGCGAACTGCTTCAGCAGGAACACGCCGAAGGGCCAGCCGACTACGGGGAAGATAACAGCCCAAATGGTATCGTACAGCTTCAGAGCGGACATCTCACGCAGCAGGGGGATCAGAATAACCTGCTTGGGCAGAGCCATAGCGCAGACGATCAGGCTGAAAACGATGCCCTGGCCGATGAAACGCTTCTTAGCCAGCACATAACCGGCCATTGCAGCGGTCAGGCAGGTGATCAGCATAGCGCCTACGGACATGAACACGGTGTTCAGCAGCCAGCGGATAGCAGCGGGAACGGAGGGGCCGGTGATGACAATCTTGTCAAAGTTAATGGTGTAGCCAAATGCCTGAATGCTGTTGCCACCCAGGGTAATGTCAAACAGAGGAGCGGAACGCTTGGACATCAGGCGCTGGAAGTTGCCCAGATCCCACTCAGAGGGGAACCAGACAGGAGTGGTGGAGTTGATCTCCGCACCGGTCTTAAATGCACCGGTGATGATCCAGTACAGAGGGAATGCAAAGAGGAAGGCAACAATTGCGACCACAATTGCGGAAAACCACTTGTACATCTTCTCTCTGGAAGAGCTGTAAATCAAAGTATTCTTAGCCATTTCCTACGCCCCCCTTATTTCTCTTCGCCCAGCTTGAACTGGACGGCAGACAGGATGGCGATGATGATCGCCAGGATAACACCCATTGCATTGCCATAGCCGTACTTGTAGAGCTTGAAGGCATTGTAGTAGATGTAGTACATGATGGTCATGGTGGAGTTGTTGGGACCACCCAGAGTCAGCAGCTGGATCAGTGCGAAGCACTGGAAGGAGTTGATGGTGGTGATAACCAGGATGTACAGAGTGGTGGGCATCATCTGAGGCCACTTGATCTTCCAGAATGCCTGCATACGGGAAGCACCGTCAACCTCAGCAGCTTCGATCATACCCTTGTCCACGTTATCCAGAGCGGAAACGTACAGAACGATGGGCTGGCCAACGGAGGTGGTCAGCAGGATCAGGATGATACAGCCCAGAGCATACTTGGGATCGCCCAGCCAGTTGATGTTCTCATCCAGCAGGCCGGTCTGAGTGCCCAGGTAGTTGATAATACCGTAGTAGTTGTTATACATCCACTTCCAAACCATGGTAACGGCAACAGAGCCGGTAACAACGGGCAGATAGAAGATGCAGCGGAACAGAGAAGTTGCGGCCACATGCATTCTGCTGATAACAGAAGCTACCCACAGAGAGAATGCACAAGTCACAGGCACGGACACCAGCACGATAACCATGGTGTTACGCAGTGCCACCCAGAAGACCTCATCCTGGAACAGGGTCTTATAGTTCTGGAAACCGATGAATACGTCTTCCTTACCCATGGTTGCGTCAAAGAAAGAAGTGTAGACGCACATGAACATAGGATAGACAACAAACATTACGAAGAACACCAGGAAAGGTGCCAGGAACAGGTAAGACGTAGCAGTCTCACGCAGGACAAGGCGACGGGAACGCTTGTCTACAGAAATTGTCTTGTTTGCCAAGGAAATCCTCCTCCCGAAATTAACATACCCCGGAAAAATGCATAAATCTCGTGTCCCCAGGCAGGGGTGTGCACTGCGGACACATTACCTATACACTTTTCCGGATTCTTTTCTCAACCCTTTGAAAAATGCCCCTCCCCAGAGGGAGGGGCATTTGGAACCATCAAATTGACTTTTGAGTCAAATTACTGGCCGTTAGCCTGGTTAACGTACTGGTCAACAGCGGCCTGGATAGCCTCGACGGAACCGTCGGAAGCGCCAACCTGCTGCAGCATGTTCCACCAGCAAGTACGAGCCTCAGCCCAGCCGGTGGTAACCTGGTAGTAGTCACCCAGCAGAGGCATCAGGACGTTGTACTCAGCCATGATAGCGTTGTCAGCCCAGATGTTGGACAGATCGGTGCCCTCAGCTGCGGTACGAGCTGCGAAGTAGTTAGCAGCCTTGACAGCGTCAGCGGTAGCAGCGGAGTCGCAGAAGTACTTGATGAAGGTCTTAGCAGCCTCGATACGAGCAGCGTCGCCGTTATCGAAGATACCGAAGCCCCAGATACCACCCTGCAGCTTTGCAGTGTCGTCGGAGGGGAATGCCATGAACATGATGTCGTCGCCGGAAGCGGTCTTCTCAGCGCCGGTGTTAGCGGTGTTGGGGTTCAGCTGCTGAGCGATGTTCCAGCAGAATGCAACGTTCAGAGTGCCATTGTAGAACAGAGCGATTTCGTCGCCGCCAGCGATACCAGCGTCAAATGCGATAGCGGGGTTGTCGTACAGCTTCTTCAGAGCGGTAACGTTCTCCTCGGAGCCCCAGGTGTACTCGGTGTGCTCGGGGTTGGTGAAGGTGCCGCCGCACAGGTTGTTAACCAGTGCACGGGTACCCTGGTCGCCACCCTGGCCAACGCAGTAAACAGCGCCGACCTGCTTGCCGGTGTACTCGTAAACAGCTGCGATAGCTGCCTCGAAGTCAGCAACGGACTTCCAGGTGTGGGTAGCCTCGTCGATGTACTGCATTGCGCCAGCTGCCTCGAAGACAGTCTTGTTGATAGCCATGCAGTGAGCGGTCATAACCAGGGGATACTCGTAAGCAGTTGCATCGTCAGCGAAGCAAGCAGCAACGGTAGCGGGGTTCAGCTCAGCCTTGTCGGTGTCGTCGAACAGGTCAGCGATGTTGACCATCTTGCCCTTTGCGCCCCAGTTAGCAACCAGACGCTCGGGACCTTCCATGATCAGGTCGGGAGCCTGGCCGCCTTCGATAGCGGTGTTGACCTTGTCGTCGCCGTCAGCGTAGGTCAGGTACTCAACAGTAACCTTGATGCCGGTAGCTGCTTCGAAATCAGCCATCAGAGCATCAACAACATCCTGCTGGCCCCAGCCGCCGATGGGGTAGGTCCACAGAGTGATCTCGGATGCTGCAGCGGGAGCTTCGGGAGCTGCCTCTGCCTCGGGAGCTTCGGGAGCTGCCTCGGGTGCTGCCTCAGGAGCGGGAGTGGTCTCGGGAGCTGCGGGAGTCTTCTCGACGGAGCAAGCAGCCAGGCCCAGAACCATGACCAGAGCCAGCAGAAGTGCGATAAGCTTCTTCATAATTGTACTCTCCTAAAATAATAAATTTTGGGCACATCCGCACACTGCGGATTATGCTTTCTAACCAAAATATTACAGCATCATTTTCGCTTTGTCAACGAATTTTTGAAAATAATTTTCCGAAATATTACGAAACAGAAAATCCGTTCCAACTCGCACAAAAACGGCCTTTCCCTTTTTTGCATTTTGCCGAAAGTGCGCCGATACTCTTGACTGGCTTCTAAAAAATGGTATTCTATGTATATAAAAAGGAGGGTTATACTCTATGAAAAAACACATCGTTTGTTTCGGTGACTCCAACACCCACGGCTATTGCGCCGATCCTGCCGACTGCGCTGACCACGGCATCCGCTTTAATGAAAATGAACGCTGGACCCGCCGCCTGCAGACTCTGCTGGGCGAAGAATATTTGGTAACGGAAGAGGGTCTGTCCGGCCGCACCACCTGCTTTGACGACCCCATCCATGAGGGCTTAAGCGGCATTACCTATATCACCCCCTGCCTGAAAAGCCACGAATTTGTGGATCTGCTGGTAATTATGTTGGGCACCAATGACGTGAAAGAACGCTTTGCCTCCAGCGCCGCTTGCGTTGCCATCGGCATGGGCAGACTGGTAAAGAAGGCAATGGCCACCGAATGCTGGGGTCCCAACAAGCCCAATGTTCTGGTAATCGCACCTCCCCATATCGGCGAAGGCATGATTCTGAGCGAAGTCGGTCCTACTATGGGCCGCGAGTGCATCGAGAAATCCCGGGAGCTGGCCAAATATTACAAGCAGCAGTGCGATCTGATCGGCTGTCATTTCCTGGATGCCCAGGAACTGGGTTGTGAATTCAACAATATTGACTGCATGCATCTGACCAACAAGGGTCACGAAACCATGGCCAAGGTACTGGCAGAGAAAATCCCTGAATTGCTAAAATAAAAATGCCGCCTATTCGGCAGCATTTTCATCATTCATAAAGGGACGGAACATCGGCTCGATGGCGAAGCTGCCGAAGAGCGCTACCAAAGAAGGCAGGAAGAACAGAGGCACCACCAGTCGGGCGCAGAGAAATACTGTTACCGCATTGATAGCGCCCAGCACCGCTGTTCTGGGAAGATTGGCCATTGCCAGGAACACCGTATTTTTCAGTAGCGCGCCTAAGCTGTTCTCAAACCGGGACAGGATCGGAAACAGGATACTGAGCATGCCCAGCAGCACCACGGCAACAAATGCCAGCGCAGCAAACAGCATCCAGGACATAGTCCCTGCTACAGCCAGATTCCACAGCACAATTGTTCCCTTGAGAAGACCCCAGCCTGCTGCCAGAAATACGACAGACGGCACAATACCGGCTTTCCAGTTTTCCCGGAATACGCCGAAAAAGCGTTGCCAGGAGTTGCGCTCGTTTTGCCGGAAGGTCCGGTAAGAAGCATCGTAAAGAGCCGCGAAGGATGCACCCATCGTCACAACAGGAATACAGCACAGCAGCCAGAACAAACTCAGAAAAATGCAGTCTGTGATTCTGGTCATGGTGATCATCAGCGCACTATCCGGCTTTAAGAGATTTCGAAACATAGCAGGACCTCCCAATCAGTTTCCTGTATTGTATCACAGTTTTCGGGAGCTGTCAGCAGTATTTCTCAACATCTGTTTCTTGTAATCAACAAAGATCAATGATATATTTACTACATAGCATCAATTAGGAGGATTATTTATGGATCGTAAGAAGTTTTTAGCTGAGCGTCAGTGGATCCGCAATCAGCTGGCCGGTGTTGCCGATTTCTGGCTGACCAACGGCATGGACCACACCTACGGCGGTGTCACCACCTGCCTGGACCGTGGCGGTCAGGTCTACTCTACCGACAAGAGCGTTTGGATGCAGGGCCGCTGCGGCTGGACCTATGCATACCTGTGCAAGATTTACGGTGTCCGCGAGGATTGGCTGAAGTTCTCCAAGAGCTGCATCGACTTCCTGGAAGAGCACTGCGTCAACCACGATGCCGACGGCCGTCTGTACTTTACCGTAGAAGCTGACGGCACTCCCCTGCGTCAGCGCCGTTACTGCTTCTCCGAAGCATTCTACTGCATCGCTAACGCCGAGTACTACGGCATCACCGGCGAGCGTGAGCACCTGGAGCGTGCCCGCCGCGCTTATGACATGTACTGGAATCTGAACCATGGCATGGCAGATCCCACCGGCATGGGTCCCAAATCCACCCGTCCCGGCAGAGGTCTGGGCATCCCCATGATCATTCTGAATGTTACCGGCGTTATGAAGCGCGTCGACCCCGAAATGAAGCATGTCTATGACGAGCGCGCCAAGGAATGTGTTGCTGACATCTTCAATTATCATGTCAAGCCCGAACTGGGCTGCACCCTGGAAACTGTTGCTCCCGACGGCACTGCCCGCCTGGATGTGACCGAAGGCCGTATGGTGAACCCCGGCCATGACATCGAGTGCGCATGGTTCCTGATGGATTACGCCAACGACATCGGCGACAAGGAACTGCACGCAAAGGCAATCGAGGTCTTCGATATGGCCTTCAACGCAGGTTGGGATAAGGAATACGGCGGCATCCTGTACTTTATGGACTGCCTGGGCAATCCTCCCGAAGCTTACGAGCATGATATGAAGCTGTGGTGGCCCCACAACGAGGCACTGATCGCTTCCATGATGATCTACCGCGACACCAAGGACGAGAAGTACCTGGATATCTTCTATCAGATTCTCGATTACTGCAAGACTTACTTTGCTGACGAGTACGGCGAGTGGTATGGCTACCTGCGCCGCGACGGCAAGCCCACCCAGCCCGCATGTAAGGGCAGCACCTTCAAGGGTCCCTTCCATGTACCCCGCTGCCTGATTCTGGTTGACCAGATGATGGGCGAAGTTCTGGGTGAATAATATTTAAATTTAAGGAGACAGACTATGGACGCGCAACAGCACAATATCATTGAGAGAATTCACGCCTCTTATTATCAGCTGCCTGCAGCTGAGAAAAAAGTGGCCGATTATGTGCTTGCGCAGCATGATCAGATCCAGTTCATGTCCATCACCCAGCTGGCGGATGAGTGCGGTGTGGCAGATGCCACCATCTCCCGTTTTTGCCGCAGTTTGAAATTAAAAGGCTTCAATGCCTTTAAGCTGGAACTGGCACAGCATACGGCACCTGCCCGTATGCTGCAGACTGAGCAACATGACAGCGACAGCGTTATGGGCCGCAGTCAGGAAGTGGTTCGCCTTGCCCACGAAGCTGTGGAACAAACCATGCAGTTGCTGCAGCCCGCCCAGATCACCAATGCTGTGTCATTGATTGAGAAGGCCCAGCGGATCATGTGTTTCGGTTCCGGCAGTTCCATGATTTTGGCCCATGAATGCGCCAATCTGTTCTCCACCGTCACCGGTAAATTCTTTGCGGTTGCAGATACCCACACCCAAATTTCCACTATCGCTACCATGAACAAGGATGACATCATCTTCCTGTTCTCTTACTCCGGCGCCACCACCAGCGGTATTGAAATGCTGGAACTGGCTAAGAATCACGGAGTGAAAACCATTTTGGTGACCCGCTTCCGGAAATCTCCGGCTGCAAAATTGGCTGATGTGGTACTCTGCTGCGGTTCCAACGAAGGTCCCTACCAATTCGGTTCTGTGCCTGCGAAAATCGCCCAGCTGGTTGTCATTGATTTCCTGTTCCAGGAATACTGCCACCGCAATCGGGAAGCCTGCGAAGCCAACCGCTTCCAAATCGGTGCCGCGCTGGCGGAAATGCACGTCTAACGCTTTATACCGGCCTTTCTTCGGAAAGGCCGGTTTTTTCTATGGGTGTAAATCTGGGTTTTTCGGTCATATTTTTTCACTTTTTGTCTGCCCATTCCATGGACATCGCAACCCATACCTGCTATAGTTATGGTAAGTAAAAACTTATTCTACGGTCATAGGGAGTCATAATGCTATGATTTACAGTTTAGTCACCCTGGCACTATGTATGCTGCTGGGCAAATACATTGGAACCTGCTTTGGTGCTTTGGTCGGCATCAACGCCGATGTGGGCGGTGTAGGATTTGCAATTCTGTTGCTGCTGTTTGTGAATAATTGCAAATGGTTTCCCTTTGCCAAAAAGCAGGACTTTACCCAAGGCATGAATTTCTGGAAGAAGATGTATATGCCTGTGGTGGTGGCCATGGCTGCCTCTCAGAATGTCTACCGGATGCTCAACAGTGGTATGGTGGCCATTGTGGGCGGTGCCGCAGCGGTGGTATTCCCCTTCCTTCTGCTCTACATTCTCCACAAGCGTGAGGAAAGGAGGGTGAAAAATGCCTGATATCAGTAAGTTTTTAGGTGCCGGCAGTATCGTCACTGCGTTTCTCTTTTCCGGTATCATCATTCTGATCTCCAACATCATTTCCGATAAGCTGACCAGGGGCCGTCTGCATCCGTCTGCCATCGCGATTTTCTTTGGTCTTGTGCTGGCCTATGTGGGCGGCGCTGTCACCGGCGGAGAAAAAGGTATGGCCGATTTGGTGGCCTTTGGTGGTCTTGGGATCCTGGGCGGCAGCGCCCTGCGGGATTTCACCATCATCGCCTCTTCTTTTGGCGCCAGTATCCAGGAAGTGAAAAAATGCGGCTGGGCCTGTCCTATCTCTTTGCTGGTGGGCGTTATCTCCGCCTTTATGATTGGCGCTATCGTGGCAATCGGTTTTGGTTATACCGATGCCGTCAGCATCACCACCATCGCCGCCGGTGCGGTCACCTTTGTAGTGGGCCCCATCACCGGTACTGCTTTGGGCGCAGCCTCGGAAGTGCTGGCCCTTTCCGTAACAGTCGGCCTGGTAAAAACCGTGTTCATTATGGTTTTCACCCCGCTGGTTGCCAAAAAGATCGGTCTGACCAGTCCCAAAATGGCTATGATTTTCGGCGGTCTGGTGGGTTCCACCAGCGGTGTATCCGCCGGTCTTGCCGCCACCAAACCGGAACTGGTTCCCTACGGCACTATGGTTGCCACCTTCTACTCCGGCACCGGTTGTCTGCTGTGTCCTTCCCTTCTGTACGGAATCATCAATCTTTTCTTTTAGGAGGTATCCTTTATGAACACATTGCAAGCCGGTTTCAGCCGTGTAGATGTGACCCCCATGCTGGGCATTGGTATGGCCGGTTACTATGTTCCCCGTTTTGCAGACGGTGTGTTGGACCCTTTACAGATCAACGCCCTGGCGTTGGCCTGCGGCGACACCAAAGTGGTCTTCATGAGTATTGACCACTGCGGCATCGTGAAGGAAGTATTAAACCCCATGATAGACCAGGTCTGTCATGTAACCGGTCTTCCCCGGGAAGCTGTTTACATCCATTCCACCCACACCCATACTGGCCCATTTTTGAACTATAACCCCACAGAGCCTTTGGAGATTGAGTATGCACAGCTTGTTAAGCGGAAGTTTGCAGATGCTGCCAAGTTGGCCATTGATGATCTGAAGCCTGCCACGATGGGTTATGGTATTGGCGATGCGCCTAATATTGCCTTTGTGCGGCGTTTTCGCATGAAGGACGGATCTGTGCGCACCAATCCCGGTGTAGATAACCCGGACATTCTGCATCCTATCGGCGATGTGGACGAGCGGGTGAACGTACTGCGCTTTGACCGGGAAAATGACAGCCTGGTGCTGGTTAACTTCGGCAACCATCCCGACGTGGTAGGCGGCTGCAAAATCTCCGCCGACTGGCCCGGTTTTCTGCGCCAAACAGTAGAAAAAGCATTGGACAACACTAAGTGTCTGTTTTTTAATGGCGCACAGGGTGATGTGAACCATGTAAATGTCCATCCCAGGGGCGGTTACTTAAATGACATGTTCATGGACTTTGACGATGTTGCCCGTGGCTACAAGCACGCCCGTTATATGGGTCGAGTGGTTGCCGGCGGCGTACTGCAGGCCTTTGACAAGGTAAAGTATGTGGATGTGGATTCCATCCGATTTGCGCAAAAATTCATCGATGTCCCTGCCAATCTGCCCGATCCCAGCGAGCTTCCCGAAGCCAAGCGGATCAATGATCTGCACATTGCCGGTCGGGACGCAGAGCTTCCCTACTCCGGTATGATGCTGACCACTGTGGTGGCAAGAGCTGCCAGAATGGTAAGGCTGGAAAACGGCCCCGACAGTTTCCGGATGCCGCTGAGCGCCATCGCCATTGGCCCTGTGGCCATGTTTGGCATACCAGGCGAGCCTTTCACCGGTGTGGGTCGGGCGCTGAAAGAAGCAGAAGGTTTTGATCTGGTGCTGCCCACCTGCAACACCAACGCAAAGGAAGGTTACTTCCCCATGCTGGAGTGTTACGAGGAAGGCGGCTATGAAGCAGGAAGCTCTAACTTCAAGGCCGGTGTTGCTGAGTTGATCATTGATGCCGGTTTGTCTCTCCTTGAGGATCTGAGGAAATGAACGGACTTCTTTATTTCGGATGGGCCGTCACCTTGCTGATCATTGTCAGTCTTTCCATTTGGTCCGGTACCCGGGCAAAAAAAGATAAACGCAACCCCATGCCGGTGGTAGCCGGCGTGATCACCGGCACTTTGGTGGGCGGATCTTCTACCATCGGCACTGCCCAGCTGGCCTATCAGTTCGGTATGTCCGCCTGGTGGTACACTTTAGGTGCCGGTATCTCCTGCCTGATTTTGGCACTTGTCTATGCCAAGCCCCTGCGCCGCACCGGCGGCAGTACTCTGGTGGGCATTATCCGCTCCGAGTATGGCTCGAAAGTCGGCATGGCAGTATCGGTACTTTCTTCCGTGGGTACCTTTATCAATGTCATTCCCCAGGTGATCTCCGCCACAGCGGTGCTCGCCGTAATTTTTCCTGCTATGAGCCTGGCGACCGCGGTGATCATTTCCGTGGTGTTTATGATTCTCTACGTGATCTTCGGCGGCACCAAAGGTGCCGGAATTGTAGGCATCGTGAAGATGATCCTGATCTATATCACCATGATCGTCAGCGCCGTGATGGTGCTCGGCATGGTAGGCGGCCTCCCCGCCTTTGTTTCCATGGCTGGCAATATTCCTGACCCTGACGGAATTCGGTTCACCTATCTGTTCTCCCGGGGCGTGGGCACCGATATCGGTGCTTGTCTGTCGGTGCTGCTGGGTGTCATTACCACGCAAACCTATGCCCAGGGCGTTCTTTCCGGCCGTACCGACAAAGACGGTGTGGGCGGCGCTTTGATCTCCGCATTCCTGATTCCCCCCATCGGTATCGGCGGTATTCTGGTTGGCCTTTATATGCGCGCCAACGCGGCTCTCTATGCCGGTGTTACCGCAAAGACCGCTCTGACTGCCTTCATCACCGCCCATTTGCCGCCCCTCCCTGCCGGTATCATCCTGGGCACGCTGTTCATCACGGTGGTAGGTACCGGCGCCGGTATCACCCTGGGTATCTCCACCATGCTGACCAACGACATTTGGGGACAGCTGATCCCCCGTTTCCGTCAGCCGAAAGCCAAGGCTGTGCTTTCCAAGTTGATGATCGCCCTTGTGCTGGCTGTGGCCGGTTTCCTGGCCTGCGGTTCGCTGGGTGACATCATTCTGCAGTTCACTTTCATGTCCATGGGTCTGCGGGGTGCTGTGGTATTCCTGCCCCTGAGCTGCGCCCTATGGCTGCCGGGCAAGATCTCTACCCGCTATGCGATGGCATCGGTGATCACCGGCCCTCTGGTGGTACTGCTCTTCGGTCTGTGGAAGGTGCTTCCCTTTGACCCGCTGTTTGCGGGTGTGGGCGCATCGCTGCTTATCATGGCCGCAGGTCTGCATCACCATCGCAAACTTCACACTTAAGTAAACCCCCGGGAGTGTCCCAATCGGACACTCCTGGGGGTTTTGTACCGTATGTTCATAACACTTTAAAACCTATATTACTTTTGCGAATTGTCTTAGAATCAGCTGAATCGTTTCCTGGATATAGGCTTCGTATTCCTCCCGGGAGAGGGCGATCTATTCGCCCAGCTCCTCGTTGATTTCGGGCAGATATCCCATCACACCGATTTTCTGCACAATGGCACCTTTCGGAAGATAGTCAATGTAATCCGGAAATGCTTTCAATGGTAGAATCTCGGTCAGATAGCCGGAATCAGGATGCGCCTTCAGATACTCTGCTTCCAAAGAATAGATATGGCCTACCCAAACCCGTTTGGGAATCAGCTTCTTTGCGTTATCCCAGGTTTCCTCCATACCTGCAGAGATTTTCCGCAGATTCTCATTTTCCTTGATCCGTTTCCATACGGCTTTGACACGATCCTCGTCCCGGATCATCTTCTGAAATGCCGCATCGGTGATCAAATGGGCATAGTAACCCATCAGGAAGGCATATTCCTCGGGAGACTGGATCCTGCGCTTTGCTATGTACTGCTCATAGAAGGCATCGCAATCAGATGCTTTCTTTCGCTCTCCCTGCATCCAATGCGTTACTTCTCTGGATGGTGTGAATGCTGACCAATCTTCATTTTCCACATTGCAGTCCGGCGCAATATTACCAATGCAAAAACTGTGCCGATCCAGGCCTGGAAAGTGTTGCAGAACACTGTCGGCAATCATCAAATGTGTTATCCATGTTGCCATGAGGTATCCTTTCTGTACCAAGTAGGCACCACATTTTTCATTCCGTCATACCATTCCAGCACTTGTGCCGCCTGTTTTCTCATTACTTGAATCTCTCCCTCACCAAAGGGTATTGCCCAAGGAAGAGAACTGAGGGTATTGGAGGAAATATACAGTGCCAGCAGTTTCCAAAACTCCATCGGAACCTTGCCGTCAAAGTAACCGTCAACCATACCGGAAGCGAAAGCAGGTGCAGCTTGGGCGCACCATACAATACGATTGAATTCCTCCCAGGGATCACCAAAGTCATCCCGGTCAAAGTCAATGATGGTTAGAGTGCCATTGCGATCAATCATCATATTACCGATATGGTAATCACCATGCTGATAGCTTTGAGGCCTTCCGCTAAGTAGGTGACGATTCTCTGCCAAGCAGCTTAGAAACGCATCGCCACCGCTTTCGTATTTTAACTCACAGTTTTCGTACATAGCGATCTTGCGGTCGATTTTACCATTGAAGCGAGTTTCCCAGCTTAGTGCATCCACAGGAGCCGGTACGGTGTGGATCTTCGCAAGGATTCGTCCTGCATCCAGACCATAACGATACTGCTTTTCTTCATCCATGGACATCACCAATTCTTCAGCATCCTCACCGTCGATCCAGCTTTGGATAGAGTACGCACCTTCTTCACAGGTGCCGAATTCTACTGGCAAACACATGGGTATCCCTAGCTGCGCTACTTCGCTCATCTTCTCATATTCCCGGTGCTTGCGCTCCAACCGGTCAATGGACGAAATCCGAAGCAGATATTTGGTGCCATCAGCTGTCACAGCACAGTATTTCTGATCACCAGACCAACCTTTGTCAATGGGGGTTCTGTTGACGATATTCTGATAAACGCTCATATTCTTACCTCAACAATGCTTTGCAGGCTTCATAAGTATCCGGGTGCAGATACTCTTTTAACTCGCTTGCTTTTACCCACTTGTGATTGAGCACTTCAGATTCTTGGAGAATCATCTGACCTTTCACTTCACCCGGAAATAAAACAACCTGTTTTCTTCTTGCTATTGGCAGCATGTCATATTCAGACACAGCCTTTTTACCCGAAACAAGCGTGGCGTGCAGGCCGGTTTCCTCATGTAGTTCTCGCAAGGCTGTTTGTTCTTCTGTTTCTCCTGGCTCCATATGGCCTTTGGGGAAACTCCAAAAATTGTTGGTTTGGAGAAGAATCAGATACTCCCTTACACCGTTATTCCATCGAAAAGGAACCACACCACAGGCTTTGCGCAATAACGAATCGATTTTACTGATAAAGAATTGCTCCTGGAAGTGAACGGCTTCTGCAATTTGGCCTTGGTGATATGCACTTCCCACCGGAGCAACCACAAGTTTATCTTCGCAGTCATTTTTTCTACAAATCGCAGCAACAACCTGTCCGTCGAACTCAGCTATTGGTACGTTGACACCCAGAATGTAGGCATCCTGTTCCTCACCGTCACCGGCAATAACACCGGGGATGTAACCGTAGTTGATGGGATACACAATATCCCCATGCTGATACCCAATAGGACGATCTATCACAACATGGACTTCTTTGCCCATTAGCTCCCGGATGAGCTTTTCTCTCAAGTGTTTGTTGTTCTCGCAACGATAATACTTGAAAGTATCATCTTCATGGGTATAACGGAAGCCTACCTTTTCCAGCACATGCTGGCTGCGGGTGTTCTTGATTGCAGCATCCGCATTGACTGCAACCATTCCCAGTTCCTCAAATGCGTATTGCAGAATCAGCCGTTCTGCCTGGGTGCCATAACCTTTTTCTTTAACCGCATCGTTTTGCAGATGGATACCCATGCTGCACTCACGCTTTTGGAGATCAATGTTCTTCAGCTTACATTCGCCAACAATTTTATCACCGACCATGATGGCAAAGAGCTTCCGGTCTGCGACGGAATTGTTATCAAAATAACGATCTGCAATTTCCGGGGTGTACACATATTCATAGTAGTGGCCGATAGAAGGATCGTTCTGAAAATTTTGATAGAACTCATGGCACATCTGCCGAGTCATGGGCTGTAAATGCACGGGATATAATTGCATGACCGGCATATCATCTTCGTCCACACCGCAATCTACAAAACCAAGGGATTTCCAAAAACGATGGGCATTTTCTTTGGTGCAATTCAGTTCATAGTAGCAAGCGCCATCCGCTTTCGTATATTGCTGCAAGGCTTCAAAGCATTGATGGCCGGTGCCGTTTCCCCGAAACTCCGGAAACACCCAGAAATCCAGCACAAAGCACTTTCCGTCTTCACTGTGATATGTATTGTACTGGGCAGCTCCAATGCGCACACCATTACGCACAAAATAGAGCATATGATGCTGATCCACCCGGCGGATCATATGCGCTTTAATAACATCCCGATATTCCGCACTTTGAAAATATTCCATATCCTCTTCGTCTGTAATAATGCCGTCATCGATCAGATAACGGAAATGGATTTCCCAAAATTCTTCAATATGCGCAACTGGAATTTCTTCGATTTGAATTGTGTGCATCATTCTTCCTCCATACAAACAAAAATGGCGCAAGCGTGAAGCTTGCGCCAACTTTATGCACCCATCCCGACTATCAGCGGGTAAACACACAAGGAGCAAAACTTCTACGATTCAAATACGCGGTATACAGCATGAAGTTCACTCCTTTCTTTCAAAATACTAAAGTCATCATAGCATTCGGGATGCGGTTTGTCAAATGCTTTATCGCCGCTACCCTCCCCCCCGATTCTGCCCGCAAGTGCGTACCGATCAGGCATCGAAAATAACCGTTCAGGCAAAAACGAACATTTCTCTATTTTGATTTGCTATGATGTCATTACAAAGAATCAGGAATGGAGGAATAGAAATGGACGCGATTCAAGCAACCGGCCTTATTAAGCAATATAAGAATTTGACGGCTGTGGACGGACTTTCCCTAACGATCCAGCAGGGTGAATTATTTTCCTTGCTGGGTGTGAATGGCGCAGGAAAAACTACCACTATCAAGATGCTCTCCTGCCTGACAAAGCCCTCCGGCGGGGATGCTCTTGTAGGCGGCTACAGTATCATGAAAGAACCGGAGCGGGTAAAAGAGCTGATCGGCGTATCTCCCCAGGAAACTGCCGTTGCCCCGAACCTCTCTGTAAAGGAAAATTTGGAGCTGATCTGCGGCATTCACGGTTTTCCCAAAGAAAAAACTGACGCAAAAATTTGCGAACTGAATCGGCAGTTTTCTTTGGACAACGTTTTGCAAAGGCGGGCCGGAAAGCTGTCCGGTGGCTGGCAGCGGCGGGTCAGTATCGCCATGGCGCTGATCAGCGAGCCGCAGATCCTCTTTCTGGATGAGCCGACCCTTGGCTTGGATGTGATTGCCCGCCACGAGCTTTGGGATGTGATCACCGCTTTAAAGGGCAAGATCACCATTATCCTGACTACCCATTACATGGAGGAGGCCCAAAGGCTTTCTGACCGCATTGGAATTATGAAAAACGGCAGGCTTCTGGCAGCGGGAACAGCAAAGGAACTGTGCGCGGCAGCGGAGACTGCGGATTTTGAAACCGCATTCGTTTCCATTGTGAAGGAGGCATAACCATGAGAATGATGACCTTTGCTAAACGATGCATGAGAGAAATTCTGCGTGATCCCATCAATCTGATCTTCGGCCTGGGTTTCCCTTTGGTTTTGCTGCTGCTTTTGAGCGCCATCCAGGCCAATGTTCCGGTGAGCCTGTTTGAAATCCACTCGCTGACGCCGGGCATTACCATTTTCGGATTATCCTTTCTGACGCTATTTTCCGCAACGCTGGTAGCCAGGGATCGGGAAAGTGCATTTTTGCAGCGATTATACACCGCACCCCTGACCGGATTGGATTTTATCCTGGGTTACATGCTTCCGATCCTTCCCATTGCCCTTGGGCAAGCCCTGATTTGTTATCTCGCTGCAATCCCTTTGGGCTTGACGGTGAGTATCAACATTGTATATGCTATAATTGGAATTCTTCCAATGGCTGTTTTCAATATCGCGCTGGGACTTTTGTTCGGCAGTATTCTGGGTGTCAAGCAGGTTGGCGGCGTTTGCGGCGCATTGCTGACCAATCTTTCCGCATGGCTTTCCGGCGTGTGGTTCGATCTAAGTCTAGTTGGCGGCTTTTTTGAGAAATTTGCCAATCTGCTTCCCTTTGTCCACGCAGTCCGAATGGAAAAAGCATTATTAGCAGGAGATTTCCGGCTTGCCGCAAACCGCCTGCTGCCGATTCTACTGTACAGCGCAGCCGCAATCCTGGTTGCAGTGGTCTGCTTCCTGGGGCAAATGAAAAAACAATAAGGATTTGAGGCTATGAAATACAAACTCATCATCGATAAGCACGCAGAAGAAGAAATCATAGCAATTGTTCACGCGCCTTCCACGCTGACCCAGCAGATAGAGAATCTTGTCTGCAGTTCTTCCGGTAATGACAGCATCCTGGGTTATCGGGAAGAGGAAATGCGGAAGCTGGCTTTCCAGGAAATTGAGTGCATCACAATTCTTGACCGGAAAGTGATCGCGATTGATTCTCAGGGAAAACAGTTCTTTATCAAAGAACGGCTTCGCAATCTGGAAGATATTCTCCCCTCTTATTTTATTCGCATCAATAAGTCTACCCTTGCCAACGAGCACCGTATCGCGCGTTTTGATGCGGTATTCAGCGGCGGTGTGGATGCCGTGTTCCAATGCGGCTATCGGGAGTATGTTTCCAGGCGCTGCTTTGCGGAAATCAGAAGGAGGTATGAGGACAAATGAAACGGCATATTCAGGAATTCATTCGCCGCGGCCTTACCGCATTCGGTTTTGGTCCGTTGGTTTTGGCGGTAATATATCTGATTTTATACCATCAGGGAATCATAGAGGCGCTTTCTGCAAAGCAGGTTTGCCTTGGTATTTTTTCCTTATCCGCCCTTGCTTTTATTGCCGGCGGTATGAACTTCATTTATCAGGTTGAACAGTTTCCCCTGATGGTGGCAATTTTGATTCACGGTATTACTCTGTACATCAGCTATTTGGCCACTTACCTGCTCAACGGCTGGCTGGAATTGGGTATGGTCCCCTTATTCGCATTTACCGGGATCTTTATCTTTGGTTATCTGGTGATTTGGGTGATTATTTATGCCATCATCAGAAAAAACACAGCACGGATCAATCAGATTTTAAAAGAGAAGCAGCAGCGTGTAGATTGACCACAGTGGCGAACAATACACTTCTGCCGACAAAAACCCTCAACTTCCTAAACGGAAGCTGAGGGTTTTTCTCTTATTTTCAGGAAAGGCTTATTTCTCCTTGAGTTTTCTGATCACTTCGTCGCCGACCTGGCTTGTGGTGGCTGTACCGCCCAGATCCGCAGTCAGGACGCGCTTCTCCACAAGGATCTCTTCAATCACTTCAATCAGTCGGTCAGCCCACTGCTTATGTCCGAAGAATTCCAGCATCTGGCTGGCAGACCATACCGTTGCCAGAGGATTCGACTTTTGCTGGCCTGCGATGTCAGGAGCAGAACCGTGGATGGGTTCGAACATAGACGGGAACTTTCTCTCGGGATTCAGGTTGGCACCTGCTGCCAAGCCCATGCCACCTGCGATAGCAGCGCCCAAATCCGTAAGAATATCACCGAAGAGATTGGATGTAACAACGACTTCAAACCGCTTGGGATCTTTCACCATAAACATGCTGGCTGCATCCACCAGATAGCTATGGGTCGTCACATCGGGATATTCCTTGGATACCTCATTGAAAATCTGATCCCAAAACACCATAGAGTAGTTCAGGGCATTGCCTTTGCTGATACTGGTTAAGCTGCGCTTTTGCTCTCTGGCAACTTCAAATGCATAGCGAATGATACGCTCACAACCGTGGCGGGAAAATACACCGTCCTGAATGACCACCTCATTGGGTTTGCCTTTATAAAGCCAGCTTCCGCTGCCGGCATACTCGCCCTCACTGTTTTCACGGATAAAGAGCATATCAATATCTTCCGCTGCAGCATCTTTCAAAGGACAAGGAGCACCCTTGAGGAGCTTTACCGGACGCAGGTTGACATACTGATCAAATCCCTTGCGGATCGTCAGAAGTAAATCCCACAGAGAAATGTGATCCGGAACGCCGGGCGCACCCACCGCACCCAGGAAAACAGCATCTGCCTTTTTAAGCTGTTCCATGCCATCTTTGGGCATCATTCTGCCAGTTTCCAGGTAGTACTCGCAACCCCAGGGATAATGGGTGAAATCAAATGCGAAGCTGCCATCGATCTCTGCAACCGCATTGAGCACTTTGACACCTTCTGCAATTACCTCGGGGCCAATGCCGTCACCGGCAATAACGGCTATTTTATAGGTTTTCATAGTTTTCTCTCCTCTCATTACCACCT
>JAFOBK010000209.1 GCA_017381835.1 Oscillospiraceae bacterium | reverse complement strand
ATCCCGGTGTCAATGTCGGTATCGGCAGCGATGACACTCTGTTCGCTCTGATTGACGGTACCGTCAAGTTCGAGCGCAAGGGCAAGGATCGCCGTCAGTGCTCCGTGTACGCTGTCGCTGAGCAGTAATCACGAATCATTTAGGCTTAGAAGGGCTGCTGCAAAATTTGCAGCAGCCCTTTTTCCTTGCAAACATAAATTGAAAGTTAAAAGTTGAAAGTGGAAAGTTAAGGTATTTGCTGGCGCAAATGATATATAATAAGTTTCCGAAGGAAACACAATCACTTTCCATTTTCCACTTTTCATTTTCAACTCAAAACACACTCCCTACAAAAAGGAGGATTTATCATTATGGAAATGTTTGTAGATAAAGTTCGAATTACCGTCTGCGGCGGTCGCGGCGGCGACGGTGCGGTGGCATTCCACCGTGAAAAGTATATTGCAGCCGGCGGCCCCGATGGCGGCGACGGCGGTCATGGCGGCAGCGTCATCCTGCACGTCAATGACAATCTGTCTACCTTGCTGGACTTCCGCTATAAGCGCAAGTACAGCGCCCAGGCCGGTGTCAACGGTCAGGGCAGCAACCGCCACGGCAAGCGCGGTGAAAATTTGATCATCCAGGTGCCCAGAGGTACCGTTGTCCGTGACGCAGAATCCAATGCTATCATCGTGGATATGTCCACCGGCGAGGATTTTGTCATCGCCAAGGGCGGCCGCGGCGGCTGGGGCAATGCCCATTTCGCCACTCCCACCCGTCAGGTGCCCCGCTTTGCCAAGCAGGGTACGCCCGGCCAGATCCGGGATGTGATTTTGGAGCTGAAGCTGCTGGCTGATGTGGGTCTGGTCGGTTTCCCCAATGTGGGTAAGTCCACCCTTCTGTCCGTCACTTCCAATGCCCGTCCCAAGATCGCCAACTATCACTTCACCACTCTCTATCCCAACCTGGGCGTTATTTACATCCAGGAGGGCGTCAGCTTCGTTATGGCGGATATCCCCGGTATCATTGAGGGCGCTGCCGAAGGCGCCGGCCTGGGTCATGACTTCCTGCGTCATATCGACCGCTGCCGTCTGCTGGTGCATGTGGTTGACGTGTCCGGCAGCGAGGATCGGGATCCCATCGAGGATTTCGACGCCATCTGCGAGGAGCTGAAGAACTACTCTGTGGATCTTTCTAACCGCCCCATGATCGTGGCAGCCAACAAGATCGACCTGATGATGCCCGAGTCCGACAACCTGGAGCGGCTGCGTGAGCATGTGGAAGCCAAGGGCTATGAGATGTATGAGATCTCTGCCGGTACCACCCAGGGTACCCGTCACCTGATGCAGGTGGTAGCGGAAAAGCTGCAGACTCTGCCTCCCGTGACCATTTACGAGCCTGAGTATGTGGTGCCCATGGTGCAGACCGGCGACTACGGCGAGTTCGACATCCAGCACGAGAACAACGTCTGGGTCGTTTCCGGCATGTGGATCGAGCGCATGGTGGGCAATATCAACTTTGATGATTATGAGTCCCGCAACTACTTCGATCAGCTGCTGCGTAAGTCCGGCCTCTTTGCAAAGCTGGAGGAGATGGGCATTCAGGACGGCGATGTTGTCAGCATCGACGATCTGGAGTTCGAGTACCAAAAGTAAATATATTTTAACTGTAGGGGAGGGTCTTGACCCTCCCTTTATTGTTGGGCTTTTGCATTTGCGCATAGGTACGGAAGGTGTGGGCAGGCTGTACTGCCGGGAGCGTCAAGACGCTCCCCTACAAGGATGTGTGAAATACTGTTTGCCATTTTGCACTACTTCTTATATAATAATAGCGTCATCGGTACGGTGGCGCTATTGTCATAAATGGCATGTGAGATACGACCCCCTAAGAGGATTTATTTATGGATTTTAAGGTTTTAGCTGTTGGCGATGTGGTGGGCAATCCCGGTATGGACCGGATCTGCCGCAGCCTTCGAAAACTGAAAAGAGAAACAGGTGCGGATTTTGTCGTGGTCAACGGCGAAAATGCCGCTGTGGTGGGCATGACACCCCGCCAGGGTGAGGATATCCTGGATGCCGGTGCCGATGTGATCACCATGGGCAACCACACCTTCGGCAAGCGGGAACTGGTGGACTATCTGGATGACTGTCCTCAGATTCTGCGGCCGGCAAATATAGCACCCCAAAGTCCCGGTAAGGGCTGGGGCATCTTTGACACCAAGGCCGGCCCCGTTGCGGTGATCGATCTGATCGGCCGGTGCAATATGGATTACGGCCCGGACAATCCCTTCCTGCAGGTAGAGAAGATTCTGAAAGAGGCAAATGTGAAGATCCGGCTGGTGGAGATCCATGCGGAGGCCACTTCCGAAAAGCTGGCCATGGGCTATATGCTGGACGGCAGAGTCAGCGCGGTATGGGGCACCCATACCCATGTACCCACCGCGGATGCCCAGGTGCTGCCCAAAGGCACTGGCTATGTGACGGATCTGGGTATGACCGGCCCCAAGCACTCGGTGCTGGGCATTCGGCCGGAGCTGTCCATCGCCAAATTCCGGGGAGATCTGACTTCCCGTTACCAGTGGGCCGACGGCCCCACCAAGCTGGAGGCGGTACTTTTCACCATTGATACTGCTACCGGCAAGTGTAAGGCGGCGGAAAGGGTGGATGTGTATGATTAAAATCCTCCACTCCGGTGACTGGCACCTGGACTCTCCCTTGCAGGGAAGAACCGCTGCTCAGGCGGAAATTTTGCGCCGGGAACTGCTGAAAATCCCCGGGAAGATCGCGGAAGTCTGCCGGGAAGAAGGCTGCGACCTGGTGCTCCTCAGCGGAGACCTGTTTGACGGCGCCTACACCCCCAACACCTATAAAACGGTGTATGACGCTTTGGAAAAAATGGGAGTGCCGGTGTTTATCTCCCCGGGCAATCACGACTATATTTCCCCGGACAGCCCCTATGAAAAGGAGCTTTGGCCGGAGAATGTGCATATTTTCAAAGATCAGCAGATCAGCTGGGTGGATATGGAAAATCTGAAGCTGCGGGTTTACGGCGCAGGCTTTCAGAGCATGGACTGCCCCGGCCTTTTGGAAGATTTCCAGGCAGAGGGGTTTGCGGTGGGTGTGTTCCACGGCGATCCTACCCAGGTGAATTCTCCCTATAATCCCGTCAGCAAAGGCCAGGTGGCAAAATCCGGTCTGCGGTATTTGGCCCTGGGTCATGTGCATAAGGATGACGGCTTTTGGGCAGGGGATACCCTCTGCGCCTGGCCCGGCTGCCCCATGGGCAGAGGCTGGGATGAAGGTGGCGAGAAGGGTGTGCTGATCGTCAGCCTGGACAAGGAGATTCAGGTGAGATTTGCACCCCTGGACGGCCCGAAATTCTTTGATCTGACGCTAGAGGGTACAGACCCCGCTGCGGTGCTGCCGGCTGTGGCCAATGAGGATTTCTACCGCGTTACCCTGACCGGTGAGGCGGAGAGTGTGGACTTGGATGCGCTGCAGGCGGAATTTGCGGCCTTTCCCAATCTGATCCTGCGGGATCAGACAGTACGTCCCCTGGACATTTGGGCAGGTGCCGGTGAGGACAGCTTTGAGGGTGTCTATTTCGGCATGCTCCGGGATGCCCTGGAAAATGCAGAGGAAGACAAGGACACCATCCTGCTGGCGGCGAAACTCTCCCGTCAGCTGCTGGAAGGTCAGGAGGTGAAGCTGCCGTGAGAATTTATTCCATGACCGCCACCTTCGGCAAGCTCAGCCATGAGACCCTGAGCCTGAAACCGGGTCTTAACATTATCGAAGCTCCCAATGAATGGGGCAAGAGTACCTGGTGCGCCTTTATTCTGGCCATGCTCTACGGCATTGACACCTCTTCCCGCAGCAAAAAGGATTTTATTGCGGACAAGGAGCGCTATGCGCCCTGGTCCGGTGCGCCCATGTCCGGCAGAATGGATATCTGCTGGGAGGGACGGGATATTACCTTGGAACGCTCCAGCAAGGGTCGCAGCATTTTCGGCGTATTTAAGGCCTATGAGACGGAAAGCGGCATTCCGGTGCCGGAACTGACTGCCGCTAACTGCGGCGAAAAGCTGCTGGGCGTGGAGCAGAGCGTGTTCGCAAGAGCCGGTTTTGTGAAGCTCAAGGACATGCCCGTGACCCAGGATGAGACCCTCCGCCGCAGACTGAACGCATTGGTGACCACCGGCGATGAGTCCGGCAGCGCCGATGACCTGGCAAGAAAATTGCGGGATCTGAAAAACCGCTGCCGGTTTAACCGCTCCGGCCTGCTTCCCCAGGCGGAAAACGAAGAGCGGGAACTGAAGCAGAAGCTGGAAGAACTGAATAATCTGCAGCTGCAGACTGCGGCGGTGGAAAAGCGCCAGGAAGAGCTGAAAGATTATCAGGCGCAGCTTCTAAATCATAAGCAGGCACTGCAGTATGAAGAAGACCGGAATTTTCATGGGAAGCTGGCGATGACCCGGGCCCAGCTGGAAGTGGCACGGGATCGGATGGCGACGCTGGAGAGCGTATGCCGGAGTCTGCCGGCACCCAGAGAACTGGATATGAAAAAACTGCAGCTGCAGCAGCTGCAGGAGAAAAAAGAAGCGCTGCAGATGGAAATCCAAATGCAGCCTTCGGCACCCCCAATGCCGGAAGTTCTGCCCCAGTTCCGGGGTGCGGATGCTGAGACGGTGGTGCAGCAGGCACAAGCGGATGCGGCAGAATATGGAAAACTGCTGGCGGAAAAGAAAAAAACCAGCCCCGTCCTTTGGATTTTGGGCCTTGTTTTGCTGGCAGTGGGAATTGTACTGGCAGCAATGGGAATGGCAAGGGGCGAAAACAATATGCAAGCGCTGATGAAGGCAGCCTATGTGGCAATCGTCGGATGCGCGGTAACCATTGTGGGCATTGCCCTGCAGCAATCCGTAAAACGCAAGAATAAGGTGCTGCAGGAAACAGCACAGCTGATTTACCGCAGATACGCACCTCTGGAGCCGGAAAGCTGGGAGGCGGAAGCACAGCGCTATGCCCACGCTCACCAGGCCTATGAGAAGGCTATGGCGGAGTATCACAGCCGGGTGGCATATTTGGAAACGGGACTGAAAGAAATCCTGAACCGGCAGGAGGAGATCACCGGCGGTGTGGCGCCTTTGCGGTTTGCCCAGGAAACGGAGGCAGCGCTGCAGCAGCATCGGGCCTATGCCGATGGGCGCAGAGAATGCAGCCGCCTGGAAGAACTGGTGGCTACCCTGGAAAGCTCCAGCCGGCAGACGGCGGCGCCGGAAGCGCCGGATATGCTGACCTTTACCATGGCCGAGACCGACCGGATCCTGTCGGATGTGACGGCGGAGATCCGCCAGCTCCATTTGCGCGCCGGTCAGTGCCAGGGCAGAATGGAAGCTCTGGGTAAGGCAGAGGTGCTGCAGCAGCAACTGGAAAAGGTGAAGCTGCGAATCGGAGAGCTGGAGAAAGTGTATCGGGCTACGGTGCTGGCGCAGCAGAATTTGGATGCGGCCAAGCTGGAACTGCAGCGGCGGTTTGCACCCAGAATCTCCCAGCGGGCCCAGGAAATATTCACCCGGATGACCGGCGGACGCTACAAGCGTGTGGCGCTGGATCAGGAGCTGGGTGTCAGCACGGCGGCTGAGGGGGAGGATACCCTCCACGGTACCCTTTGGCGCAGTGACGGAACGGCGGATCAGCTGTATCTGGCCCTGCGGATGGCGGTTGCCGAAGCCCTGACACCGGAAGCACCTTTGGTGCTGGACGATGCCTTTGTGCGGTGTGATGATGACCGCTTAAGGGAAATACTCAAACTGTTAACACAATCCGGCCAGGAAAAACAGGTGATTCTCTTCACCTGCCAGAGCCGGGAACAAAAAATAATGGAGGAATTATCATGAAAGTTATCTACACTCCCAATGCACCTGCAGCTATCGGTCCCTACAGCCAGGGCTTCGAAGTGAACGGTTTTGTTTACACTTCCGGTCAGATCGGTGTCAACCCCGCTGACGGCGTTGCTCCCGAGGGCATCGAGGCACAGGCACATCAGAGCTGCAAGAATGTGGGCGCAGTTCTGGAAGCCGGCGGCGCTGACTTCACCAAGGTATTCAAGACCACCTGCTTCCTGGCAGATATGGCTGACTTTGCAGCCTTCAACGCTGTCTATGAGCAGTACTTCGTTTCCAAGCCCGCACGCAGCTGCGTGGCAGTGAAGACCCTGCCCAAGGGCCTGCTGTGCGAGATCGAGGCAATTGCCGAGAAGTAAGCCGGGATGCCCCGGCGGGCAATTCGTGCACGGCTGGTCAGTACACGAAACGCCTCCTGGGTATAGCTCGGTATCGTTTCTGCGGACTAAGATAAAACCCTAAAAATCACGTCATTGCGAGGAGCGCAAAGCGCGACGCGGCAATCCGCATCCTTATGTGGGAGAACGGATCGCCACGACCGGCTTTCAGCCGGTCTCGCGATGACGTGCTTTTTTGTTTCTGCGGTCATATACTTGACATGGAATTAATTTATCAGTATGATTGTCTAAAAAAGGGGTGGCGGCATGGTATTAAGAGAAGTGACAATTTTGTCGGTCTTTCTGCGGATTTTTGCTGCAGTGTTTATAGGCGGCATTTTAGGTCTGGAGCGCGGCATGAAGAACCGTCCCGCAGGTTTTCGTACTTACATGCTGGTGTGCGTCGGCGCCTGTGTGATCATGCTGACCAACCAGTATATTTACCAGGTGACAAGTACCGGTGATCCGGTGCGAATGGGCGCCCAGGTAGTCAGCGGCATCGGCTTTTTGGGTGCCGGTACTATCATTGTCACCCGTCGCAATCAGATCAAGGGTCTGACAACCGCAGCGGGTCTTTGGTCTGCTGCCGGTGTGGGTCTTGCGTTGGGTGTTGGCTTCTATGAAGCGGCTGTTGCCGGAACAATGGCGGTCTTTGTGGTTATGGCGCTGCTGCAGAAGATGGACAATAAGCTCCACCGTAAATCCAAGCAGCTGGAAGCGTATATTGAGCTGAAGGAGATTTCTTTGGGTGATTTCCTGCGGATCATGCGGGAGTCCGATATTGATATCAGCGATGTGCAGCGGGAATATGAAGATGTGCAGAACGACGGCGTCCGGGCCTATGTGGCGACCCTGAAGGGTAAGCAGCGGCAGAACCATCAGGAGCTGATGGAAAAGGTGCAGGCGATTCCCGGCGTGGCCTTTGTGGAAGAACTGTAACCGCAGCGGCTTTGCGTGTTTTGAAATGAAAAAGTAGGGGAGGGTCTTGACCCTCCCTAAACTTTTTGCTTTTAGACGATGTGCGTTCTAAACTGTAAGGGTGCGGGAGGGTCAAGACCCTCCCCTACAGCGTGGTTAGTCAGTTTAACAAGGCAACGCCTAAGTTCAGATATCCTGCAAAGGTGACCCAAAGCAGATAGGGGATCAGCAGGTTTTCTGCGGTATCGTCAGTCTGGCCGAATGCGTACATGGTCAGATAAATGAATACCCAAAGCAGTACCAGCACAGCGAAGGCCACCCAGTACCACTGCAGGCCGAAGAAAACAAGGGGCCATAGGAAATTCAGAAAAAGCTGGATGCCGTAGAAGGTCAGCGCCTGCTTTTTGGCGGCCCGGGGAGCGCCGGAATCATAGACCCGGTAGGACGCGTATCCCATCAGAAGATAAAGAAGGGTCCACACAATGGGAAAAATAAAACCCGGCGGGGAAAGGGGCGGCTGATTGAGTGCTGCGTAGGTGTCCGTGCCGCCGCTGAGCAAGGTGCTAAGACCACCTACGGCCAGGGGTAGAGCCAGGGCGATGATCAGTTTCTTCCAGTGAATTTGCATTTGCATCCCTCCTGCAGCTACTTTAAAGAAAAGTTGAGGGATTATCCATCGAAATAGCAGTTGCGCATTTGGGATTTTATAGATATAATGCAAAGTAGAAAACTAATTGAAAGGCGGATTCCACCTTATGAAATCCAAAGTTTATTTTACCAGAGAAATCACCCCCGAAGCAGTTCTGCGTCTGTACAAGCTGCTGGGTAAGGAGCTGACCGGCAATATCGCTGTCAAGGTTCATTCCGGCGAGAAGGGCAATCAGAACTTCCTGCGTCCCGACTTCTGGAAGCCCATTTTCGATCATGTTGGCGGCACCATTGTTGAGTGCAACACCGCATACGAAGGCACCCGTAACACCACCGAGCGTCATATGCAGCTGCTGAAGTATCACGGCTGGAGCGACATGTACCCCGTTGACCTGCTGGATGCCCAGGGTCCTGACCTGGAACTGGCTATCCCCAACGGCAAGAAGATTCAGAAGAACTTTGTTGGTAAGGACATTGTCAACTACGATTCCACCCTGATCCTCAGCCACTTCAAGGGCCACCCCATGGGCGGTTTCGGCGGTGCGCTGAAGCAGCTGTCTATCGGCTTTGCATCCTCTTACGGCAAGGGCTACATCCACGGTGTTGGCGATCCCGCTCACTTCTGGGATCGTGATCAGGATTCCTTCCTGGAGTCCATGGCTGACGCTGCTTCTTCTGTTGTTGAGTTCTTCAAGGGCAACGCTGTCTACATCAATGTTATGAAGAACATGAGCGTTGACTGCGACTGCTGCGATGTGGCAGAGGATCCCTGCATTGCGGATATCGGCATTCTGATCAGTGAAGACCCCGTAGCTATCGACCAGGCTTGCGTAGATCTGGTTTACGCCTGCACCGACCCCGGTAAGCCCCACCTGCTGGAGCGTATCGAGAGCCGTCATGGTATTCACACCATCGAGATCGCTGCTGAGCATGGCATCGGCAGCCGTGAGTACGAGCTGATCGAAGTGTAATACAATATAAAAAGCCTCCCCTGTGTAAGGGGAGGCTTTATTTATATCCCTGCCGGGGGTGCCGATGCGGCCTTATTTCAGCAGTTTCAGAATGTCAGCCTTGGGACGGTAGCCCACGGCGGTCTGGACAGCCTTGCCGCCTTCCATCACAACCAGGGTGGGAATGCTGACGATGCCGAACTGGGCAGCCAGAGCCATTTCCTCGTCCACATTGATCTTGCCGATGGTGACGGACTCGTCCTCGGCTGCGATCTCCTCCAGGAAGGGGGCGATCATACGGCAGGGGCCGCACCAGGGAGCCCAAAAGTCCAGCAGAACCTTGCCTTCTGCATTCAGTACTTGCGCTTCGTAATTTTCTGCGGTAATATGGATAATAGACATAAAGTACACTCCTTTGTGAGATTATAGTAGTATTATACCTTGTTAAGGGGATTCTTGCAATGTGGAAAGGATGGGAAGATGGGAAATTGTGGCAATTGCAGTGGAAGCTGTGAAAAGTGCAGCACCTGCGGCGGCTGCGGTCAGGGTCTGGAACTGACCATGGAGGAGATTCGCTTCCTGCGGGAGCTGGGGCAGTATTCCTTTTTGCCGGTGGCAAGAAAAATGAGCGATATGATTCCGGTGTACCTGGAAAACGGAGAAAGTGAAAAGGAAATCATGAGCCTGGTGATTCAGTGCCTTGAGAAAAAGATGCTCATCGATATTACCTATGATCCGCTGCCCGGTGCGGATATGAGCGCTTACAAAGGATATCCCGTGCACGGCAGCATTGCGCTGACCGCAAGAGGCCAGCAGGTGCTGGAACTACTGGAAGTGCAGGGAATTGAGGAATAAGAAAAGGCCCCCTCTGATGAGGGGGCTGGCTGCGAAGCAGACTGGGGGAGAGAACTACCCCCCAGTCAAAAATCAGAGATTTTTGACAGCTCCCCTGACAAGGGGAGCCTTTTTAGCTAAATCTGCGGGCGTAGCCGCATTTGCGGCAGAGTTCTTCAGCGGCCTCCCGATGGGAGAAGCCTTCGTAAATGGCCTTTGCCCGGGGAGATGCCAGGATTTCTTCCATGTCCTGATGAAGCAGATTACCCAGCGCCAGGTCGCCGTCATGGTCTAAGCAGCAGGGGACAACGGTGCCGTCGCAGAGGACACCCAGCTGATCCCGCAGACCGTAGCAGAAGACCTTTTGGCTGCCCTCGGGGGCGGCAAGATCCGGCCAGTCGAATTTATCGCCGTATTCTAAGTAGGTGCGGTGGGCAATTCTCGTGCCAAGCCGCTCCTTGACCCATTCCTCGGGGAAAAACCTTTCCATGGTGTCGAGAATTTCTTTGTTTTGGGTGTCTTCGCCGCCGTTGTTCCAAAGCCGGTAGACCACCAGCTTCTGTCCGGCGGAAGCGTTACCAAAAGCAAAGCAATCATGAAGGTATTCTTCAAAAGGCACAGAAAGATCGTTGGCCTCGAAAGCATGAAGGGAAATATTGATCTTGTGAAGGGCAGGGGAGCGCAGCAGCATCTCCTGCTGCTTTTTTAACAGCGTGCCGTTGGTGGTGAGGATCACTTTGAATCCATGGTCGCCGGCAAGCGCCAAAAAACGCTCCAAATCCTTGTGAAGCAAAGGTTCGCCCATGAGGTGGAAGTATAAGAAATCCGTATAGGGACGGATTTTCGGCAGCAGAGCGGATAATTCCTCTGCTGTCATGGCCTTTTTAGGCCGCTTGGTGCCGGGGCAAAACCGGCAGCTTAAATTGCAGATGTTGGAAATTTCCAAATATACTTTCCGAAAACGCATGGGTTCACCTCCTTTTCTTCAGTATAACACAATGTGATGGAAAAGCAAAGAAAAAGCCTCCCTTGTGTAAAGGGAGGTGGCTCCGCAAAGCGGAGACGGAGGGATTGATAAAATGGACAATCCCCCAGTCAAAAATCAAAGATTTTTGCCAGCCCCCTTTGCACAAGGGGGCCTTTTGGCGGTTACATCTTATCAGGTGCAGTAAAACCTAAGATATCAATGCAGGTCTCCAGGATGTTCTTGGCAAGGCCGATCAGGGCGATGTAGCCTGCCTTGAGGGTCTCATCCTCCTCGGTGAGGATGCGGGTCTCATGATAGAACTTGTTGACGCAGCCGGCCAGCTCGTAAATGTAAGCGCAGACCATGTTGGGAGCGGCAGCCTTCAGAGCAGCTTCCATGGTGGGGCCGAACTTGGTGATGGCCAGCATCAGATCCTTTGCAGATGCATTTGCGGCGGGGGCGATGGAGAGGTTCTCCCAAGCGCCGTACTTTGCCAGGATGGACTTGACACGGACGATGGTGTAGAGAATGTAAGGACCGGTGTTGCCTTCGAATGCGGCAAACTTGTCCATGTCGAAGATATAGTTCTTGGTGGGCTGGTTGGAAAGGTCGCCGTACTTCAGCGCTGCCAGGGCGATCTTTGCGGTAGTAGCATCCACTTCCTCGTCAGCAACGATCTTGTTCTCCACGACCTTTGCCCGGACGAACTCGGTCATATCGCTGATCAGCTGCTCCAGACGCATAACGCCGCCGTCACGGGTCTTGAAGGGCTTGCCGTCCTTGCCGTTCATGGTGCCGAAGCCCAGGTGGGTCAGGGGAAAGTCAGCGGGAACAATGCCGCCCTTACGGGCTGCACGGAAGACCTGCTCAAAGTGCAGGGACTGACGGCCGTCGGTGATGTAGAACATCTCGTCGGGCTTGAAGTCCTGCATACGCTGGATCATGGTAGCAAGGTCGGTGGTAGCGTAGATAGCGGAGCCGTCGGACTTCACCAGAATGCAGGGAGGCACTTCCTTCTTATCGGACTCCTCTGCCACGGGAATGACCCATGCGCCTTCGCTCTGCACAGCAATGCCTCTTGCCTTGAAATCCTCAACCATAGCGGGGATGAAGGGATCGGCGTCGCTTTCACCCAGCCATGCCTCAAAGTGGACATCCAGGTTGTCGTAGATGCGGGTCATGTCGGCAACGGACATCTTCATGATGTGCTGCCAGATAGCGCGGTAACCGCGGCGACCGGACTGCAGCTCGAAGGTAGCGGTGTGGGCGCGGTCTGCAAAGGCTTCGTCTTCCTTCTTCTTAGCGGAAGCAGCGGGATAGATCTCTTCCAGCTCAGCCAGGGTGAAGGGTGCTTCCTCGGGATATTCGCCGGTGTAGTCGGGATCAAAGTAGCACAGATCGGGCTTGCGCTCCTGCAGCTCGGTGATGATCAGACCCATCTGCAGACCCCAGTCGCCCAGGTGAATGTCGCCGATGGTGTTGTAGCCGAAGAACTTGTACAGGCGCTTGATGCTCTCTCCGATGATGGCAGAGCGCAGGTGGCCGATATGCAGGGGCTTGGCAACGTTGGGGCCGCCGTAGTCCACCACAATGGTCTTGCCGGTGCCGGTCTTGTTGACACCGAAGGCGTCGGAAGTACGCATTTGCTCCAGATAGTTCTGCAGGAAAGCGTCAGACAGCTTCAGATTGATGAAGCCGGGCATGACAGCGTCGATCATAGAGAAGTCGGCAGCGTCCAGCTTCTCAGCAACAGCCTTGGCGATCTGAATGGGAGCGCACTTGTAGGTCTTTGCGGCAGCCAGGGCGCCGTTGCACTGGTATTCGCACAGGTCGGGACGGTTGGAAACGGTGACCCGGCCGAAGGAAGCCTCATAACCGGCTTCTTCAAATGCTTTCTGCATTTTGGCAGTGATAATATCGAGAATCTTTTCCATTAGTTCTTCTCCTTCTGCTGGCTCATCCAGAACAGGTACTCATCGTAGGTGCCGTAGCGGTCGATGATGGTGCCGTCGGGCTGGAAGGCAATAACACGGTTACAAACGGAGTCCAGCATCTCGTGGTCGTGGGAGGCAAGCAGGACAACGCCGGGGAATGCTTCCAGACCCTTGTTGACAGCCTGAATGGATTCCATGTCCAGATGGTTGGTGGGCTGGTCCAGCAGCACAACGTTAGCGCCGCTCAGCATCATCTTGGAGAGCATGCAGCGAACCTTCTCACCACCGGACAGAACTTCCACGCTCTTGAAAGCGTCATCGCCGGAGAACAGCATTCTGCCCAGGAAGCCGCGCAGGTACACATCGTCCTTCTTCACAGAGTACTGACGGAGCCAATCCACCAGCTCTTCCTTGTTGCCTTCAAAGTACTTGGAGTTATCCTTGGGCAGGTAGCTGCGGGAAGTGGAGATGCCCCACTTGATGGAGCCTTCATCGGGCTCCAGCTCGCCCATGAGGATCTGGAACAGAGCGGTCTGCGCCAGCTCGTTTTCACCGACGAATGCGATCTTATCATTCTTGCCAACGCTGAAGTAGACCTTATCCAGCAGCTTGACGCCGTCCACGGTGACGGAAACATCCTTAACGGTCAGAATGTCCTTGCCCAGTTCACGCTCAGGCTGGAAGCCGACAAAGGGATAGCGGCGGGTGGAGCAGGGCATTTCTTCGACAGTCAGCTTATCCAGCAGCTTACGTCTTGCGGTAGCCTGCTTGGCCTTGGCCTTGTTGGCGGAGAAACGCTGGATGAACAGCT
>JAFOBK010000208.1 GCA_017381835.1 Oscillospiraceae bacterium | reverse complement strand
ATATCCACCAATGACTCCGAGCGCGCATCCCTGTCCTCTGCCCGTGGCGTCGGCTCCATGATTGGCAACATGCTGCCCGGTTTGGCCGGCCCTGTCATCGTGGGTATGTTCGGCGACAGAGAGTCCATCGGCTACACCATCGCCGGTATCGTCTGCGCTGTGATTGGCTTTATCATCTGCTTCCTGCATTACTACTTCACCGAGGAGCGTACTTCTGTTGGTGAAGATGTCAAGGCTGACGACATCAAGTTCTCCGACATCCTGGAAGTTGTCAAGAAGAACCGTCCCTTCGTTGCTCTGTGCATCCACGGTGTCTGCATCTGCCTGATGCAGTATGCAACCCAGACCCTGGGTATGTACATGTACTCCGCTGTTTACCACGATGTTACTTACCAGTCCATCGCATCCGCTCTGTCTTCTCCCTTCATGATCGGCTCCATGATCCTGGTGCCCTTCATCTGTAAGAAGCTGGGTCTGGAAAAGCTGATCCGCTACTCCCTGCTGATCGGCGGCGGCATTTGCGCTGCTCTGTTCGTAATGCACCTGACCATGGAAGTTCCTCCCCTGGTTCACGGCGTTGTTCTGGGTATCGGCTCCGGCTTTGCTATGGTCTCCATTCAGATGCAGTGGGGTCTGGTTGGTGAAGCCATCGACTACAATGAGCACATCACCGGCAAGCGTACCGAGGGTTCCATCTACGGCACCTTCAATCTGTCCCGCCGTCTGGGTCAGACCATCGGCCAGGGCTGCGCTCTGTACGGTCTGGCATGGATCGGCTACGAAGGCACCGCTGCTGTTCAGTCCGCAGGCACCATCATGGGTCTGAAGGTTCTGTGCGTTCTGGTTCCCGCTGTGTTCATCCTAGGTTCCTGGGCTGCCTTCAAGTTCGTTTGGAATATCACTCCCGAAGTCCGCGCAGAAATGGCTGCTAAGAAGCTGGCTGCAAAGACCGAATCCGCTGAATAATCGTTTTACCGGAAACGGCACGGCTTATGCCGTGCCGTTCTTCCATTTTATTCTACTTTGTGTTATAAATTATAATGTAGGGTGAGGGTATGTTCCCAGCCTGCAACAGTTGATATGAATCACCCTTTCCCGAAAGGAGAACACTTATGCGTACAAGAATTCTTGGCAAGATGCTCAACTCCGAGGTTCAGGATTATCTGAAGCACAATGACATTATCATCGTTCCCGTTGGTACCACCGAAATGCACGGCGGCTTCCCCCTGGATTGCGAGACCGTGATTTCCGAGGCCTACGCGCTGAAGATGGCGGAAGCCTGCGACGGTCTGGTACTCACCGGTCTTCCCTATTTCTATGCCGGTGCCACCGCTTCCGGCCGGGGTACCGTTCAGGTCACCGTCCGCCAGGGTATTGACTATCTGGGCGCCATCGCCAGAAGTCTGCTGCGGCTGGGCTTCAAGCGTCAGGTCTACATCAGCTTCCACGGCCCCGCCCACATGACCATCTGCCCCATGATCCGTGACTTCTATGACGAAACCGGTGTACCCATTCTGTATATGGATGCCATGATGCACATGAACAAGTGCAAGGATCTGTTCACCAGCTTCCTTGCCTTCCACGATATCACCGTGGGCGCATACAAGATCATGAACCGCCTGGAGGATGTGCCTCTGGTCACCGGTTTTGCTGACCCTGTTCCCCAGTCCTGCGCACCCTTCAACGATCTGTTTGCCCTGGGTTATCAGAGCGCGGCTGTAGGCTACTGCTTCGGTGAGAATTCCGACCACATGCCCACTCCCGACATCCCCGACATAGAAACCCGTGACAAGATGGCAGAAACCGGCGCTAAGCTCATCTGCGACATGGTTGACCGGATGGATATGCCCCATGTAGTGGAGCAGCTGCAGAAGCTGGAGGTCTACGGCCGTCAGAACGAGGCCAATTACCCCTGGATGCCCTCTGCCTGGAACAATCGGTAATACACACTGTCATCCTGAGTGAGCGAAGCGAATCGAAGGATCTTCGCAGTCAATTCGTGCGTAGATTCTTCGACTCGGCAAGCCTCGCTCAGAATGACAAATACGGAGGAATTGTTATGAAACTGATTCAAATAACCTGCCCCGATCATCCGGAAGCAACCCTGGAAGGCTATCTTTTGGATGCCGATATCACCCTGGGTCAGGATGTATGCCGTCCCGCTGTGATCGTCTGCCCCGGCGGCGGCTATGTATACTGCTCTCCCCGTGAAGGTGAACCCATCGCTCTGCGCTATGCCGCCAAGGGTTTCCATGCTTTCGTTCTGCGCTACTCCACCGGTTTTGATGCCAAGGAGTTTGCACCCTGGAAGGAAGTGGACTGGGCGGTCAAGCTTCTGCGGGAGCATGCGGAAGAATGGCACATTGATCCCGGCAAAATTGCCACCTGCGGTTTCTCCGCCGGCGGCCATGTAGCCTTTGCTGCCGGTCTCATAGGTGAAAACAAGCCCAATGCCATGGTACTGAATTATCCCGCCGTCCAGCTGCCCAATCTGCCCGGTGTGGACTACATGATCAAGCTGCTCACCGGCAAGGAAACCGCCACCGATGAGGATGCACAATATGTCTCCTTGCTGAACCATGTAACCAAGGAAGCGCCTCCCGTGTTCCTGGCAGCCACTGCGGAGGATATGCTCACCAACTTCGGTGCGCTGCCCGTTGCGCAAAAGTACGCTTCTCTGGGTCTTGGCTATGAGCTGCACATCTTCCAGCACGGCCCCCACGGCTATGCCCTGGCAGACGAGACCACCGCAGACGGAAGCAGTCAGATGCTGAACGCTTCCTATGCCAAGTGGCTGGATATGAGCGCGGACTGGCTGTACCGGATCTTCGGCGCACTTCAGTTTGTGGATAAATCCACCAGCAGAATGGGTAAGTATCTGGCTGAGCTGGGTATTACCATGCCCGGCGGCCCTGCCCCCAAGCACGGTTAAGAGGTAAATCACCATGGATTATATTGTAACAACACCCTGCGGTGAGGTCCGGGGCTGCTCCGGCAGAGTCGCCGGTACCTCCGCTTACAAGGGCATCCGCTATGCCACCGCCGGCCGCTGGGAATACCCCGTTCAGGTAACCGGCTGGGAGGGTATTTACGATGCCACCGCATACGGCAACTGCTCCTATCAGCCCCGGGCATTTTATGACGAAGAGCTGAACGAAAAGAAGTATTTCTACTATAATGAATTCCGCAAAGGTGAAGTCTATACTTACGATGAGGACTGCCTGTTCCTGAATATCTGGACACCTGAGGAAGCCAAGGACGGCGACAACCTCCCCGTCATCGTGTACATCCACGGCGGCGGTTTTACCGGCGGCTGCGGCCACGAAAAGCATTTTGATGGCCCCGTTTGGCCTAAGGAGAATGTGATCGCCGTGACCATCAACTACCGGCTGGGACCCATGGGTTTTGTGACTCTGCCGGAACTGAAGGAAGAAGCCGGCCACACCGGCAACTACGGTCTCTACGACCAGATGACCGCTATTTCCTGGGTCAAAGACAATATTGCCGCATTTGGCGGTGACCCGAAGAACATCACCATTATGGGTCAGTCTGCCGGCGCTATGAGCGTCCAGCAGCATTGTCTGAGTCCTCTGACAAAGGGTTTGTTCCAGAAAGCCGTTCTCTCCAGCGGCGGCGGTGTCAGCAAGCTGATGACACCGGCTTCTCCTGAAAAATTCTACGATTTCTGGCATGCTGTCATGGCAAATTGCGGCTGCAAGACTTTGGCAGAATTCCGTGCCGTTTCTCCCGACACGCTGTTTGCCGCCTGGCAGCAGACCAAAAAGGAAGTTAAGGGCGGCGGTCAGGCCTGCTCCCCCTGCCTGGATGGCCGTCTGCTCACCGGCAGCGGTGTGGATATTTTGGCAAAGGATGAACAACACCGGATCCCTTACATGGCCGGCTGCAACAGCCAGGATCTGATGCCCCCTATGCTGTATGCCATGGGCAAGAACTGGTGCAAAGCCCAGGAGGTTCCCAGTTATGCCTGGTACTTTGAGCGGCAGCTCCCCGGCGACAAGCACGGCGCCTGGCACTCCGCTGATCTGTGGTACTGGTTCGGCACCCTGGACAACGGCTGGAGACCCTTTGAGGAGAAGGATCGGGAACTTTCCGACCTGATGGTTCGCTATCTTTGCAATTTTGCCAAGAAGGGCAATCCCAACGGCCCCAGCAATCCCGAATGGGTCACTGCCGGCGACCGCAGCATGATCATGGGCGAAAAGAAAGCCCACATGGGTAAACCCAGCACATTGAAGCAGGTCTACACCATGCTCACCAACAAGGCTGTGGGCGAATAATATACAGCAAGTCCCCGGGATTCCCGGGGACTTTTTTGTCCGCATCTTTCTCTTTCTTGCATTGACTTTTTCCCTGTGATATACTGATTTTATTAACTGGAAAGCAGGTGCTTTTATGGGTAAGACAAAAGCTTCCCCCAAATTTTGGGCTTCCCTTGTGATCTTCTCCCTGGTTGGACAGATCGCCTGGGTCATGGAAAATATGTATTTTAATGTATTTATCTACAAGATGTTTGGTGCCAGCGCCGAAGCGATCTCCGGTATGGTAGCCGCTTCTGCCGTAGCTGCCACGGTAACCACGCTGCTTGTAGGTGCTTTTTCCGATAAGATCGGTAAGCGGAAGCTCTTTATCTGCGGCGGTTACATCCTCTGGGGCATCTCCATCCTCAGCTTCTCTTTGGTTCGGGTGGATGTGATCGGAAAGCTCTTCCCCTATGCCTCCGCAGCAGCTGTGGGCGTGAGCCTGACCATCATTTTGGACTGCGTTATGACCTTCTTCGGTTCCTCCGCCAACGACGCCTGCTTCAATGCCTGGCTTACCGACTCCACCGACGAGACCAACCGTGGTGCCGTGGAGGGTATCAACTCCATGATGCCGCTGCTGGCAATCCTGGCCGTATTCGGCGGCTTTATGGGCTTTGACCTGGGTAAATCCGAAAGCTGGACCGCCATCTTCCTGATCATCGGCTCTGTGGTCACCGCTTTGGGTATTGCCGGTTTTTGGCTGATCAGCGAGCCGAAGCTGGATACCAGCGGCAACGAAAACTACTTCAAGAATCTGTTTTACGGTTTCCTGCCTCCCGTGGTAAAGTCCAATCCGGAGCTTTACCTGGCGCTGGCTGCCTATGCCGTTTTCGGCATTGCCATTCAGATCTTCATGCCCTATTTGATCCTCTATTACACCGTGACTTTGGGCATGGACAACTATGTGCTGATTTTCGCCCCCGCCATTGTGCTGGCTGCCGCATTTACTTTCTTTTACGGCAAGCAGTATGACAAGAAGGGATTCCGCTCTGCTGTTATTCTGCCCCTTGCCATGCTGATGGCAGGCTTTGTGCTGCTCTATTTCTTCCGCCACACCGTTCCCGTTTTCCTGGGAAGCCTCATCATGATGTGCGGCTATCTGGCCGGTATGGCTATGTTCGGCGCTATCATCCGTGACAAGACTCCCGCTGGCAAGGCCGGCATGTTCCAGGGTCTGCGGATCGTGGGCCAGGTGCTGATTCCCGGTGTGATCGGTCCCGCTATCGGTGCTGCTGTTCTGAAAAATGCAGAAACCATTTTGAATGATGACGGCACCACCTCCTTTATCCCCAACCGGAATATCTTCCTGGCCGCTTTCATTGCCGCCATCTTCATCTGGGTGGTGCTGATGCCGCTGTTTAAAAAGCTGAAAAAGGAGAATGCATAATGCTCCATAATCTGTATACCCCCGAGGGAGAAACGTTAACGGGAATTCCCTGGCAGGTTTATCCCCGCCCTCAGTTAAAACGGGATAGTTATGTAAACCTGAATGGTGAGTGGGAGTTTGGGGTTGGTTCCAATACATTTCCCAAAAACTATGACAAATCTATCCGGGTGCCTTTCTGTCCGGAAAGCCTGCTGTCCGGTATCCACGAACATTTCCCCGAAGGTTGCGCTTTGGCATACCGCCGCAAGTTTACCCTGCCGGATTCTTTTCAAAAAGGCCGCGTTCTGCTGCACATTGGTGCCGCCGACCAGCACCTCTACTGCTTTGTAAATGACAAAAAGGTCGGCTGTCACACCGGCGGTTATTGGACAATCACCTTTGATATCACCGATGCACTGGTTGCCGGAGAAAATGAAATCAAATTCCGCTGCCACGATGATCTGAAGAATCAGATCCACCCCTACGGTAAGCAGACTCTCAAGCGGGGCGGTATGTGGTACACCCCTGTTTCCGGTATTTGGCAGACGGTGTGGCTGGAAAGCGTGCCGGAAACCTACATTGAGAAACTGGATATTCAGGTGGATCTGACAAAAGCCACCGTCGTCACCACCCCCGCGCTGGATGGAACCGTGCTGTGCGAGGGTAAGGAATATCCCCTGGTCAGGGGCAAGGCTGTAATTGTGCCTGAAGATCCCCACCTGTGGAGTCCCGAGGATCCTTATCTTTATGATTTCACTATTGAAACCCAATCCGATCGGGTACAGAGCTATTTTGCCCTGCGCACCATCGAGAGTAAGACTGTGAACGGCATTCCTCGTCTGTGCCTCAACGGCAAGCCCTACTTCTTCCACGGCCTTTTGGATCAGGGTTACTGGCCCGATGGCATCTTTACCCCCGCAAAGCCGGAGTGCTATGCAAGAGATATCACAGAAATGAAGAAGCTTGGCTTCAACACCCTGCGTAAGCATATCAAGGTGGAGCCGGAGGAATTCTACTACCAGTGCGACAAGCTGGGCATGGTGGTATTCCAGGACATGGTCAACAACGGCGACTACAATTTCCTGCGGGATACGGCGTTGCCCACCATCGGCATTCAGAAGCTCAATGACAAGCATATGCATCCGGACGAAAACACCCGCAAGGAATTCCTGCGGTGCATGGAAGCTACTGTCCGTCAGCTGAAAAACCATCCCTGCATTCTCTACTGGACCATTTTCAACGAGAGTTGGGGACAGTTTGACAGTGAAGCGGTCTATGAACGGTTCAAAACCTTAGACAGCAGCCGTATCATCGATGCCACCTCCGGCTGGTTCCGGCAGAAAAAGTCCGATGTGGACAGCCGGCACATTTACTTTACCCCCTGGAGCACCCTGAACGTATCCGACAAGCCTTTGGTACTCAGTGAGTTCGGCGGTTATGCCTATCCCGCAGAGGGCCATCTGTTCAACACCGGCAATGCCTATGGTTACAAAGCCTGCAAGAGTGAAGAACATTTTCGGGAATCTGTGGATAAGCTCTATCGGGAAAAGGTGATTCCCGCCGCAAAGAACGGTCTGTGTGCCGCCATCATCACCCAGGTTTCCGATGTAGAAGACGAGATCAACGGCTTCCTCACCTATGACCGGAAGGTGAACAAGGCAGATGAAGCGCAAATGCGGGCAATTGCAGAGCTTCTGAAGGAGGCGCTTTCTCTGTGAAAAACAAGCAGTTTACCCGATTGACCTTCCTATGTACAGCGGTCTATTTTGTCAGCTATCTGTCCCGGATCAATTTGGCGGCCATTATGGTGGATCTGGTACAGTCCGGCTTTACCGCCCGTCAAACTGCTGCCCTGGCGCTGACGCTATGCTCCATCTTCTATGGCAGCGGTCAGATCCTCAGCGGCTGGCTGGGTGACCGGTTCAAACCGCAGAACATCATTCTGGTGGGTTTCCTGCTGACTTCCGCCATGAACCTCAGCGTATCCATGCTGGAAAATGCCCGGCTGCTCCCCCTGCTCTGGGCTATCAACGGCTTTGCCCAGGCATGTATGTGGCCTCCGCTGGTGGCAATCATGGCGATCCATTTAAACCAGGATGCCTACAGCCGTGCCTGCGTTTGGGTCAACTGGGGCAGCGCCTTTGCCACCATTCTGGTGTACACCTGCTCTCCGCTGCTGATCCGGCTCAGCGGTTTTCAGACCGTGTTTGCCTTCAGCGGCATGGCCGCGCTGACAATGGCTGTGCTGTGGAAAGTGCTGTTCGGTCTTTGGTTTGGAGACAAAGAGGCACGCCATGTCTCTGAGAAAGAAAAACCTCAAACCAGCACCGCGGAGCCCTTCACCAAGCATGTTCTGCTGCTGATGGGCCTTGTGATGGTGGCCATTGTGCTGCAAGGTGCGCTGCGGGACGGTGTCACCAACTGGATGCCCACCTTCGTATGCGAAAGTTTTGGTCTGGACAGTTCTTCCGCCATCCTCACCGGTGTTCTGCTGCCCATTTTCCAGATTCTCTGTTCCCAGGCTGCCGCATGGCTGTTCCGGAAGCTGTCCTCCCATGAGGCAGTTACTTCCGGTGTGATCTTCGCTATCGGTACTGTTGCGGCCATTCTTGTAGCACTGGTCATGTCCCGCAGCGTGCTGCTGACGGCTTTGTTTATGGCCGCTCTGGCAGGTTGCATGCATGGTGTCAACTTTGTGCTGATCGGCATGGTACCCCGTCAGTTCCGTCGGTTTGGCCGTGTGGGTCTGGTATCCGGTGTACTTAACAGCTGCACCTATTTGGGAAGTGCGCTGTCTACCTACGGTACTGCGCTGCTGTCCCTGTCCCTGGGCTGGGCCGGTACCACCACCCTTTGGATCGGCATTGCCCTGGCAGGCGCACTGATTTGCTTTGCGATTTGTAAAAAGTGGACCGCCTTCCGCAGAGAGGATGCGTAAAATACATAAACAAACCTCCCGGCACATCGTGCCGGGAGGTTTTCTATATGCAGTTCATGATTCGACGAGAACCTCCCACGGACTAAGAAAGTGTCCAGTGGACACGATGATAGTGACCCGTACGGGAATCGTTTGCATTTTTGCCTAAAGGCAAAAATATAGGTGTCGCCGCCGTCCAGCCGTCGGCGATCCACAGTCCACCGGACTGTGGAATAGGAATCTTCGATTCCCTCGGGTAAGCAAAAAAACTCCTCACCGAATGGTGAGGAGTTTTTTTGGTGACCCGTACGGGAATCGAACCCATGTTACCGCCGTGAAAGGGCGGTGTCTTAACCGCTTGACCAACGGGCCTGGTAGCGGCGACCTGACTCGAACAGGTGACAGGCCGGGTATGAACCGGGTACTCTACCAACT
>JAFOBK010000207.1 GCA_017381835.1 Oscillospiraceae bacterium | reverse complement strand
TCGTAGGTCAGGCTCAGGCCCATAGCGGGATACAGCTCGATGCCGCCGTCCTTGCCCTTGCGTACGCGGTCGATGGTGCCGCAGACGCCCAGGATACCGGTCTGGGGAGGATTGATAACGGGAGTGAAGGACTCGACGCCCATGTTGCCCAGGTTGGAAACGGTGAAGGAACCGCCGGACAGCTTGTCGGGGCTGATAGCGCCGTCACGGCACTCAGCAGCCAGCTGCTTAACAGCCTTGGAGATCTCCAGCAGGCTCATCTCGTCAGCATGACGGATGGTGGGAACCATCAGGCCGCGGGGAGTATCCACAGCAACACCCAGGTTGACATGGTTGAACAGGCGGATGTTGTTGTCATCCAGCATGTTTGCGTTCAGGTCGGGGTAGTTGAGCAGGGTACGGGAAACAGCGTACAGAACGATATCGCCCAGGGTAATGCCTGCGTACTCGCCGCCGGCAGCCTTCAGCTGCTTGCGGTAGTTCATAATGGTGGTAGCGTCGAAGGAAGTGTTGTGAGTCAGCTGAGCCATACCGTGCATAGAAGTCATCATGGACTTGCTGATTGCGCGGCGGATGCCGGAGAACTTCACATCCTTGTACTCTGCCTCTGCCTCGGGAGCAGCAGCCACGGGAGCGGGAGCAGCAGCGGGTGCAGGTGCAGCAGCGGGAGCGGGTGCAGCCACAGCGGGAGCAGCAGCAACCACGGGGGGATTAGCCATCAGCTCGCGAACATCGCGCTCGATGATGCGGCCGTTGGGGCCGGTACCGGTAGCCAGGGTTGCGTCAACACCTGCGGTAGCAGCCAGCTTGCGTGCTCTGGGAGAGACAGCAGCGTTTGCATTGGATGCGGGAGCAGCAGCAACAGCAGCGCCCTTAACACCGATCTTGCAGACAGCCTCCAGGCAGGGAACTTCGTCGCCTTCCTGATAGAGGATCTCCAGCAGCTCGCCTTCAGCGGTGGACTCGCACTCGAAGGAAGCCTTGTCGGTCTCGTAGGTGAACAGGACGTCGCCGATCTTGATCTGGTCGCCGACCTTCTTCAGCCATTCGCCGATCAGGCAGGACTCAACAGTGATACCAGCCTTGGGCATGATAACAGTCTCAACACCGGCAGCAACGGGAGCAGCCTCAGCAGCGGGTGCTGCAGCGGGAGCTTCTTCAGCAGCTGCGGGAGCGGGAGTACCGCCGATGCCCTTCAGGCAGTCAGTGGGCTCGCCGTGAGGACCGACAGCACAGACGTTCTCCAGGCAGGGAACTTCGTCGCCTGCTTCGTAGAAGATAGCCAGCAGCTCGCCTTCAGCAGTGGACTCGCACTCGAAGGAAGCCTTGTCAGTTTCGTAAGTAAACAGGATATCGCCAACCTTGATCTGGTCGCCAACCTGCTTCAGCCATTCGCCGATGATGCAGGACTCGACGGTGATACCAGCCTTGGGCATCAGGATGCCCTGTGCCTTGGTAGCGACAGCAGCGGGTGCAGCGGGAGCAGCAGCGGCTGCGGGTGCTGCGGCGGGAGCCTCAGCAGGTGCTTCGGTGGAAGCAGCGCCGCCCTTCAGAGCGGAGGTGTCTTCGCCGGGGTTGCCGATTGCACAGACATTCTGCAGGCAGGGAACTTCGTCACCAGCCTCGAAGAAGATCTCCAGCAGAGTGCCGGCTGCGGTGGATTCGCATTCAAAAGAAGCCTTGTCAGTCTCGTAAGTGAACAGGATGTCGCCTACATTGATCTGATCGCCCACGTTCTTCAGCCACTCACCGATGATACAGGATTCAACAGTGATGCCAGCCTTGGGCATAATTACTGCGTTTGCCAAAGGTATATCCTCCTTTATTTTTATGGTCCCCCTGAAATTCAAGCATCGAAAAATGCGCAGACTTTCAGAGTTATCCATTGTTATAGCATGTTAATTATAACACCATGTAACAAGTGAGTCAAGTGCAAATTCTACCAAAACATGGAAAGGCCTGCCGTTTTTCCGGCAGGCCTGGAGAATTTACTTATAGAAGAACGGTTCCAAACTCCTTTGCCGCCAGCTGGAAGGGCTCAGGCATCGGAGCATCGGAGATCAGGTAATCCACATCCTTCATGGTGGCGAAGGTATAGGGCATCAGGCAGCGGAGCTTCTCCTGGGTGCACATGACAACGCTGGTGCGTGCCTTTTGAATCACCAGGCGCTTTACCAGCATATCTCCTTCGGTGCCGCAGGTAAAACCGGAGTCCACACTGCAGCCGGAAACGCCGATAAAGGCCATATCAATGTTTATTTTTTCCAGCATTTCCAGGGTGTTTTGTCCGGAAAGTGCCAGGTTTTTGCGGTTAATGGTGCCACAGCACAGGGTAACCACGGGATTATGCAGCCGGCAAAGTTCCAGCGCGATGCTGGGACCGGTGGTGAAAATATTCAGGTTCATATCCGGCAGATTCCGGGCCAGGGACAGATTGGTGGTACTGGCATCCAGGAAAATGGAGGAATGGGGCTGGATCAGCTCCATGGCCTTCCGGGCGATCAGAAGCTTGCCGGAGTTGTTATCCCGCATGCGCACATTGAACTCCGGATCACCGGCATAACGCACAGATCTGGCGCCGCCCCGGAACTTCACAATGGCACCGGTCGCCTCCAGGGTATCCAGATCCCGGTGAATGGTCATCAACGACACATCCGGAAACAATTCCTGCAGCTGCTTAATGGTAACTACATTTTTCTCTTCGATATATTCTTTGATCCTATCCTGTCTGATTCGGTTCATGGTGTTACCTCATGTTATAAGTTTGTGCTATTATCAGAATTATAACATCCGATTTTAACATTTGTCAACTATAATTTAACACCAAAAAGTATATTTTTATTGACGAAAAAAACGCTGTCCATTATAATAAAACCATCTTCTCAACGAGGTGACCAAATGATTCACAAGATTTTTATTTACAATGCACAAGGCACCAACCCCCATGAGAATTTGGCAGCGGAAAAGGTGCTGATGGACGCCATGCAGCCCGGCGAAGCCATGTTATATCTTTGGCAAAATCTTAACACCGTGGTTATCGGCAAGAATCAGAACGCTTGGCTGGAGTGCCGCACCTCTTTGCTGGAAGAAGAAGGCGGCACGCTGTCCCGCCGGCTGTCCGGCGGTGGTGCTGTCTATCACGATCTTGGGAATCTGAACTTTACCTTTGTGATGTGCAAAGAGGATTATGACCTGGACAAGCAGGTGGATGTGATTAAGGAAGCCTGCGCTTTGGCCGGTATTCAGGCGGAAAAGTCCGGCCGCAATGATTTGCTGGCAGAGGGCAGAAAATTCTCCGGCAATGCTTTCTATCAGGATAAAGTCCATGCCTATCACCACGGCACTCTGATGGTGGATGTGGACAAGGACAAGCTGGGACGCTACCTCTCCCCTCCCAAGGCTAAGCTGGAAGCCAAGGGTGTGGCTTCCGTCCGCAGCCGTGTGGTGAATTTGAAGGAGCTGTGTCCCTCTCTTACCATTGAAGGTATGCGGCAAAATATGGCATCAGCCTTCCAGAAGGTCTACGGTTTGACTGCAGAGCCCTTCTGTCTGACAGAAGCTATGGAGCAGGAGATCTGCCGGCTGAAAGAACGCTACAGCAGCTGGGATTATCTCTACGGCGCTCCCCTGGCATTTACCTTCGCCTGCGAGGAGAAATTCCCCTGGGGTTATGTGGGTCTGCAGTTGGATGCCAAGGGCGGTATCATCAATCAGGTCGGCATCAACACCGATGCCATGGACTGGACTTTGCCCGAGAGCATCACGAAAGCGCTAACCGGCTGCCGGTTCGATACGGACAGCATGGTATATGCCCTCCGGCAGGCATTTCTCCCTGCCGATGTCTGTGAGGATCTTTGTTCGCTGATCAAAAAGCAAGTGTTATGATTATCTGTAGGGGCGACCATTGGTCGTCCGTTACCGCAGTAAAATTCTGCAGCAGCGGACGAGCGATGCTCGCCCCTACATATTGTTTTTCTTTGCTTTCTATGATATAATAAATAAAATATGGCCTTTTAGGAGGTAACTATGGAATACGGAACACTTTATATTGTCGCCACCCCCATCGGCAACTCCCAGGATATGTCCCCCCGGGGCATCAAGGTGCTCACTGAGGTGGATATCATCGCCGCGGAGGATACCCGCCGGTCTATGATCCTTCTCAACAAGCTGGATATTCACAACAAACTGATGGCCAACCACAAGTTCAACGAGCATGGCAAGGCCAAGTACTTCATTAACGAGCTGAAAGAGGGCAAGTCCATCGCCGTCATTACCGATGCCGGCACCCCCTGCATCTCCGACCCCGGCAACGAGCTGATCAAGGCAGCTGTGGCAGAGGGCATTAAGGTGGTAGGCATCCCCGGCTGCTGCGCAGCGGTAAATGCCCTGTCTATCTCCGGCTTCGAACTGAGCTCTTTCCTGTTCTACGGCTTCTTCCCCCGGGAAAATCCCGACCGCAGAAAGCTTTTGGAGCAGATCCGCAAGGGCAACACCCGGACCTTTGCTTTTTATGAGTCCCCCAAGCGGATCATGGATCTGGTGGAGTTCTTTATTAACGAGGATGCAAAGGTGCAGATGTGTCTGTGCAACGATATGACCAAGCTCCACGAAATGACCTTCCGCGGCACTCCCGCTGAAGTCAAGGAGCAGATGCTTCTCAAGGGCAACTATGACAAGGGTGAGTTTGCCATCGTCATTGAGATTGACGAAGACTACATCTTCAACAAGGTGGAGCATACCGTCTCCCCTGAGGCCATGCTGGTGGATGCCATGGTTGGTAAGAACCTTTCCGGCAAGGAAGCGGTTGCCGCTGTGCTGGCTGACCCCAACAACTCCTACTCCAAGAACGAGCTGAAGGCTGCAGCCCTGCGGCTGAAGAAGCTCTTCGGTGAATGATATGGCTAGACTTCTGACAGATTTTGAGGCTGCGCTCCCTACCCTCTCCAAAGCGGTATTCAGCCAGCCCATTGACAAAACCGACGATCAGAAAGTGAACATCCGGCCGGTGATGCTGAAGGGTACCCTGGCCTATCAGCTGGAGCGTTTTCGGGATAACAAGGCCTTCCACAGAAATGTAAGTGCTGAGGAACTGCTGAAAGTAGTTGCAAACGAACTGGAAAGCCGCTACCGCCAGGCATTGGTGGTGACCGACACCGAAACCATCCAGTACTCCATGAAACGGGATGGCAGCTATAAGCGCCATGCCACCGCCTCCGTTCCCCTGCCCGGCAAGGTGCAGAGCCACAACCGTGAAAAAGAATACATCCTGAAAGAGGGAGAAAACATCCCCGCACTGGTTGACCTGGGTGTGTTTACCGCGGATTTCAAGATTGTCCGTGCCAAATATGACAAGTATAAGCAGATCAACCGCTTCATCGAGCTGATCGACCATGCTTTCAAGGATTACAAAAAGGACAGCATCACCATTCTGGACTTTGGCTGCGGCAAATCCTATCTGACATTTATTCTCTACTATTACTTCGCTGTGAAGCGGGGCATGAATGCCACCATCATCGGCTACGATCTGAAAGCGGATGTGGTGCAGCGCTGCGGGGAGATCGCCAAGAAGTACGGCTACTCCGGCCTGGAATTTGTCCACGCGGATGTAACGAAGGATGTGCTGACCGATCGTAACATTGACATGATCGTGACCCTCCACGCCTGTGATGTGGCCACAGACTTTGCCCTCCACTATGCCATCCAGAAAAAAGCGGATTTCATTTTCTCCGTTCCCTGCTGCCAGCATGAAATCAACAGCAGCATTCATAAGGGCGGCGACCTGGACATGCTTCTCAAATACGGCATTATCAAGGAGCGTGTGTCTGCCCTGCTTACCGACTCCATTCGGGCAAGCGTGCTGGAGGACATGGGCTATAATGTGGACATGATCGAGTTCATTGACTTCGACCACTCCCCCAAGAACATCATGATCCGTGCCAAGCGTAATGGCAAACCCTCTAACAAGGGAAGACAGCAGGCACAAGCCCTGGCTGATGCCTACGGCTTCAAGCAGACATTATTGGAACTTACAAAATAATTTGTAGGGGCGACCATTGGTCGTCCGTTACTGCAGAATCATACTGCAATAGCGGACGAGCGATGCTCGCCCCTACTTTCGTAATAACAGGGAACGGTACAAACCGTTCCCTGTTTCTTTAAATATCCAACTGGGCAATGACGGATTTCAGCTTATTGGCGCTGGCCTGAAGCTTTTCCACCTCTTCATCGGTAAGCCAGTTGGTGATCTTGCCTCTGACACCGTGATCATCCACCAGGGTCAGCACAGACATGCACACATCGTCGATGCCGTACTCGCCGTGGAACATGGTAGAAACCGTCAGCGCGGTGCCGGCATCGATAGCCAGGCACTTGCAGATATGGCACACCGCCATGGAGACTGCGTAGAAGGTTGCGCCCTTGTTCTCAATGACCTTGCCGCCGGACTTCTTCACGAACTCCTCCACCTCAGCATAGTCCTTGTTCCAGTTGATGCGATCCTTATCAGGAGAGCGCTCCTTATAGTCATCGATATGGTTATTGGCAATGTGAGCCAGGGACCAGGGGACGAACTGGCTGTCGCCATGCTCGCCATAGACATGGGCATGGACATTCTTGGGGCTGATGTGGAAGCGCTTTGCCAGCTCAGACTGAAGACGGCTGGTATCCAGGATGGTACCGGAGCCGATAATCTGATTCTCGGGAAGGCCGGAAACCTTATGGAACACATAGGTCAGAATGTCCACAGGATTACTGACGATCACATACTTGGCATCGGGGGCATAAGGCACGATGGCTTTTGCCACGTCCTTGATAATGGCTACATTGGTCTTGGCCAGATCCAGGCGGGTCATACCGGGCTTTCTGGCAACGCCGCAAGTGATAACAACAATGTTGGAACCTGCCGCATCGGCGTAATCACCGGAGCGGACAACTGCGGGAGAATGGAACGGAGCGCCCTGGTAAATATCCAGCGCCTCGCCCTTGGCCTTCTTCTTGTTCACGTCCACCAGCAGAATCTCAGAGGCAATGCCCTGCACCATCAAATCGTTGGCAACAGCCGCGCCAACACTGCCTGCACCGACAACTGTAATCTTACCCATAATACGCAATCTCCTTTAATATGATGTGTGGATCAGGTTATTCATTCTTTTGCTATCGATAACATCATATCGTTATAAAATGCGTTTGTCAATCCGTATTGCGTAATTCAATAAGGCATATCAAAAAGTACATCCCCGCCATTTGGCGGGGATGTTTTTCATTATAAGCCGGTCATCAGTGCAACCAGCATATCCACGCACTTTTCCATATCCTCAACGGGGATATATTCAAAGCGGCCGTGGTAATTTTCGCCGCCGGTGCAGAGATTCGGGCAAGGCAGGCCTTCGTAAGACAGTCTTGCGCCGTCAGTGCCGCCGCGGATGGGCACGGTCTTGGGGGTCATGCCCACAGCTTCCATTGCCTTCATGGCACGCTCCACCACATACATGCAAGGCTCTATGCACTTTTTCATATTGAAGTAGCTGTCTTTGATATGCAGTTCCAGAGTGCCTTCGCCATACTTGGAATTAATGAAAGCGGCTGCGGCTTCCATAACGGCCTTCTTCTGCTGGAATTTCTCCATGTCATGGTCGCGGATGATATAGACAAGGCTGGATTCTTCCACCTCGCCGTTCATAGCCATCAGCATGATAAAGCCCTCGTAGCCGGTGGTATGTTCGGGCCGCTGGGCTGCAGGCAGGAGGCTGTTAAACTCCATAGCGATCAGCTGGGAGTTGACCATCTTGTTTTTTGCTGCGCCGGGATGGATATTCAGGCCATGAACGATCACCTTGGCACCGGCAGCATTGAAGTTTTCATACTCCATTTCGCCGATAGCACCGCCGTCCACAGTATAGGCATAGTCAGCGCCGAAACCGGGAATATCAAAAAGATCGGCACCTCTGCCCACCTCTTCATCGGGGGTAAAGCCGATCTTCAAAGTGGCATGGCGCATCCGGGTGGTCAGCAGGCGCTCTGCGCAGGCCATGATCTCCGCAACACCGGCCTTATTGTCAGCGCCCAGCAGGGTGGTGCCGTCGGTGACGATCAAATGCTTGCCGTGATGGTTGCGGAGGCTCTCGTAATCCTTTTCACGGAGCCAAATATCCTTTTCCTCATTTAAGAGAACATCGCCGCCCCGGTACTCCACGATCTTTGCCTTCACATCCTTGCCGGATGCGTCGGGAGAGGTATCCATATGGGCAATGAGGCCGATGGTGGGCAGGCTGGGGTCACCGGGGACGGTGCCGTAAACATAGCCGTTGTCATCCATGCGGGCATCGGCAATACCCATCTGCAGCATCTCTTCCACCAGGGCTGCGCCCAGGTCCTTCTGCTTCATGGTGGAAGGGCAGGTTTCGCTGGTTTCATCGGACTGGGTGTCAAAAGACACATATTTCAAAAAACGATCTACAACAGAGGTCATTTTCTATTCTCCTTTTTTGTAAGTTTTTTCTTGGCAACATAGCCTGCTACCGCAGCAATGAGAGCCGGCAGCAGCCACAACAGCGCATCCGCACAGATCCAAATCCAAAAAGGCGCGGAGGTAAAGCTGACTTTGTATTTCTGATAGTCTATGAGAAGGTGGATCAAAAATCCCAGCACCATCAGCACGGACGCGCCATATAGCAACTTATGACCTTTCATAATCTGCTCCTTATACGATCATCATTGGAATGATTCCGATAACTAAGGATATCGTATTGGCTGCAACGGTATACCAAAGTACACGGGCAAGGGAAATCTCTTTCATTTTCTTTCTATAAATAAGGAATTCGCCAAAGTACACCAGGATTTCCATAAAAACCACTGTCCATGCATAATGGGCGAACACCCATCCATATAGCAGCACATGCAGCAGCCGCATAAGGACCTGGGATATCAGGTTGGTTTTGAAAATCAGTTCATTGTACTGCTTCCAGAGTTTGAAAGGGACTGCCATCCAATCTTCCAATAAGCAGGTCAGCACAAGACCAACTGCACTGAGAAACAGAAACAAAAGCATCCCACCCATATTAAAGCGCCTATCTGCTTCCAGTGAATCCGCTTTGGCATCATAATGAAATGTATTCAACTGATAGTCAAACAGACTTTTGGATTTGATCGATAAGGTGCGGGATACCTGCAGAATATTTCCATTTTCATCCAGCATAGCCAGACGGATTCTGCCCCGTTCATAGATATCTTCATTATGCTCCCAGATTGGATGGTTCTGCGGAGCATCTGTGAAAAAATAGACCGCATTGTCAGAACCCACTTTGATCATGGATTTTGCGTTCTTATAATGGAAGGTATAGGATTGGAAATTCTTCTGGCAGTAATTCACGATGGGCGCATCCGGAGAGAAGCCGTCGGGCAGATTCTCTGTGACCAAAGCTGTATAGTGGCTATCCTCTTCCGGAAGCTTCACCAGCATGTCCACATAAACAGTTCCCTCCGGAAGATTGGAAAGCTCAAACCAATACCAGGGAAAGGGTGGTGGGCTGTTGGCAGATACCGTCACAGGAAAGGCGCAAAATAGCAGTACCAGAACCAAAAGAAGGCTAACCTTTCTTTTCATAATGTCCCCTTTCCCCTTTCTTCTAATCGCACTATGTATCCCTTGTAGGGGAGGGTCTTGACCCTCCCGGCAGTACAATATTTCTTTTACACATTGGATTGCGGCGAATACGATGGTTCTTTCTGTGCGGGAGGGTCAAGACCCTCCCCTACATTTTCTATTGAAAATATAGGAAAAGAGCCGCCGCGGATTGCGGCGGCTCTCATTAGAGTTTGCTAATAATTACTTTACCAGATCAGCGGTATCCTTTGCGATCATCAGCTCTTCGTTGGTGGGAACAACCCAAACCTGAACCTTGGAGTCGGGAGTGGAAATCATCATTTCCTTGCCGCGCTTGCCGTTCAGCTCGGGATCGATCTTAACACCCAGGAAGCCCAGGTACTCGCAGACAGCTGCACGGATGTTGACGTCGTTTTCGCCGACACCAGCGGTGAAGGTCAGAACGTCGATGCCGTTCAGAGCTGCAGCGTATGCGCCAACGTACTTAGCAACTTCGTATGCGAACTTGTCACGAGCCAGTGCGCAATCCTCGTTGCCGTTCTTTGCGCCGTCTTCCAGATCACGGAAGTCGGAGGAAACGCCGGAGATAGCCAGCATACCGGACTTCTTGTTCAGGATGTTCAGGCACTCGTCAACGCTGTAGCCATACTTGTTGCACAGGAACTGAACAACAGCTGCGTCGATGTCGCCGGAACGGGTGCCCATGGGAACGCCAGCCAGAGGAGTCAGGCCCATGGTGGTATCCATGCACTTGCCGTCCTTGATAGCGGACATGGAGGAACCATTGCCCAGGTGGCAGTTGACCATCTTGAACTCGGTCTTGCCGACCAGCTCAGCGGTACGGCGAGCAACGTACTTGTGGGA
>JAFOBK010000023.1 GCA_017381835.1 Oscillospiraceae bacterium | reverse complement strand
TCACCTCCTGTCTTTCTTGTAGGGCCCTTCACCCATCTACTCGACGTTTTCGGGAATTCATTGCGGGTTACCAGAAATATTTTATCATAAAAGTCAACGGAATGAAAGTTTACAGGATTTTTCTTGAATGCCGGCAGAAATTCCATTAGAATAAAGAAAATGAGTATGAGAAAAAGAGGTGCTGTAAATGAGTCTGACGAACAAATCCCTTTTTGGCATTCCAGTTGAAATAGACGAAGCAGCAACAGTACAGTGGTATTCTAAGCAGGAATCTTGGGGATGTGAGTGTGCCGAGTGCCGCAACTTCGTAGCACTGGCGAAACAAAAGAAGTTACCTGAGCAGGTACACTCCGTTTTGAGTGAACTGAAGATCGATCCTGACAAAGCTACCTATGTATGTGAGATCATTCCGAAGAATGACGGCCATCTGTATCAGTTCAGCTACCGGATTGCAGGAAGAATTCTCAATGAGGATGATGCGAACAGTGCGACGGCAGAATGGGGCGAAATTCGGTGTTGCCATGAAGTATATCCTTACGGAGCACCAGACTTCCCTACTCCACACTTTGATTTGGAGTTTTGGGTTACACTACCGTGCTTATTATAAGTGGTCATATGGTGAAATAAACGATGCGTTGACGTCAAAAACGCTATATAAACGAAGCGTCGGTTGCCTTTCTGGTGCTGCCGTTGTATGCTAAAACCACGAAAGGAGGCTTCTATTATGGACGCTAAGAAACTTGGACAATTTATCGCACAGCTTCGTAAAGAGCAAAACATGACACAGGCTGATTTAGCTCGTAAGCTTCAGGTCACAGATAAGGCTGTCAGCAAGTGGGAACGAGGTATCAGATTACCGGATATCAATTCTATTGAACCTCTTGCTGAAGCACTAGGTGTTACCGTACTAGAAATCATGCGCTCGGAGAAAATTCCCGTTGAAGATGTTACACCAGAGAGCGCTTCGGCAATGATTGCGGACGCATTTGATCTTGCGAAGGCACAACGTAAGCAGGAGCGCAAGTCTCTGATCATGATAGCCGTCGGTGTATTTCTTGCAATCGCGCTACTCTTTCTTGCAGACACCATGGGATGGATGGGATTTGCATTTGCACTTCTCCCCTTCCTCTGTTTAGTGCTTTCTCTAAGCTTGATCATTTATGGAATCGTCAGACGTAGAAATCAGCGCTCATGCTCTCAAGCCTTTATCTGGGCTGCCATCACGGGTGCCTATCCCCTGCTTTTGCTTGCTATGCTTTTCCTGGCTGGTGCACTTGGAATGGGACCTGTGCCAACATAATTAACAAAAATCGGCGATATCTTTCGATGGTATCGCCGATTTTCCATTTTATGCAAGATCGTTATTGACTTTCTCGATAATCGAGAATATAATGAAGATACAAATACTCGATATTCGAGAATAGGAGGTGGTCATGTGCCAAGAGCGAAATTTCAGACCTTGACAGAGCAGATGTTTTACGTGCTGCTGTGTCTCAAGAACGAATGTTATGGTATGGACATTCTGGACAGAGTTCCTGCCATGACTGCAAACCGAGTCAGTGTCGGCTCTGGTACACTGTATAACCTGCTGGAGCAGTTTCTCGCTGAAGGTTTCATCCGGGAAACGAAAGTAGAAGGACGCCGCCGCAGCTACATTCTCACCGACAAAGGCAGAGAGATGCTGGATAAGGAATACGAGCGGATCCAGGCCCAGGCTCTGGATTACAGCCGGATCTTCGGAAAGGAGGAAGCGAAATGAAAACCAAGAAACGCCGTTTGGAATACTACTCCTTCTATAACCATACTGGTATTGAGCGTCACCTGACGGAAATGGCACAGAAGGGCTGGTTGCTTGAAAGCATCTCCAACTTCTACTGGACATACCGCAGGATCGAACCCAGGGATATTCATTTCTGCGTCACCTACTACCCAAGAGCTTCCGACTTCGATCCAGAACCTTCCGAGGATCAGCAGACCTTCCATGATTTCTGTGCGCATACCGGATGGAAGCTGGCCTGTACCTGGCATCAGATGCAGGTGTTTTACAACGAAAAGGAATCCCCTATTCCTCTGGAAACCGATCCCGTCATGGAGGTTGATACCCTCCACCGGGCTTGTAAAAAGAATTTCCTTCCCAGCTATTATCTTCTTCTGGCACTTGGCCTTGTGATGGGCGGATATTTCCTGGCCCGGATCTACTTTGATCCAATTGGGTTACTCTCCAGTTCCAGTCAAATGTTATCAGGTTTTGCTTATCTGTGCATGATGTTCATTTCCCTTATAGAGTTATGTACCTACTTCTCATGGTATCGGAAAGCAAAGAAAGCCACCCATGACGGTATTTTCGTAGATACGCCAAGCACAACGGGCGTTCAGAAGGTTATCGTTGTCTTTCTTTTGGTTGCAGCAGCAACTTGGCTGTTTGATCTTTTCTCTCTGAGTAATCCGATTCTGGCATGGATCTCGGTGGCGATGATCATAGGCATGATTGTAATCATATTTGCTGTTAATGGTGTCAAGTTG
>JAFOBK010000206.1 GCA_017381835.1 Oscillospiraceae bacterium | reverse complement strand
GTGCTTAACGGTACCGTCAACACGGCAGCCGTCAGTAATCATGGAGTTCTCAACCACAGCACCGCCGGAGATCTTGTGTGCGGTCATACCGCTGTTGCGGCTGTAGATCTTCCAGTTTGCATCGAACAGGTCGATACCGCTGTTTTCGGGATCCAGAACTTCCATGTTGGCTTCCCACAGGGAGGGAATGGTACCAACGTCCTTCCAGTAACCGTCGAAGCGGTGTGCAAACATCTTGCAGCCGTCCTTCAGCAGGTTCGGAATGATGTTCTTACCGAAGTCATTGTCGGAATTGGGATCCAGCTCGTCCTCGATCAGGTACTTACGCAGGATGCTCCACTTGAAGATATAGTTACCCATGGATGCCAGGTTGGACTTGGGATTCTTGGGCTTTTCCTGGAACTCGGTGATCTGTGCGTTCTCGTCAGTGACCATCAGGCCGAAGCGGGATGCTTCTTCCCAGGGTACTTCCATAACAGCAACAGAGAAGTCTGCGTTCTTTTCCTTGTGGAAGTTCAGGAACTCACGGTAGTCCTGCTTGCAGATCTGGTCACCGGACAGAATAATAACATATTCAGGATCGTAACGATCGATAAAGGAAATGTGCTGATAGATAGCGTTTGCGGTGCCCTTGAACCAGTCGGAGCCGGTTGCCTTCTGATAAGGAGGCAGGACATGAACGCCGCCGTACAGACGGTCCAGATCCCAGGGCTGACCGTTGCCGATGTACTCATTCAGTACAACAGGCTGATACTGAGTCAGAATACCAACTGTGTCAATACCGGAATTCACACAGTTGCTAAGAGGAAAGTCGATAATACGATACTTGCCTCCGAAGGGTACTGCGGGCTTTGCCAAGTTCTGGGTCAGTGCATAAAGTCTGGAACCCTGACCGCCAGCCAGCAGCATAGCAACAATTTCTTTTGCCATGATGATGCTCCTTTTTCTTAATATCGACGGATACCTTTGCATAAGTACATAAGTGGTAAAACCGTGGCCCGCAGATCCTCCGTCATTCACTGCAGACACTTATCCACGATATGTTAATTTTATCACATCCACAAGGAATTTCAATTGTGCAAACCGTACCTTATTTTTCCAAAAATATGGCAATCTTGCCCAATCCCAGGATTGATATCGGTTTCATCCGTTTCTTATCAGCCGTTTGCAGGCATTGCTCAGCGCATTTAAGGTGTTGCACGATACCATTGTGCAAATCGATGCCATAATCTGGCTGCTCTTCTGATGCTTCCAGTGACTTTCGGCCAAAGGATTCAGCCACAGCACCTGCCCTGCCAGCCGTTTTGCTTCCAGAAGAGCCGCAACCGCAGATTCTCTGTCCACGGTTTGGGCATCGGACAGAATCAAGAGGGTAGTAGACGCATTCAGCGCCGCCGGCTTCATTTTGCAAAGCTCAGCCAGTGCTCTGCCCAGGTTAGTGCCTTTGCCGAAAATGCCGGTTTCCCGGACATAATCCCGGAAAGAGTCCATATTCTGCAGGCTGAAGGCATCGGCTTCACACATTTCCTCAGAGAAAAGGAAGCACCGGGAAGCATCCGACACATTGTTCATGGATAAAATGAAGCGCAGCACAAACTCAGAAAACTGTACCATGGAGCCGGAAACATCACACAAAAGCACCAGATGGCGCTTATGCTGGCGTTTTTTCTTATATTTGAGCTTATAGAAGCTGCCGCCGGTCTCCAGGCCCTTGCGGATGGTACGGCGGAAGTCCAGCTGCCCGCTGTGACCCCGGTTTCGGCGCTGGACGCTAAGCTCCGCGTTGATCTGCTGGGAGATCTTCTGAATAATGGCGATGGCTTTGGGGATCTCCTTATCCTGAAACTGGGAGATATCCCGAAAGAGAAGGCCCATATCCGGATCCATATCCGCACAGCCCAGGCCCGCATCCTCGATCTTCAGCTGCTGCTCCAAAATGGATTTGGCAAATACCGAGTGAATGAAGTTACTGTAAAGATCAGGATTGCGCTCCGCATTGTCCCGAAACCTGTTCATGAAATTGCGGAGCTTCTCCTTATTTTCATCGGGCATGGTCGCGTAAACTTCCCGCTGTTCATCGGTGAAATCCATAGGCTGGCCGTTCAGCTGCAGTTCTTCCTTTGCCTGCTGTCGGGCCTGTTCCATTTTTCTTTCTTCCAGGGCATGTTCCTTTGCCTGGGCCTTCATGGCCTCCTCCGATAGGAAAAAGCCGTCAAAGGTACGGTCAAAAATCCGCTGCTCCTCCCGGGATTTGGCAAACACCGTCCGCAGGGCGGTTTTTACGGTTTGCCGATCCTCAAACCCCAGGCCGATGAGAATCTGGCAGGCATCTGCTGTCTCTTTCGGAGAAACCGGCAGGCCTTCCAGCCGCAGCATTCTGGAAAACGCCGACAGCTTTTCCAGGTAGACACCGGGATCAGCCATGATGATGTCCTCCGCAGTGGCCGCCGCAGCTGCAGCTATGGCTATGCTCAGAAAGGTCCTCCTGCTCCAGTACTTCCAAATCCTCCTGATTTTTCAGCAGGAATCCGGCGGTCTGCCGCAGAGCATCGGGGGTCAGCTCCCGGATGCCCAGGGCATCCAGGGCAGCAGCCCAATCCAGGGTCTCTGCAATGGAGGGCTTCTTCAGAATGGCCTCATTCTCTCTGATGTTATGCACCGCCAGCGCCACCTGGGCGCAGAGCCGGTCATCCACATGGGGAAGCTTAGCTCTTAAGATGGCCAGTTCCTTCTCCATATTGGGATACTGGATATAAAGGTAAGCGCAACGGCGGCGGAGAGCTTCGGAAAGAGGTCGGGCCCGATTGGAGGTCAGCACCACAAAGGGAATGGTATTGGCCTTGATGGTACCCACCTCGGGAATGGACACCTGCATATCGGACAAAAGCTCCAGAAGAAATGCCTCGAATTCCTCGTCGGCCTTGTCGATTTCATCGATCAGCAGTACCACCGGCTTTTCCGCGCGGATGGACTGCAAAAGAGGACGCTCCAGCAGATATTCATCGCTAAAGAGGGATTTGGTCAGAGCATCCTTATCCTGGGCATTCTGATTCACCTGGATGCTTAACAGCTGCTTCTGATAGTTCCACTCGTAGAGGGCCTTGCTCTCGTCCAGGCCTTCATAGCACTGGAGTCTGACCAGGTCGCGGTCCAGGGCGGATGCCATCACCTTAGCGATCTCTGTCTTGCCCACGCCGGCGGCACCTTCGATGAGAAGGGGTCTGCCCAGCTGCAGGGCAACTGTCAGCACCGTTGCCAGGGTATCATCATATATATAACGGGCTTCGTCCATTTTCTGTTTCAGTTCGTTGAGGTTCATAGAATTTTCCTTTCTTACAACTGTGTGTACTGTCTTGGGGTGATACCGTATTCCTTTTTAAAGGCCCGGTAGAAGGAGGAATAATCGGAAAAACCCACAGCCCGGCTCACATCCTCCAGGCTTTCTCCATCTCCGATCCGCACCTTTGCCGCGATCAGCCGCCGCTGGGTCACGCAGCGATAGAAGCTGGTGCCCATTTTCTGCCGGAACAGCTGGGTGATGGTGCTGACGCTTACATAAAAATGCTTGGCCGTTTCTTCCAATGTGATCTTCTCATTCAGATGCAGCTCAATATAAGACAGCACCTCATTGAGAAGATCCGGTTTTTCTGCCTTTAGCACCGATGCCGTCCGTTCCTGAATGCTGCGGCCCATCAGCGTCAGCAAGGTGATGGTATTGCCAAAAACCGCCGCCTGCCAGCCGGGCGCCTGGTGCTCCGCTTCCCAAACACCCCTTCGAAAATAACCGCCCAGCAATTCCCATTTTGTATTACTGGTTCTAAGCAACGCACTATAGGGTATTTTTTGATCCTCCGCCGCAAATTTCTCTGCAAACAGCTCCATAAATTCCTGGCTGAGCCACAGCACATACCGCTGATAGGGTTCTGCCATATTCTCCGGCAAAAGCGGTCTGTGGCTGGTGCCCGGCGGCACGAAGACAATATCTCCTTTTTGCAGACGATAGCGATCTGCGCCCACCAGATATTCCGCTCCACAGTCATTGATGCAGTAGAGCAGTTCATAGAAGGTGTGGCTGTGAAGGGAAAGTTGGGCATTGGAAAAGCTCACATCCCGGTGGGTCTCCACATAGGGGTCTGACATCTCCAGCTCCTGATAGAAATTCAGGAAATCAATGCCCTCTTCCCGCAAAATCTGCTGGATCGAATGCAGCTCTTCCGGGGTCGTGGGCGGTGAAAATCGCTTGGAAATATCACGAATGATAGATAATTTCACTGGTAGTTCACATCTTTTCACAACATTTTTCTTTTATTATAACAAATATCATCAGATTTGCAATCTTTATTCTGTTATTTGCAATTTAATTTGCAAATAGTGTATGATATGATAAGCTCATGAAATCGGGCTCATTTGCAAAGGGATCCCGGAAAAACTACAATGGAGGCAATTATAATGGCTAAAAAAGTAAAAGCCCCTAAGACCGGCCTGACCACCAAGCATTGGTTTGGTTATATGTTCGGCGACTGGGGTGGATGCATGACCTTCGCCCTGATGGGCAGTCTGTTCACCATGTACTGCACCAATGCACTGGGTGTAGATCCCACTCTGCTGGGTACTCTGGTAATTATCTGGACCGTTTGGGACGCTATCAATGACCCCATGATGGGCGCACTGATGGACAAGGCTTTCGCAAGAAAGCATGACAAGCGCGGTAAGTTCCGCCCCTGGCTGCTGCGTGCAACCCCCCTGCTGGCTGTGACTTCCATCGCTCTGTGGACTGTTCCCACCTTCTTTGACGGCATTGCTCTGGTTGTCGTGCTGTTCTCGTGCAAGATTCTGTACGAAGCAGCTTACACCATGTTCAATATCCCCATGGGTTCCCTTCTGTCCGCTATGTCCACCAATGACTCCGAGCGTGCTTCTCTGTCCTCTGCCCGCGGCGTCGGCTCCATGATCGGTAATATGATCCCCGGCCTGGCAGGCCTCGTTGTTGTCGGTATGTTCGGCGACAGAGAGTCCATCGGCTACACCATCGCCGGTGTTGTCTGCGCCGTGGTTGGCTTTATTATCTGCTTCCTGCATTACTCCTTCACCGAGGAGCGTACGTCTGTTGGTGAAGATGTCAAGGCTGACGACATCAAGTTCTCCGACATCCTGGAAGTTGTCAAGAAGAACCGTCCCTTCGTTGCTCTGTGCATCCACGGT
>JAFOBK010000205.1 GCA_017381835.1 Oscillospiraceae bacterium | reverse complement strand
GGACACATGGTCTTATCCAGCATGGGAGCCATGGAAACCTTGGCTTCATCCTGGGGAACAGGGATCAGTTCCTTCTTTTCATACTTTGTAAGGGTTTCAGACAACAGATCAGCACCCAGCACAGCCAGCCGATCCAGCAGTTCACCTGCGGTCTCATCGGGGCCGATGGGGGTCTTGGAAACGCCTACCACATCGCCGGCATCCATGGCATGCACCATGAACTGGGCGGAAACGCCGGTCTCCTTCAGGCCGTCCAGCACTGCCCACTGATAGGGAGCGGAGCCGCGGTACTGAGGAAGCACAGATGCGTGAATGTTGATAAAGCCCTGGGGAACGATATCCAGCACCCGCTGGGGCAGGATCCGGCCATAGGCAACTACCGCCACCACATCAGGCTGCAGGGCTTTCAGCTGCTCTACGGTTTCGTCATCCCGGAAATTCTCCGGCTGAAACACCGGAATATCAGATGCAATGGCAACCTCCTTCACGGGAGGGAACACCATCTTCATGCCCCGACCCTTGGGACGGTCGGGCTGGGTATACACGCCAACAACCTCAAAGCCGTCGGCGATGATTTTCTTCAAACAAGTCGCCGCGATATCCGGCGTACCCATAAATACTACTCTCAAAGAATAACCTCCTAACAAGCCAATACCATTCAATTAAGAAGTTGTCATTCCGAGGGAGCAAAGCGACCGTGGGAATCTCCCACTTAAGGAGGAGATTGCCACACCAGTGTGCCCACTGGTTCGCAATGACGTGTTTGGAAGGAAGATTTATTCTTCCTCGTCGTAACCAAGTTCTTCGTCGGTCAGGTAACGATCCATGACCTCGGTGTAAATGATACCGTCCAGGTGATCCAGCTCATGGCAGAAGCAGCGGGCAGTCAGTTCCTCGCCTTCGGCCTCGTACCACTCACCGAAACGGTCCTGGGCACGAACCTTAGCGTAGTAAGGGCGCTTCACCAGACCGTACTTGCCGGGAACGCTGAGGCAGCCCTCTGCGCCGATCTGCTCACCGTCGGTCTCCACCAGGGTGGGGTTGATCAGCTCCAGAACCTCCTCACCGTTGTCCACCAGAACAACACGGCGCAGGATACCAACCTGAGGAGCTGCCAGGCCCACTCCGCCGGAATCCTCCAGGGTCTCATGCATATCGTCCAGCAGCTTGTGCAGCTTAGCGTCAAAATTCACAACCGGCTTGCAGGTCTTGTGCAAAGCAGGTTCTCTATCAGTCAGGATTTTGCGAATTCCCATAGTTCTCTCCTTTTAGTCGTATCCGTTTACATCGATAAAGGCCGTCACACCCCGGTTCTCCCGGTCCTGGCTAAACTGCCGCAGCAGATGAGCCAGCAGCATACGCAGCTGCTTGGTCATTCGGCAGCGCAGCGTCAGCCGGTGACGGAAATTGTAGTTGATCTTCGGCACCGGACAGGGCGCAGGGCCCAGGACGGTGCATTGTTCTGCCTGATAATCAGAGGTATTCAGCAATGCGTTCAGGCTGTTTTTAAATTTGGCAGCGCCGTGGAGAACTCTTGCCTCGTCGAGCCCTGTAAAGGTCACCATGGCAAAATCTCCGAAGGGAGGTGCGCTCTGCACCCGGCGCAGGTTAATTTCCGTGTCATAAAAGCCATCATAATCCTGGCTTGCTGCCAGGGTAATCACCTTGTGCATTGGATTCATGGTCTGCAGCCAGGCTTTACCCTCGCTGTCACCACGGCCTGCACGACCCACCACCTGAGTGAGCATATTGAAGGTGGTCTCCGCCGCACGGAAATTGTCTGTATAGAGTCCCAGGTCTGCATCCAGCACACCCACTGTGGTAACATTGGGAAGGTTCAGTCCCTTGGCAACCATTTGGGTGCCGATCAGCACCGGGATATTTTCGTTTTTGAAGTGATCCAGGATCTTCTCATGGGTGTTCACCGCGCTGACGGTGTCCGTGTCCATCCGATCCACCTGGATACCAGGGAAGAGATTCTGCAATTCCTCCTGGACTTTTTGGGTGCCGGTACCCAGCTGCTTCATGGGGCCGCCGCACTGACACCGGCTGGGCGCCGGTTCCGAGTGGCCGCAATAATGGCACATCAGCCGGGAATTGGCGCTGTGGAAAGTCAGGCGCACATTGCACCGGGGACATTCCGGAATACTGCGGCAATCCACACATACCAGCGCGCGGCTGTTACCACGGCGGTTTAAGAAGAGGATGGACTGTTTACCGGCTTCGGCGGTTCCGCCAATGGCATCCTGCAGCGCATAGCTCAAGCTGCTGTCATTGCCGTTTTTCAGTTCCTCTTTCATATCCACGATCTGAACCTTGGGAAGCTTTCTTCCGCCAAAGCGTTCTTTCAGAGTATAGAGGGTGTAGATACCGGATTTTGCGTAGAACATGCTCTCCACAGAGGGTGTGGCAGAGCCAAGGAGCACCATGGCATTTTCCTTGATGCCTCTCCAAAGAGCCACATCTTTTGCAGAATACCGGGGTGCGTTTTCCGATTTATAAGAGTGCTCCTGCTCCTCATCCAGGATCAGAAGTCCCAGCTGGGGGCAAGGGGCAAATACCGCGCTGCGGGTTCCCACAACCACCTTGGCCTCCCCTGCCTTGACCCGTTTCCACTGGTCATAGCGTTCGGTGGCAGGCAAGCTGCTGTGGAGCACTGCAACACCCTGGCCGAAATAAGCGGCCATCAGACCCAGCAACTGGGGGGTCAGCGCGATTTCCGGAACCAGGAGCATGGCCTGCTTTCCCCGGTTCAGGGTTTCTTGAATGAGTTTGATATAGACGGCGGTCTTACCGGAGCCGGTAACGCCGTAAAGCAGCGCCGTTCCGGGTTTTTCGCCGGACATTTGGTCGCAAAGGCCATCAAAGGCTGCCTGCTGGACGCTGCTCAGCACCAGAGGGCCATCCAGCTTCGCAGGCTGAATTTCCTTACAGCGAAGGACGGGCTTCTCCCAAAGGGTCAAAAATCCAAGTTCTGCCAGTTTCTTGACGGTTGCGGGTTTGCAGCCGGTGAAATAACAGATCTCCTTCACCGCTGCCTGACCGATGGAGCACATCAGCTCCAGCACAGAGCGCTGCATAGCCGCGGACTTGGGTCTGCGGGAGGCATATTCCAAAGCCTCTTCGCTGCTGACTTCCAGGGAGGCGATCATCTCGGTCTTATCGGAAGTTTTCCGGGAGAAATTCCGCTGTGCTGTGATCCACTTCTTTTTCAGAAGGTAGGAAATGGCCTTTTCAAAGGCTTCTTCGTCGGAAATACTCTCTCTGAGCAGCTTTCCATCGCAGCTTCCGCCGCAATTTTGAAGCAGCTGTAAAATGGCAATAGCATCCGCCTGGCGGATGCTCTTTTCCTGCCAACTGAAGTCCTCTGTCAGTGCATAGGAATCCTTGCTTTGAAACCAAAGACCAGCCGGAAGCATAACCCGAATGCAGTCGAAAAAGGTACTGAAATACCGTTCCCGCATAAAGGCTGCCAGCTGTAACATCCGGCGGGAAAGCACCGGCTCTTCATCCAGGCAGGATGCCACGGACTTTAATCCGGCAGTGCTTCCCTCCTCAATGCTCAGCACCACACCTTCCGTGTGGCGATTGCTGCGGCCGAAGGGTACCATCACCCGCTGACCCGGCTGCAGCTGCATAGATTCGGGGATCAGGTAGGAATAGGGCTTATCAATGGCAAAATTCGCCGCGGATACAGCAATTTTTGCAATCATAAGCGTTCCTCCTCCCCAAACGGAGTCATTGCGAACCAGTGACCAACGTCACTGGTGTGGCAACCTCCTGCATTCTTTGCACATTTTTTCGGGGAGATTCCCACGGCAGTGTGCACACTGCCTCGGAATGACACGATAATTAGTGACGATACTCTTCCTTCAGGGAAGCGGTCAGCTTGCCCTCAGCCACCTCACGGATAGCCAGGGTAACGGGCTTGTCTTCCAGTTCTTCCTGCAGAGCCTCAGCTTCGTCAGAAATGACTCTTGCGCGGCTGGCAACCACATTCACCAGCAGGTAACGGCTCTCAACATTCTTCAGCATATCAGCTACGGGGGGGTACAGCATAATTATTATCCTCCAAATCAGTTCGCGTTTGCGATAATGTTCAAAATCTTTTCGGCACAGGTTTCCACCAGGTCGTTAATTACATAGTGATCGTACTTCTTGCCCTGCTCCATTTCCCAGGCCACACGGTCCAGGCGGAGCTTGATCTGCTCTTCGTCGGTATCGCCACGGCTGCGAAGCCGCTTTTCCAATTCCTCCATGGAGGGAGGCGCGATGAAGATCAGGTTGGCATCGGGTCTTGCGTTCTTTACGATAAAAGCGCCGTTGGGTTCAATATCCAGCAGCACATGGCCCCGGGTCAGCTTCTCTTCCAGCTGTGCCTTGGGAGTACCGTAGTAGTTGTCCATATGGGCATCGTACTCCAGGAATGCATCCTTTGCGATCATATCCTGAAATTCTTCCTTGGACACAAAGTAGTAGTTGACACCTTCTGTTTCGCCGGGGCGGGGAGCCCGGGTGGTGGCAGAAACGGAGAAGGTCAGATCTTTGCGAATCTCCATCACTTTGCCCAATACGGTGCTTTTACCCACACCGGAAGCGCCGGAGATCACAAACAGTTTTCCGCTCATGATTCTTTCTCTCCTTCATTGTCCTGCTTATCCAGCCACCGGGCGGACAGCACATCGGGCGTCAGGGCGGAAAGAATCACATGATCCGTATCCATCAGGATCACCGTCTTGGTTGCCCGTCCGTAGGAAGCGTCGATCAGCATACCCCGATCTTTGGCCTCCTGCACAATGCGCTTGATGGGAGCAGAGTCCGGCGCCAGCATGCTCAGCACCCGGCCGGCCGCCACCATACTTCCAAAACCAATGTTGATAAGCTTCATAATTACCTCTTACTCAATATTCTGAGTCTGTTCGCGGATTTTTTCCAGTTCAGCCTTAATATCCACAACGATCCGGGCCAGCGCTACATCGGTACACTTGGAGCCGATGGTATTGGCTTCCCGGTTCATCTCCTGCAGCAGGAAGTCCAGCTTTCTGCCCACAGCGCCGCCGGTAGAGAGCATGCTGTTCATCTGCTTCAGGTGGCTGCGCAGACGGACAGTTTCCTCGTCCACCGCAACCTTATCTGCAAAGATGGCAGCCTCGGTCAGGATACGGGCTTCATCGATGGCAGTATTTGCCAGAACTTCTTTGATCTTATTCTCCAGGCGGATGCGGTAGTCGGAAACAGTCTTGCCGTTGCCTTCCTCCACCTGAGCTACCAGACCCAGGATGGTCTCGCCGCGGCTGCGCAGGTCACGGTCCAGAGCCTCACCCTCAGCCTTACGCATGGCATCATAGCCTTCCAGAGCCTTGGCAACCACGCTCATCAGGTCTGCCATCAGCTGCTCTTCATCCACCTGGGGCTTTTCAATGACGAACACCTCCGGCAGACGGGATACAGCGGAAACGCTGATATCGTCCTTGACGCCGAACTCGTCCACCATCTGGTGCATGGCTGCCAGATAGCTCTGCAGCACGGACTTATTCAGGGTTACCTGCACTTCATCGCCGGCTTCGCTGCGGACGGTGATAAACACATCCACCTTACCACGGGAAATGCTTGCTTTCACTGCCTGCTTCACAGCATCCTCAGCAAAGCTCAGGATCCGGGGCAGACGCACGGAACAATCCAGATAGCGGTTATTGACGCTGCGCAGTTCTACGGTAAATTCCCGACCGTTTACCGTTTCCACGGCACGGCCGTAGCCGGTCATACTTTTAATCAAAACGAATTCTCCTCTATAGCTTAGCTATGGACATTGTGTACATAGCCGGTGATGGTATACACCGTGTTCTTTTTCTTCATCACAAGCCGGTCATAGGCCACGGCGATGCCAATACTCAGCGCGAATGCCAGGGCGCCGATCAGGCCGCCCAGCTTCCACTGCATACCCAAAAGGTAGCCGGCAATAAACAGCACCAGGGGCAGCATATACAGCACCGCGGCAGCTTTCAGCACCGGGCCGCTTTGGGATTCCACAACCACCAATTCCCCGGGCTTTGCCCCGATGGGGTTGCGGGCTTCAAACAGCATGGTCTGCTCCACAGCGCCGCAGCCGGAGCATTTATGGCAATCGCCGGAACAGGCGCTCTGCCGCAAACAGGCAACCTGGGCCGTACCGTCCTCATTGCACTTGATAACTTTAACGGTTTGCTGCATTGGATTCACCTAATTGCAGGGTAGCGATCAGGGAGGATACGGAAATGGTACCCACACCCTCAAAGCCGCTGCTGAATGTGATTTTCGGTACCTTATTCACATTGCCCAGCTCCTCTGCAGAGAAGTCCATGGTCACAACAATGTCCTTCTCCGTGATTTTCTTGATCAGGGATTTGGGGCCGCGCAGCTCAATTTCCACAGTTTCAGTAACCCAAATGACCTCTGCACCCTCAGGCACACCGGCAGCCAGGAACTGCTCCTTACTGATGGTCAGTTTCTTCTTGCTCAGCTCCGGGAAGCTTACCGTAGCGTTCACTTCTGTTACACCGTTGATATTGGTCACACCTTCAGGCAGCAGAACCTCAAAGGTCATGGTGTTGGTCACATCCTTCAGATCTGCCAGGTTGACTGTACCCAGTTCCACCTGCTCCAAATCACGAAGCTTATTCTCGGTACCGGCCACCCAAATGCTGTTGACATCCAGTTCTACATCGCAGGTATCTCCGGTGGCACCGCCGCCGTCTACCAGGTTCAGCACCAAAGGTACTTCCTTCAGCCGCTGGATCTTCACAGACAGGTTGACTTCTTCCACATTGGTGGTAACCATCTGGGCATCCACAGGTTCGCCATCTTTATCGCACAGCACATAGGGGAAGGCACCCACAATGGACTCGGTCTTATTGGTCAGATCCACCTGGATCACCGCATGGTCGATCTGCGCCACAGAGGACTCAGGACCGGAAACTTCCACCACAGAAACATCCATCACGGGATTCTCTCTGTCATCGATAAAGCCTTCCGGCACAGAGCCGATATACTCAATCTGAATAGGGATCGGCCGCTTAATCTTGTTTTCAACCTTCAGCATCAGCAGGTTCGGCGTCTGGCTCAGGGTCTCAAACGCATTGCTGGGCAGGTTGGCAGGATAGGAGACATCGTATTTTACCATTTGGGTGCCCGGAGCCTGGATCGCTGCCAGGTTTACCAAAATGGTGATGTTATTGGCATTGAGTTCATTCAAATCGGAACGGTTGCCCTTCAGCTTCAGCGTAACCGTAGGGGTCTCGGAAACGATCATGAGGCCCCGTTCTTCCAAAACATCATTCTGATAGGACACGGGAATATCGTAGAAGGTCTCTTCCGACTCGGGGTTGACAGTGGTGATGACATAAGTCCAAAGGCCAAAGGCGATCAGCACGGCCAATGCAATTCTCCAAACCTTATTTTGCATTGCTGTCATCTCCCTTCTTCTGCAGCAGTTTCTGCCGCAGAAGCATAGCCAGGTTCTTCTCCTCAGGCTTTTCTTCATGGCACAGTTCATTGCGCAGCAGGCGCTCCAAAGTTTGGGGAGCCAGGTGGCGCTTGAGCATGCCGTCGATGGCTACAGAGATGGCACCGGTCTCCTCGGAGACCACCACAACAACCGCGTCGGATACTTCACTCATACCCACAGCGGCACGGTGACGGGTACCTAAGTCCAGGCTCAGGCGGCTGCTCTCGGAAAGAGGCAGAACACAGCCTGCCGCGGCAATGCGGCCATCCCGGATGATGATAGCGCCGTCATGGAGGGCAGCATTGGTAAAGAAGATATTCCGGATCAGCTGCTCGGAAACACGGCCGTCAATGAGTGTACCGGTCTTGAAATATTCCTCCAGGTGGCTGTCCCGGGCAAATACGATCAGCGCGCCGATCCGTGCCTTGCTCATAGCTTCGCAGGCCAGCACGGTCTGGGAGATCACGGGAACCATCTCCTGCTCCGGCTTTTGGGTGCCCAGCAGCTTCTTCAGTTTTACGCTGCTCAGGTGATCCAGCATTCTGCGCAGCTCCGGCTGGAACAGAATAACCAGCGCCAAAAGACCGATGGACAGGAACTGGCTCAGAATAAAGTTCAGGGTGTGCAGCTTCGCAACATCCGTCAGCCAGGAGATCACCAGGATCACAACCACGACTCTGGCGATCCGCGCAGTGTTGGTAGCTTTAAATATGGGGATGATTTTATATATAATAAAAGCGACAAGAATGATATCCAAAATATCAGCAATTTGGATACTGCCTATGTGTGACCACAGCGACTGCAAGTATTCCATAAGCGCCCTCTTTTCTTCATTTGTGTATGATAAAGCCGGGTATTTCTACCTCATGACATAACTAGCCTATTATCCGTTCTATTATAGCGGATTGGGTCAATGATATCAATAGGTAAACATAAAAAATTTACAATTCGGCGGTCTTATTCCCTGCTGT
>JAFOBK010000204.1 GCA_017381835.1 Oscillospiraceae bacterium | reverse complement strand
TACCATGCCGATACCGAACTGCTTTGCCTTATCGATGGCCATTTGCATGGCACTCACGCTAAGGGTCTGACCCATGGCATCGTTACCCTCAATGGTGGCAGCCAAAGGTGTTTCTTTCACAATCTGAGGCTTGGCATGGGGTTTTGCCATGCCCTCTGTGACCTCGTAGTGATAGCGGATCAAACGCTGAATGCCGTGGGATTCGATACCGCACAGATCAGCATCCAGCAGCACGTCGGTGATTTGCTTGCTTTCTTCTTCAGAAAATCCATAACCCTGAAACACCTTGATACAGAATGCCCGGGTCTTTTCGTAAGGAATGCGATGATACTGCATTTGAATACCTCCTTAGTCAAAGCGGCCGATTTGCATGGCCTTTTCCAAAAAGTAAAGTACATTTTCCTGAGGAATACCCTCATGGAAAGAGTGGTCGGTTGCAATAATGAGGCCGCCGTCATAGCCTGCGGTGTCCACCACATGGCGGATGGCTGCGTCAATCAAGGTCTGATCGGGATTGCACATAATGCCGGTGGCATCCACATTACCAACGATGGCCACCCGGTCGCCGATCCGCTCCTTGACGGATGCCAGGTTCATACCGGAGTGAACCTGGATGTTGTTCAGCGCATCGATGCCCATGTCTGCCAGGTCTTCCAAAACCGCGTCCACATTGCCGCAGGAATGGAACAGCACCTTGCCGCCGGCAGCCTTCCAGGCAGCGATCTGCTTTTTCAGAGAGGGGAAGAAGAACTCCCGCAGCTGGGCAGGGGAGATCAGGGTGCTTCCGTTCATGCCCATGTCATTGGCAACATACAGAGCGGTGCAGCCTGCCTCGATCAGTTTCAGACCCAATCTTGTCCAGAAATCGTCGGCAGCTTCAATGATCTCCTGGAGCAGTTCCGGCTCGTCATACATAGCATAGGTCAGATTCTCCAAACCCAATGCGATAAACAGAAAACCGAAAGTGCCACGGACACTGCCGAATACAGCAATTTCATCCCCGGCTTCTTCCACAGCGGCCTTCACCTGGGCAATATCCTCCTCGGTGATGGGCGCTTCTCTCAGCGCTTGCAGGAAGTCTTCGTCGGCCTCCCGGTGCTCCATGATCATGCCCAGGGGCCAGGAGGTGTCCTCTACCTTGAAGCGCAGACCGAACCGGTCGGTGAAGGTGTTGGGAGAATCCCATTTCTCTTTCGGCGGGATCAGACAGGTGTAGGGGGCACTGTGGACGGTGACGGCATCCATACCCAGCTTCTTTGCCAGCTGTACGCACAGACGGCCTTCGGAATTGAAATTGCTTTGGCCTAACAGATTTTCATACATATCCGGCTTATTTAGCACATCAAAAACCGGCAGCCGGTCTGCTTTTTCATGGGCAAAGGCTTTTAAAACCCTTTCTTTTCCGTTGTACATTTTGCACCCTCCCGCAAATGTTTCTTTTCAAAAAACAGTATACACCCCGGGAAAGGGCATTGCAATGGTAATTTATTGGAACTGCATAAATACTGATAAAAACAGACATGGTTTTTGAAAAGGATGTCTAAAAAACCTCTATGCAAACGCGAACTCCTCTGTTATGATAACGATAGCTAAATTCAGATTCCCCGTAAACGAAAGGAGAATATCAATGAGAATTGCAGAGTTTTCTCAGGAACAGATTGCCATCGTACGGCAGAAAATCGAGCAGGCCCTTTGGGAAATCGGTCTGCGTGTGGAACTGGCTGAGGTGCGGGATATGTGTGCAGCAGCCGGTGCTGAAGTCCGTGGCGACCGTGTTCATTTCCCTCCTCAGGTTCTGAATCGTCTGCTGGCATTGGTGCCCAGCTCTTATGAAATCCGCAGCCCCTTTGGCCGCACATGGACCATTGGTGACGGCGCTCAGCACATGAACGGTATTGTCATCGATCCCTGGACCAATGATCCTGCCACCGGCGCCCGCCGTCCCAGCGCGGATGACCTGCTGACCAATCTGACCCTTATGGAGTATTATAACGAGATCGTTATGGCCAGCCGCATGGATTTTCCCATTACAGATTACGAGGGCGATATCTCCTCCTATAAGGCGCTGGAACTGTTTTTCCTGAACTTTAATAAGCATATTTCCGCTTACTGCACCTCTGTGGAAAGCCTGGAAGAGTATTTTGACATTGCACGAAAACTGTTGGACAAGGAGGATCTGACCGACACCAAGGTCATGACCGTGGCGGTGGCAACCCTCTCTCCCATGACAGTGACAGATATTAACTGCCGTTTGCTGCTGGAAGCTGCCAAGTATCATTTCCCCATCATTCCCACTACTTGCCCCATGGCAGGCACTACCTCTCCCTACACCCTGCTGGGTACCTTCGTTCAGGGCATGGCAGAGATTATCGGTCTGTGCGCCATCGTCCAGGCAGTGAACCCAGGCAATCCCTATCTGATGGCCTTTGGCCCCTCCGTGTCCAGCATGATGGACGGTCATAATATCTACTACACCATGGATAAGCCCTTGTGGAAGCTGGCGGCTACGGAAGTCAGCAAGTCTTATCATCTGCCTTACCTGATTGAGTGCGGCGGCACCACCCCTGCATCCTTTGATATGCAGTGCGGCGCAGAGGCTATGATGCAGATGTTCTCTGCCGTGGGTTCCGGTGCGGATGTGCTGTCGGGTGTAGGCTCCTGCTACAATGCCAACGGATTGTCTGCGGAGAATATTGTCATCGGTATGACGCTGAAGCATGCTTCCGATTTCCTGTGCCGTGGTATCCGTATGGATTCTCTGGATGCTATCCTGGACAGCGTGGATGAGCAGAAGGACGAGGGACATTTCCTGATGGATGACCTGACCCTGGAATATATGCGCTCCGATGAGTTCTTCAGTGATGAGATCATGGACAGCATGGGCGAATTCAAGAAGTCTCCCAGCATGCTGGAGCTTGCTCAGGCAAAGATCAAAAAGGTGAAGGAAAGCTATGTAAGCCCCGTACCGGAAGATGCCCAGGCACGAATCAAGGCATATTTTGCAGAAGAGATTTATCCCAGATTTGCTTAATGGCTGCTAGGTAGCTGTCATTGCGCAACCAGTCCGCAGATTGGTTGCGGCAATCTCCTTCTTGCTTAAGAAAAAAGCTGATGATATATAAAAAGCACTCGACGCAAGTCGGGTGCTTTTTGCATATGGGTTTATTCTTTCGTGCAGGGCATATCGAAGGAAATGCCGTAGTGGGTGTTTCCGTATTGGCCGAAAACATCCATTTGCGCTTGGTAGGTCTGCAGGAGCGGGGAGCGGTAACGGAGTTCCTTCAATACATTTGCGGTGTCTGCCAAGAGGTAATACTCTGTTCCCTCTTCCTGCAGCAGAGGGAACATCCAAAAGTGATCCAGCAGCGGCTTCAAGGATTTGCGGACTTTTTCGGCAGAGTGCGGTGCATAATGCAAAACACCGAAGGAAACACCGTATTTTTTGCATTCTTTCTGAAATGCTTCTTTGTTGGACTCGGTCACAACAGAGCTAAGCCAGGACTTAATGTCAGATACCGGATCGGTAAACCGGATGTGGTATGCATGCCCGGAAATCTTTTCCACATATTCGGAGATGGCCTGGGTAACAACGGGAAGAAGCAGTTCTTTTTTCTTACCGGTCAGGGTCAATTCCTTTTCTGCGCCCAAATCACAAAGCTTGGCATCGGCATAGCGGACATAGAGCCACTTCAGCTTATCCAGCATTTCTGCTGCGGATATTACAAAAAAATTGGATCGTAAATAAAAACCGCCGAAAGAAAACAGATGGTCTCGGAAAACGCGGGGGGAAGGTTTCGTTCCCTGGCGGAAAAGGCACACACCATCCAGACCCATTTCCTCAAAATGCCCGTTTAAGCTTTGAACACGGTTGGAAAGGGGTTTGTAGCGCAAACATCCCGGGCAGGTTTTCAGGATTATTTCCCGCAGTTTTGCGTTGTATTCTTCCTGACTATAGACTTCGACCTTTGCCGGATATACATCCTCTGCATTTGTGATCATGAATTTACGGGGGATATCATGATATCCGGATAAGAAATAAGGCGCCATACTGCGGCCTTTTGTGACGCTGTAGTTGCGAAGCTTGTGATCTTCCCGCAGGGCAACTGCTTGAATCTCAAAGGGCAGGGGACTGTTATGTAGTGCATCCACCAATTCTTCGTAAGTGGAAAAGGCTTCCGGAAGTAAGTAATAATTATCTTCATAATAAAAAGCGTTATACATATGTTCCTCCTGAAATGTATTCGAGCATTGAAACCTGCTTTCTTAGCAATTAGCGCAGCAGTCTGACGATGGCATATCCAACATAAAAGAACACTTCCCGTGCCAAAAACGGTAATTGTGTTTTTATGCTTCTGTACATAGTTGTGGGGGACGGCGATGAATACGCACAGATCCCGTAATCGTCTGCCATTAACATGGCCCGTTTCATATGCAGCGGATCACTAACAATGATTGCGGTATCTAACGAAGACTCCTGCATAATGCATTTTGCGTACTGAAGGTTTTCCTCTGTGATCGTGGAATTTTCTTCTATCAGAATGACGTCCTCAGGAATACCCATTGAAATGGCATATTCCTTGGCGATGGCAGCATCAGAAAGTAAGTTTCCTTGCCCCACACCTCCGGTCAGAATCAAATAATCAGCATAACCGTTTTGGCAAAGCCAAATGCCGTGGTTGATTCTCTCCCGATAAACGGGGGAGACCTCTTCGCCGCTGGCGGCAGCGCCCAGAACAATGGCAGCATCGCATGGCGTTTTCTGATCTTCTTTGCTGAATTGAATAATGCTGACAGCGGCAAAACCGACACAGAGGACAGCAATACCCATCGCAATCAGCAATGCTGAGAGCAGAATCTTTTTCCTGCGGGATTTTTGCATCTGCGTTCACCACCCTTTTGTCTTATTATATCGTAGTTTGCAACCTGCTGCAATGATGGTTTTTCCTAAAGGTGACCAGACATTTAGATAAGTTCGCCTCCGATAGCTTTACCAAATAAAAAAGAGAGGCTTTTGCCCAATGCCACGAAGTTAACTGTCATTGCGAACCAGCGCGCACGCTGGTGTGGCAATCTCCTTCTTAAGATGGGGATTCCCACGCCAGTTTGAGAACTGGCTCGGAATGACATTTTCTTATCTTAATGACATTTGGCTTTCGCCTCTCTATTTTGTTGCGGGAGTCAAATTTGAACTATGATCCGATGCATTTTGCGCTGCGCATTGCACAATTACTTGATGTTTCTCTTAAAAACAGGGTTGACTCTTACACCCTCAGCGAGAATACCGTCAACACTGTCCTTATCCATGGCTTCTCTGATGGTTGCAAAGGCATAGTCAGCGGCAGCTAGATACTGCTGGGCATCGGCTTCGGTATGAGAATAGAACACATTGACCAGAGCCTGGGTGAAAATGCCCTTTTCCAGCATGCACTTTGCAAAGATGGAATGGATATCGAGATAATTCAGAGAACCTACATCATCAAATGCCACACCGCAATGAGGTGCCAGACCGCTGACGGAAACAGCCTTTTCAATGCCGTGCTTTGCAACCAGCTCTTTCAAACCGTCCAGAATGATGGTGCCGATCTTCCATGCGTGGGCCATGACATCCTTATCCTGCATTTCCTGAATGGTAGCCAGTGCAGCGGCCAGGGAAACCGCATCGCCGCCAAAGGTCATGGAAATAAATACGCCCTGCTCAATCTGGTTGATCAGTTCACGCTTGCCTGCAACGAAGGACAGAGGCATACCGTTTGCGCAACCCTTGCCGTAGGAAGCCATATCAGGAGTAACGCCGTAGTACTCGCTTGCACCGCCGATGGCATAGCGGAAACCGCTGACCACTTCGTCGAAAATTGCGATTGCACCGTGCTTATGGGCTGTATCCACAACGGCCTGCAGGTATTCCTTGGTGGTACCATTGGACTGAATGGGCTCCATAATTACAGCAGCATACTCACCGGGATGTGCGCTCAGCAGGTTCTCCAGGGAGTCAATATCATTGTAGGTGAAGGTCTTGGTGAGCTCACGGACAGCCTGGGGTACGCCCTTGTTGTTTGCGGAAGCGCCAATGGACCAGTCGTGCATACCGTGGTAGCCGCACATTGCCACGCGGTCACGGCCGGTGTATGCTCTGGCCAGACGGATTGCTGCGGTAGTTGCATCACTGCCGTTCTTTACGAACTTGACCATTTCTGCGCAGGGAATGACTTCCACCAGCTTCTCAGCCAGTTCGCACTCTACAGGAGCCTGAGTAGAGAAGATGATACCCTTATTCAGCTGCTCGATAATTGCTTCGTTGACCTTGGGATAGTTAAAGCCAAGAGTGATGGGACCCAGGCAACCGTTGAAGTCGATGAACTCATTGCCGTCCACGTCGTAAATTCTGGAACCTTCAGCACGTTCGATGTACATGGGGCTCTGGTTGGGGACGAAGTAACGGTAGCTCTTACTAAAGGTCTGAGCAGCCAGCGGTGCTACCTTCTTTTCCCGTTCCAGCAGGGCATTGCTTTTTTCAAAAGATCTCATGGCAAATTCTCCTTTTATGAAAGTAGTAGGTAACGGTTCTTATACTCATCATGATAAACGGGATAAGCTTCAATGTCCAGTCAGGAACAAGACAATTTTCAAAAAATCATGGCAGAAAACAGCAGTTCGGGGATGCGGTGATTGAGAGCAGCCATCCGATGGTATGGCTTTTGTACGCATAACCCGTGAACAGGTTAAAATAAAAAGTAGTCATAGCGAATCCGCGATTTGAATACATTGCTGCGCAGATCGTCAGAGCGTTGCATTCGCTGAAAGGATGAATTATGCAAAAAACGTGCCAAAATCGTATGTTAAAAACAGGTGATACTGCTGTTGAAGTGAGGGACGGTTGCTCCTATTATTTGACAATCATTTTACACACCTTGTCTTTTGGATTTTACATGAAATGGATATGATGAAACCATGAGGTGCAGAAAACAAATCCAAAAAGATAAGGAGATTATATTTATGAAAAAGTTAATTTGTATCATTCTGACCCTGGTTATGACGCTGTCCCTGGCAGCCTGCGGCGACAAGGAAACCGCATCCGTATCCACTGACGGCTCCACTTCCATGCAAAAAGTGATTAGCGCTTTGGGAGAAGCCTTCATGGAAGACACCGGTGCAAACTTCACCTACAATGCCACCGGTTCCGGTACCGGCATTAAGGCGGTCAAAGACGGCACCTGTGACATTGGACTGTCCTCCCGTTATCTGAAGGACAGTGAAAAAGCGGAGGGTCTAAAGGAAACCATCCTGGCAATCGACGGCATTGCCATCATCGTACACACCGACAATACGGTTGACGATCTGACTGTGGAGCAGATCGCTGCCATCTTCAAGGGTGAGATCACCAACTGGAGTGAAGTGGGTGGCAAGGATGGCCAGATCGTCTGCATCGGCCGTGAGGAATCCTCCGGCACCCGTGACGGCTTCGAGACCATCACCGATACGGAAGATACCTGTGTTTACCGCCAGGAGCTGACTTCCAACGGCGCGGTTCTGACCGCTGTGGCTGAGAACCCTAATGCCATTGGCTATGTGTCGCTGTCCTCTGTTAAGGATACTATAAAAGCAATCTCGGTCTCCGGTGTTGCTCCCAGCGAAGCCACCATCAAAGACGGCAGCTATGCTGTGCAGCGCCCCTTCGTGCTGGTCACCAAAGAAGGTGTGGCTTTGAATGAGACTGCACAGGATTTCTTCAACTTTGCAACCTCTTCCGCTGCGGGTGAGATTATCACCGCCGCCGGCGTTGTGCCTGCGGGCTAAACAAGTAACGCGGCGGTGAAAATCGCCGCTTACTGTGTATCGTTCGGTGAATTTATGAAAAGCAACAAAGTTTTTGAGCGTGTTGTGCAGGGAATTTTCCTGGTCTTGGGTCTTGTGACCGTTGCCTGCGTGCTGCTGATCACGGTGTATCTGGTGATCTCCGGTATCCCTGCTATTATAGAAATCGGGTTGTGGGATTTTCTCTTCGGTAAGGTTTGGGACCCGGCAGCATCCGATCCACGATATGGCATCCTGCCTTTTATTCTGTCCAGCATTTACGGCACAGCAGGTAGTCTGGTGATCGGTGTACCCATTGGGTTCTTCACGGCGGTGTATCTGTCAAAGAAAGCATCCCCCAAAGTAAAGGAATGGATGGGAGCAGCGGTGAGCCTGCTGGCCGGTATTCCGTCTGTTGTCTATGGCCTGGTTGGCATGATGGTGCTGGTTCCCGGTATAAGGGAAGTCTTTCATCTTCCTGACGGCGCAAGCCTGCTGGCTGCTATGATCGTCCTGGCGATTATGATCCTGCCCTCTATCATCAAGGTTTCCATCGCTGCCCTGGATGCGGTTCCCAAGGAATATGAGGATGCATCCCTGGCTTTGGGTGCAACTCCGGAAGAAACCTGGTTTCGGGTATCTGTTCCTGCCGCTAAGAGCGGTATCGCAACCGCTGTGGTGCTGGGTGTGGGCCGTGCCATTGGTGAAGCTATGGCGGTGATGATGGTATCCGGCAATGTGGCAAACATGCCGAAGCTATTTGAAAGTGTCCGTTTTCTCACCACTGCCGTTTCCAGCGGAATGGGTTACGCAGACGGACTATACCGTGAGGCACTGTTCTCCATCGCATTAGTGTTGTTCCTGTTTATTATGTTAGTGGGTGTGACCCTCAACTTCTTTTTGAAGGGGGAAAAGAAATGAGAACGAGAAATCTATTCCGCTGGACCCTACGGGGAAAACATTATTTGCTGCTGTTGCTGCCCAGCATTGTGGTCCTGCTTGCCATCATTGGAGTGCTGTTATGAAAAAACGAAATGTTTATATTCTCACAATGCGCATTCTCATGTGGCTGGCTGCCGGGATCACTGCTGCGCTGCCCCTGTTCCTGGTTGGTTATGTGCTGATCAAGGGACTGCCCAATATCTCCTGGGAACTGCTGTCCACCAAACCCAGTTATCTGCGGGGAACAGTTGGCATCCTACCGGACATCTTAAATACCCTCTACATGATCCTGACCACGCTGCTGTTTGTTTTGCCGCTGGGTGTGGGTGCTGCGATTTATCTGACAGAATATGCCACCAACAAACGGCTGGTTGGCATGATCGAATACGCAGCAGAAACCCTTTCCGGCATTCCCTCCATTATTTATGGATTATTCGGTTCGCTGTTCTTCTGCTTATTTTTGGATTTGGACAAGAGCTTGCTGGCAGGTGCTTTAACGCTGGTGATTATGAATCTGCCCACCATCATGCGCACTACCCAGGAAAGTCTGAAAACCGTTCCCCAATCTTATCGGGAGGGTGCTTTTGGCCTGGGTGCAGGAAAATGGCGGGTGATCCGCACGGTGGTACTGCCGGGTTGCGTGGAAGGTGTGATCACCGGTTGCATTCTGTCTGTGGGAAGAATCGTCGGCGAATCCGCAGCGCTTTTGTTCACTGCAGGGTTTGCTCATTCCCTGAACGGCTTCTTTGAAGGACTCTTCGCTTCCGGTTCCACATTAACTGTGGCACTCTATGTCTATGCCACAGAAGAGGGTAACTTTGAAGTAGCCTTCGCCATCGCTGCCATTTTGATGATTTTGACCCTGCTTATTAATTTGAGTGCAACCTTAATTGGAAAGTATTTCGAGAGGAAAAACAAAGCATGAGTATGATTTCCGTAAAAGATTTGTGCCTGTGGTACGGAAACTTCCAGGCACTGAAAAATATCAATATTGACATTCCGGAGCATAGCATCACAGCCCTCATCGGCCCTTCCGGCTGCGGCAAGTCCACATTTTTAAAAACTCTGAACCGGATGAATGACCTGATTCCCAGTGTCAAGATCACCGGTGAGGTAACTTACAACGGTCAGAATATTTATGAAACCGATGTCAATAACCTGAGAAAAGAAGTGGGTATGGTATTTCAAAAGCCAAATCCTTTTCCCATGAGTATCTACGATAATATTGCCTACGGCCCACGCACCCACGGTATTACGAACAAAGCACAGCTGGACGAGATTGTGGAAAAGGCGCTCCGGAGTGCTGCTATTTGGGATGAGGCAAAAGATCGCCTGAAGAAGAATGCTCTGGGAATGTCCGGCGGTCAACAGCAGCGACTGTGTATTGCAAGAGCACTGGCAGTAGAACCCAAGGTATTGCTGATGGACGAGCCTACCTCCGCGCTGGATCCCATTTCCACCTCCCGGATTGAAGACCTGGCTATGGAACTGAAAAAGGACTACACCATCGTGATTGTCACCCACAATATGCAGCAGGCTGTCCGTATCTCCGATCAGACCGCATTCTTCCTGATGGGTGACCTGGTGGAGTACGGCAATACGGAAGAAATGTTCTCTCAGCCGAAGGACCAGCGCACGGAAGATTATATTACAGGAAGGTTTGGTTAATATGAGAGATCTATTTCAGGAACAGCTGAATGAACTGAAGCGGGAGTTGACCGTTATGGGCGCATCCTGCGAGGAAATTATTGCGCTGGCATCTCAGGCGCTTACCGGTTGGGATACAGAACTGGTGCAAAAGGTAAATACCATTGGCGGGAAGATCGATGAAAGTGAGCGCACCATTGAGACCATCTGCATGAAGCTTTTACTGCGGCAGCAGCCGGTGGCACGGGATCTGCGGCAGATCAGTGCTGCCATGAAGATGATCACCGATATGGAGCGGATCGGTGACCAGGCGGAGGACATCGTGGAGATCGTTCCCTATATGAATGCCCATCCTGACGAAAAGTACCCCAAAATCCGGGAGATGGCAAAGGCTGCCCAGTCTATGGTTACGGAGGCTGTGGATGCTTATGTGAAGCAGGATCTGGAGCTGGCAAGAAAGGTCATGGCCCACGATGATGTGGTGGACGCGTATTTTACCCAGGTCAAAAGCGGCATTATCGACATCGTTGCGGCCGAACCCTCCCAAGGCGAATATGCGCTGGATCTGCTGATGATCGCCAAGTACTTTGAGCGGATCGGCGATCACTGCACCAACATTGCGGAATGGGTGGAATTTTCCGTTACCGGTGTTCACAAGGATTGCCAGTAAGATATCAGATGTATGTAAAGTTTAGAAAAACCTTTCTATTGGGGTCGGGTTTTTCTTGATGCCGGTGTTCTTAACGGATTTGAGTTATGAACACTCGATATGATGCCGGTGGTCGGACTCGATTTGCATCTTTCTTCCCCTCAGCGGGAAAGAAAGATATCGGTAGCAACCAGTTTTTGATCCGGTTGCAGCAAGTGTCCACCGGACACTTGCATTGAGATGGGTTCGAGCCGGTCACGGCATAAAAAATACAGGAGAGGCGGAAGCCTCTCCTGTATTTTTGGTGCCGGTGACCGGACTCGAACCGGTACGCTGTCGCCAGCGGTGGATTTTGAGTCCACTACGTCTACCATTCCATCACACCGGCAGGTGCTTAGATAGTATACACCAAGATTTGGGAAATATCAAGTGGTAAATTTCAAATAAGAGGGGGAAAGCAAAGGGCATATTGTCATTTCCCGGCTTCGATGGTATAATGCAGAAAAACCCCAAGGAGTGAGAATAATGTCTATTGAAAAGGTGAGAGCATACTTTAGGTCCGTTGGTATGGAAGAGCGGATTATGGAATTCTCTGTGTCCAGCGCCACCGTGGAACTGGCAGCCCAGGCGCTGAACTGCGAACCCCAGCGGATCGCAAAGAGCCTTTCCTTTATGGTAGGGGAGAAGCCGGTTTTGGTTGTTGCGGCCGGTGATGCCCGCATCGACAATCCCAAGTATAAGGCGCAGTTTTCCCAGAAGGCCAAAATGCTCAATTTTGACCAGGCTGCGGAGCTGATCGGGCACGCTGTGGGTGGTGTCTGCCCCTTTGCGGTCAATGAAGGTGTGACGGTCTACCTGGACGAGAGCCTGAAGCGCTTTGAAACGGTGTTTCCCGCTTGCGGCAGCAGCAACAGCGCCATCGAGCTGACCATTCCGGAGCTGGAGCAGTATTCCGGTTTTGTGGCCTGGATCGATGTGTGCAAACTTCCGGTTGCGTAAGCGGTAAAAAACTGGTATACTTAAGAAAAATTTGGAAACGAGGGCTGGTTTATGGGCAGCATTGCGGATTGGTTCACATTTAAAAGCGCTAAGCAGAGAGCGAGAGATGAGCGGAATTTCGCCCGCTGGGCATTTCCCTATGGCGAAGCGCAAAAAGAAAAAATCATTCAGCTGATCCGGGAGCTGATGCCCAAGGAAGACCCCAAGGCAGCCCTCAGCGTATTCCTGATGGGCAGACAGGCCTACCGCGGCTCTTTCCGGGATGATCCGGAGGATTTGGCAGAGCGCACCAAGCAGGATCAGATGGATGCCCTGGATGCGATACTGGCCAATCAGCTGTTTGGTCGATACAAGAAATTCATCCCTTATTATAAGGTGCTGGTTTTGGCAGATTTGGAAGTGGATGAAACCCTCAATTATCCCAGCGCTGACGAACTTCGCCGCCGTGTGGAAGAAATGATGAAATAAGAAAAAGAGAGGCGTTTGCCTCTCTTTTTTAGTCTAAAGTCCAGCCGTGATCCCCGTGGTAGATCATCAGCTTTGTCTGTCCGCCGTCGATGCAGATATTCTCACCGGTGATAAAACCGGCCTTATCGGAGCAAAGAAACAGCACCATATTGGCGATGTCCAGAGGATTGCCCACCCGGCCTGCAGGCTGCTGATAAGCATCGGGGCCTTCATAGACGGTATAGGCGGTGTCGATCCAGCCGGGGGAGATGGAGTTGACTCTCACTTTTCCGGAAAGGCTGATGGCCAGTCCATGGGTCAGGGCGGCAATGCCACCCTTGGCGGCGGTGTAGCTTTCTGTCTGAGGCTGGCTCATCCGATCCCGGGAAGAGGAGATATTGATGATGCTGCTGCCAACCGGCATATGGGGTGCCAGGAGCTTGCTCAGATAGAAGGGGGCGGTCACACCCACAGCCAGGGCATACTGGAATTCCTCGTAGCTGCAAGCGTCAATGCCCCGCATAATGGGAAGTGCATTGTTTACCAAAATATCCACATGGCCGTGCTTTTGGATGACTTCTTCTGCAAATGCTTCCAGCACGTCTTTTCTGGAGATATCACCCACATAGTGGTCGCCCTCAGCCTTGTCAATGATACAGACCTTTGCACCGTTTTTTTGAAATTCTTCGGCGATACACTTGCCGATACCGGCAGCGCCGCCGGTGATTACCACAACTTTATCCTGAAACATACTAGTCTCCTTTTTATTTGTAGGCAACCAGGTCGTCCATATCCTTGCGCTTTTTGCTCCGCAGCTTATCACCCTCAGAAGGATAACCCAGGGCAATCACCAGGCGGGCAGGATGCTTCAGATCGCAGAGGTTACGGATCTTTTCGTCATCCAGCCAGCCCATAATGCAGGTGCCCAGACCCTGGGCAGCGGCCTCAGCGGTGATGTAGGCGGATACGATGCCGATATCAATGGAGCGGTAGTCGTTGTTTTTCAGCTTTGCGCCCAGGGCAGCGGATTTAACATAGGGCATTTCGGAAATGACCAGCTGAACCGGTGCCTGGGGAGCGAACTTGTTAAGACCCATACCGGCGCAGGCAGCAGCCACATCTTTTGCGGTTTGGCCTTTGCAGACGGTGATCTTATAGGGTTGACCGTTGCAGGCAGAGGGTGCCAGCTGAGCAGCGCGCAGAATTGCCTCCAGCTTTTCCTGTTCTACTTCTTTGCCGGCATCATAACTGCGGCAAGACTGCCGGTTTTCCGCAATCTCCATGAAATTCATAACAATACCTCCAAATAGTTTTCTTTATCATATCATAAAGAAAGGGAAGAGGGAAGCCATAAAAAATACCGGGTGTTGTGCACCCGGAAAACATCTCATAAAATGAACTAACCCTTGATGAACGCTTTCTTTACAGCCATTCATCAAGGGTTAGTTCGCTGCTATCTTGGTATCTAACATCATTGATTAACCTCTCTTTCTACAGTTTCGACTTACCTTTTTATTTTCTCCTTTTATTCCATTCCACATTCAAAATTTTTAAGATTCCATCATCTACACATTCTCTAAGCGAGATCCACCATTGAGGGAATATTTTTTGGAGTTTTATTAGGTTTGTCGTTTTTCTTCGGCTTAATCTTTTCGCCCAGTTTATTTGACTTATGTTTATTAAGCCGATTTCACTTAAATGATTATAAACTTTCAAGATTTAATTATTGAATTTTCAGATTTGAGTTTCATTAAAATCTATTGACTTTGTTCTTTTCAAATCTTCTGAATTCTTTTCTTAATCTTTTTGTTTTATTTCATTTAAGTTTTCGGGTTTACTTGTACATTGGTTATCACCCTTTCTGACTATATAGTACCACAAATTTTGCAAGAATCAAGATGGAAACTTGCATAAATGTACAAATACAAACTTATTCAAAGGGTAGAAATCAGCAAAAATGCACGAAAAACCGTTGACAAATTGCGAATCGCTGTGATATGATGATCGTGTTGGGGCGCATTGCGCCCCTTCCTTTTTTGGAGGAAAATTCGGGAGAACCCCATAGCATTTTGTGCTATCGCGTGATATACTCAAAGAAAAAGAAAGGATGGTATTTTTATGGATCATGTAACTTTGGCAGGCGATCTGTTTTTGGAGGGTTTTAACTGCGCTCAGGCGGTAGCTGTAGCGTTTACCGATCTGACCGGTATGGATAAAAAGCAGGCAGCCATGATGGCGGCACCCTTTGGCGGCGGTATGGGCCGCATGCGGGAGGTCTGCGGTGCGGTCAGCGGTATGTTTATGGTGCTGGGCGCTCTGTATGGCTATGATAACTCCGATGAAGACGGAAAGAAAAAAGAACTCTATAAGCAGGTGCAGGCGCTGGCTGAGAAGTTTCGGGAAGAAAACGGCAGCATTATTTGCCGTGAGATCCTGAAGAATCCCCCTTCCGATCCCAATCCCAGCCCCCGTACCGCGGAATATTATGCCAAGCGCCCCTGCGCCCGCATGGTGATGACCGCGGCGCGGCTCATGGACGAGTTCATTGCCCAGCATCCCCTGGAGGGCTAAATGGAAGACTTTATTTTCTGCCAGCAGGATATTCCCAAAGAAAAATGGCGCTATGGGTTCCGTTCCTCTGCAGCCACCGGCTGCGGCTGGATCGCAACCTATAATGCGGCAAAGCTGCTGGGGATGGAAACGCAGCCGGAGGAACTGATCCGGTTTTACCAGCGGCAGATTCCTTTGATTCACGGCAATTTTGGCACCACGATCCTGGCACCGGCCTGGTATTTCAAGAAGAAGGGGTGCCGGGTGGAGTGGACTGCCTGCAATGATCGGTTTGACGATCTGGCAAGAGCTTCCGATGTGTGCATTCTTTATTACCGCTGGCATAAAAAATGGAAGCTGGGTGCCCACTTTACCTGTCTGTATCATACCCCGGCGGGCTTCCTGGGATTCAATACCTATAATAATTCCAAGGGTCCGGATAAGTATGGCAGCAGCGTGGCGGCATTTCTGAAAAGCAGAAAGTACTTTGGCGCGGTGCTGATCGGCATCCGTAAACCAAAAGAGGAAGAAAAATGATTCAAAAAGCTGATATTTCCCAGTTGCCCCGGATCCTGGAGATCTATGAGAAGGCCCGTAACTTTATGGCAGAAAGCGGCAATCCCGACCAATGGGGGACTGGGTATCCTCCCGAAGAAATGATCCGGCAGGATATCCGGGATGGAAAAAGTTATGTAAACCTAGAGGGCGATCATATCCGGGCGGTATTCTACTTTGCGGTGGAAGCAGATCCTACCTATGGCTATATTGAGGGAAGCTGGCTGAATGACGCACCATACGGCGTGATCCACAGAATCGCGGTGGACGGCAGCGGCAGGGGAGTGGCAGCGGAGTGCTTTGCCTTTGCAGCGCAGCATTGTGAGAATATCCGCATTGACACCCATGAGAAGAACATCCCCATGCAGCGCTGCCTTACCAAGAACGGCTTTACCCGCTGCGGCACGATTTATTTGGAAGACGGCGATCCCCGGATTGCCTATCAAAAGGTGATTTAAAATGGTTAGAGAACTTGTACACGATCCCATTCTCTTAGCACGGGTGTCTGAAAATGCCGTGAAAGAGGATTGGGCAATTGCCCAGGATTTGCTGGAGACCCTGATTTTTCACAAGGTAGAGTGCGTTGGCATGGCTGCCAACATGATCGGCGTCTGTAAGCGGATCATTGCCTTTAATAATGAGGGAAAATATGAAGTTATGCTGAATCCGGAGATCGTGAAAGCCTCCGGAGAATTCGAAACTGAGGAAGGATGCTTGTCCCTCCTTGGAGGTCCCAGAAAGACTAAGCGCTTTCAAAAGATCAAGGTGCAGTATCAGACCCTGGATATGAAGGTGCGCTTAAAAACCTATCAGGGCTTCACTGCCCAGATCATCCAGCATGAGATCGACCACTGCAACGGTGTTTTGATTTGAGGAAATTCCTATGAAAAACAATCTTTTCCTTCAGGCAATCTCTAAATTTCTGCTGGGTGTGGTGCTGGTAGGTGTGTTGGTTTTTTGGCCTGCAGGTACACTGCAATTCCCGGCAGGCTGGCTTTTTATGGGCATCTTGTTTGTTCCCATGTTTTTGGCAGGACTTGTGATGCTTGCAAAGAATCCTCAGCTGCTCCAAAGCCGCCTGAAGGCAAAAGAAAAGCAGCGTGAGCAGGACATGGTAGTGAAGCTCAGCGGCCTGATGTTTATTGCAGGCTTTGTGGTGGCAGGTCTTGACTTCCGTTTTGGTTGGTTTCCTATGCCCGGTTGGGTCAAATGGGTCGGTGCCGCAGTATTTTTGACTGCCTATTGCCTGTATGCAGAGGTACTCAGAGAAAATACGTTTCTTTCCCGTACCATTGAAGTGCAGGAAAATCAGACCGTGGTGGACACCGGCCTTTACGGTATCGTCCGCCATCCCATGTACGCGGTGACCTTGCTGCTGTTTTTATCTATGCCTTTTGTGCTGGACTCTCTGCTGTCTTTCCTCTGTTTCTTGCCTTACCCGTTTTTGATCGCAAAGCGGCTCTTAAACGAAGAAGCTTTTTTGGAAAAGGAACTCCCCGGCTACACGGAATATAAAAAGAAAGTCAAATACCGCCTGATCCCCGGCATTTGGTAAACCTTTCAATTATCCACGTCATTGCGAGGGCATTTATGCCCGTGGCAATCCGTTTCTCCTGAAAATAAAACCAGGCTGTGCGTTCTTGCACAGCCTGTTTTTGATTACTGTCTGTAGTAGCTGAGGAAATCCTTCAGCTTCACCATGGCCTCGTCCAGCACCTCGATACGGGGCAGATAGACGATTCTGAAGTGGTCGGGCTGATGCCAGTTGAAGCCCTTACCGGAGATGAGAAGGATCTTCTTATCCCGCAGCAGATCATAGGTAAACTGCTCATCATCGGTGATGTTAAACTTCTTGGTGTCAATCTTGGGGAAGATGTAGAAGCCTGCCTTGGGCTTCACAGCGCTGATACCGGGGATATCGTTCAGCGCCTTGGTGATAAATTCAGCCTGCTCATAGATACGGCCGCCGGGAACAATATAGTTCTTAACGCTCTGATAACCGCCGAGAGCCGTCTGCACGATGGACTGAGCGGGGACATTGGAACAAAGGCGCATATTGGAGAGCATGTTAAGACCCTCAATATAATCTCTGCCCAGGCGGGTGTTGCCGCTGATGACCATCCAGCCAACACGGAAACCGGCGATCATGTGGGACTTGGAAAGGCCGGAGAAGGTGACGCAGAACAGATCCGGTGCCAGGGAAGCGATGGAAACGTGCTGCTCACCGTTGAGAACCAGGCGGTCATAGATCTCATCGGAGAAGATCATCAGATGATGCTCTCTTGCCAGGTCTACAATCTGCTGCAGTACTTCTCTGGGATACAGTGCGCCGGTGGGGTTGTTGGGATTGATAATGACGATTGCCTTGGTCTTGGAGGTGATCTTCTTGCGCATATCATTGATGTCGGGATTCCACTCAGACTGTTCATCGCAGATATAATGGACGGGTTTGCCGCCGGCCAGGGTGACGCAGGCGGTCCACAGGGGATAGTCGGGGGAGGGGATCAGCACCTCATCGCCGTTATCCAGCAGCGCCAGCATGCTCAGGTTGATCATGTCACTGACACCGTTGCCGGTATAAATGTGATCCATGGTCACATTGGGTACATTTTTTTCCTGCATGTACTGCATGATGGCCTTTCTGGCGGAGAACTGACCCTTGGAGTGGGAATAACCCTCACACTCTGTCAGCTGACGGGCCATATCATAGATCACTTCATCGGGGGCACGGAAGCCGAAGGGAGCGGGATTACCGATGTTCAGCTTCAGAATGTGGGTGCCGGCCTCTTCCATACGGTTGGCTTCCTCCACAACGGGGCCGCGGACATCGTACAGAACACTATCGAGTTTGGAAGATTTATTGAATTTACGCATAGGAATCTCTCCTGTTAGTTCAGAATTTATTGCGGGAGCTTCTTCTCCCTTCAGCCACTGGGGGGTAACATCCAGATAGGCGGCTAAAAAGTTCAAAATATTATCCCTGGGAACGCTCTTGCCGCTGACATATTGGCTCATATGGCTTTTGCCCAGCTTGATATTTTGAACTTCTGCCGCTCGCAGAACATCAATTTGCTTTACATTCTTCTTCTGCATGGCTTCTTTCAGCCGAAGATGGAATTCCTGAATGGCCATTTTGGCTCCTTTCCAGAGAAAAGTTCAATTTGAAATCTCTGAAGTTCAATTTATGAAGCTGATTATAACAGACACGCATGAGAAAATCAAGATAAAAGTTCATGCGTGAAGAGATAGGATTGTTGCGTTAGAAAGGACGAAACATTGTTGACAATGTATGGGAAATGTCTTAAAATATATACGGTAAATTAGCAAAATAAATAAGGATAGGTGAATAATATGTACATGGACGATTACAAACGCTGGCTGGCAGCAGACCTGGAAGATCCCGCTCTGACTGAAGAGCTCCGCAAGATCGAAGGTCAGGATGAGGAAATCAAGGATCGTTTTGCTGTTGCGCTGAAGTTCGGTACCGCAGGTCTGCGCGGTGTGCTGGGCGCCGGTTCCAATCGTATGAACATCTATGTTGTCCGTCAGGCAACTCAGGGCCTGGCAAACTGGGTCAAGACCCAGGGCGGCAATCAGCTGGTTGCTGTTTCCTACGACAGCCGTATCAACTCCGACGTGTTTGCCAAGGAAACCGCTAAGGTTCTGGCTGCAAACGGTATTAAGGTCCGCATCTATGATGCCCTGATGCCTGTTCCCGCACTGAGCTTTGCTACCCGTTACTACGAAGCAAATGCCGGTGTCATGGTCACCGCATCCCATAACCCTGCCAAGTACAACGGCTATAAGGCTTACGGCCCCGACGGCTGCCAGATGACTGACGATGCCGCTGCTGTTGTTTACGCTGAGATTCAGAACACCGATATCCTCAACGGCGCCAAGCTGATGAGCTTTGAAGAAGGCGTTGAGAAGGGTCTGATTCAGTTTGTTGGCGAGGATTGCAAGGAAGCTCTGTACGATGCTATCAAGGCTCGTTCCATTCGCCCCGGTCTGTGCAAGACTGCCGGCCTGAAGCTGGTCTACTCTCCTCTGAACGGTTCCGGTCTGGTTCCTGTTATGCGCGTTCTGAACGATATCGGCATCGATGATATCACTATCGTTCCCGAGCAGCAGTATCCCGACGGCAATTTCCCCACCTGTCCCTATCCCAACCCTGAAATTTTCGAGGCTCTGCGCCTGGGCCTGGAGCTGGCTCAGAAGATCGGTGCTGACCTGATGCTGGCTACCGACCCCGATGCTGACCGCGTTGGTATCGCTATGAAGTGTCCCGACGGTTCTTACGAGCTGGTTTCCGGTAATGAAGTCGGCGTTCTTCTGCTGGACTACATCTGCGAAGGCCGTATTGAGAAGGGCACCATGCCCAAGAATCCTGTGGCTGTTAAGTCCCTGGTTTCCACTCCTCTGGCTGACGCTGTTGCTGCTAATTACGGTGTTGAAATGCGCAACGTCCTCACCGGCTTCAAGTGGATCGGCGATCAGATCGCAGGTCTGGAAGCAGCTGGCGAGGTTGAGCGCTTCATCCTGGGCTTCGAAGAGTCCTACGGCTACCTGGCAGGTCCCTATGTCCGCGATAAGGACGCGATCATCGGCTCCATGCTGATCTGCGAAATGGCTGCTTACTACCGCTCCATCGGCTCCTCCGTTAAGGAGCGCCTGGAGGCAATCTATGCCAAGTACGGCCGTTACCTGAACAAGATCGACTCCTTCGAGTTCCCCGGCCTCTCCGGTATGGACAAGATGAACGGCATCATGGCTGACCTGCGTGCCAATGCTCCCGCTGAAATCGGCGGCTACAAGGTTACTAAGGTTGTTGACTACAAGAAGACCGAAGAGACCGGTCTGCCCGCAGCAAATGTCCTGGTTTACACCCTGGAAGGCGGCGCATCTGTCATCGTTCGTCCCTCCGGCACTGAGCCCAAGATCAAGGCATACTACACCACCCTGGGCAAGGACATCGCAGAGGCACAGGCTCAGAAGGATACCCTGGCTGCAGCTCTGAAGCCCATCTTTTCTTAAGTAACCGCTGAAAAAATCGCCTGCGGTTCTTGTCGGATCTTTTGTCACAACTGTTCAGTTTGAAAAACTCGTAATACACAAAGTATGACTTCGTTTTCCAAACTTTCATTTGTGCCAAAATCTCTCGCCAATTCCACTTGCCGATTTCATCATCGGCTACTTTGAATATGACCGCAATACCCTAAATAATGTATAAAGGGTACACCGGGAAACCGGTGTACCCCTTTTCAAATCCCACGAATTAGAGAGTGATAATTATGGTATGTGAAAACATCGGTGTCAATGACCTGGGACACCTGACCTTTGCAGGCCAGGATACCGTAACCTTGGCAAAGCAGTACGGTACCCCTGCTTACTTAATGGATGAAGACCGCATCCGTTACAATTGCCACCTGTATATGGACGCTATGAAGGAAGCAATGGGCGAGGGAAGCTACCCCCTCTTTGCCAGCAAGGCAGCCTGCTTCAAGCGTATTTATGAAATTATGGCAGAAGAGGGTATGGCCATCGACCTGGTCTCTCCCGGCGAAGTTTATACTGCCCTGAAGGCAAACTTCCCCATGGAGCGTTCCTTCTTCCACGGCAATAACAAGACCGACGAAGATATCGCCTTTGCTATGGACGCAGGCGTTGGATATTTTATTGTGGACAGCCTGTTTGAACTGGATGCCATCCAGGCAGAGGCTGAAAAGCGGGGCATCGTGCAGAATGTGCTGCTGCGCCTGACCCCCGGCATTGATCCTCACACCTATGAAGCGGTTGCCACCGGCAAGGTGGACTCCAAGTTCGGTGTCGCCATTGAGACCGGCCAGGCAGAGGTGTTTGTGGCCTCCGCTGCCATGTGCAGCAATGTAAAGGTCCGTGGCTACCACTGCCATGTGGGCAGCCAGGTCTTCGATGAGGAAGGCTCTGTCTACACCGATGCTGCCAAGATCATGTTCTCCTTCATGGCAGAAATGAATGAGAAGTACTTCCTGGAAGCAGATCTTCTCAATATGGGCGGCGGCTACGGCGTCCGCTATGTGGATTCCGACCCCTATGTAGATATTCCTGCCAATATCCGTAAGGTTGCGGAGTTTGTTAAGAACCTGGCGGCGGAACTGAATGTTCCCATGCCCAAGATCTTGATGGAGCCCGGCAGAAGTATCGTTGCCGATGCAGGCATGACCCTCTACACCGTTGGCACCGTCAAGAAGATCCCCGGCTATAAGAATTACGCTTCCATCGACGGCGGCATGACTGATAACCCCCGCTATGCCCTGTATGAATCCAAGTATACGGTTCTCCTGGCTAACCGCATGGAAGAGGAGAAGACCTTCACCTGCGATGTGGTAGGCCGCTGCTGCGAAAGTGGCGATATTATCCAGCCGGCGATTACTATGCCCGAGCCCGACCGTGGCGACATTGTAGCTGTCTGCACCACCGGTGCTTACAATTATTCCATGGCTTCCAATTATAACCGTGTACCCCGTCCTCCCGTGGTGATGCTCCGCGGCGGAGAGAGCTATGTGGCTGTGAAGCGTGAGACCTACGCAGACCTGCTGCTGAACGACATCTAAGGAGACAGACTATGGATCGTAATACTGCATTAGCGCTTCTGAAGAAGTACAATAAAGAACCCTTCCACATTCTTCATGGTCTGACCGTAGAGGGCACCATGCGCTGGTATGCCCAGGAGCTGGGCTTTGATCCCGATTTTTGGGGATTGTGCGGCCTTCTTCACGATGTGGACTTTGAGATGTTCCCCGAAGAGCATTGCATCAAGGCTCCCGAACTGCTGGCTGAAATCGGCGCATCCGACGAGATGGTGCATGCTATCTGCTCCCATGCTTATGGCATGTGCGGCAATGTGGAGCCCATCCACCTGATGGAAAAAGTCATGTTCGCCGCTGACGAACTGACGGGCCTCATCGGTGCCGCTGCCAGAATGCGCCCCTCCAAGAGTGTTATGGATATGGAAGTAAGCAGCCTCAAGAAGAAATTCAAGGATAAGAAGTTTGCTGCCGGCTGCTCCCGTGATGTGATCAAGGAAGGCGCTGAGCGCCTGGGCTGGACCCTGGACGAACTGATGGAAAAGACCATCCTGGCCATGCGCTCCTGCGAAGCATCCGTGAATGCGGAAATGGAAACAATGTAAAATTAAAATCCTCCCTCGTTTGAGGGAGGATTTTTTGTTGTATTACAGAATCTGGCAGAATTCCACAGGGGCGTTGTTGGGGTCGAGAACCTTAAAGAAGCGAACACCCTTTTCCCAGAAGGGCAGGAATTCGATCTCGTCGGCAATGGGGGTCAAACCTGCAGCCTTCACAGCTTCCCAGGTAGCCTCAATATCGTCCACATCCACGCAGATGTGATCGATGGCGCCGTCATAACCCTTGGCGCAGTCAGCTTCCAGGCTCTGATAGGTCTCGATGCAGATATTGTGCAGCTTCAGGAAAGCAACCTTGTCGGTGGGCAGATCGCAGGTGGAAGCCACCTCAAAACCCAGAGTCTTGTAGAAAGCGATGGTTGCTTCAATGTCATTGGTGGGCAGACCGATATGCTGGATACCGGTGATCCGTGCGGCGATAGCGTTCATAGGGATACTCTCCTTTGTTTTTTATTTGATAATGCCATTATACTGCCCGAATTACCAGCCGTCAAGGATGGCTTTGGCTGGGTCATATTTTGTCGCAGGCGCATATGATGGGATACCGGAGAAATCCGGAAAAAACTTGGAGGTATGCAAATGGCTATCTTTTCCAATCAGGCAACTCTGACCTATAACGGCAACACCACCAACTCCAATATCGCCTACGGCGAAATTCTGGATGTGCTGGTTGCTACCAAAACCGCGGTGGAAGGCACCTACACCCCCGGCGAAGTGGTAACCTATGTGGTGACCTTGCGCAACACCGGGGGTACCGCGCTGACCAACATCACCGTCACCGATGATCTGGGCGGCTATACCTTTGAGACTGCCACCGTGTATCCGCTGACCTATGAAGCCGGGTCTGCAACCTTGTTCGTAAACGGAGTCCCCCAGGCGGCGCCTGCTGTGACTGCCGGTCCTCCTTTGGTAGTATCCGGCCTTACCATCCCCGCAGGCGGTGATTTGGTACTGGTCTATCAGGCTACGGCCAATGAATTTGCCGATCCTGCCGCAGGCGGCACTATCGTCAACACTGTCACCGTCACCGGCGACGGCATCAGCACCCCCATTACTGCCACCGAGACCGTTACCGTCGCAACGGCTCCGAACCTCACCATCAGCAAGTCCATCAGTCCAAGCCAGGTGGTGGATAATGACCGTGTCACCTATAGCTTTGTGATTCAGAATACCGGCAATGAAGCCGTTTTGGCTACCGATAACGCAGCCATCACCGACACCTTTGACCCGATTCTTACCAATTTGGTTGTGACCTACAATGGGGAAACCTGGACAGAGGGTGTTCAGTACACCTACGACGAGACCACCGGTCTGTTCACCACCCTGCCAGGCGCACTTCCTGTGCCTGCCGCCACCTACACCCAGGATCCGGTTACCGGTGTGTATACCTTAACTCCCGGCATTGCCACCCTGACCGTCACCGGCACAATTTAAACCACGGGGCTGCTGACGCGGCCCCATACATAATTGGTACTTTCCTCAAGGGTACAACTGTGCTATAATAGGGCAAAGGAAGTGAGCGTATGTACAGCGATGTATTTTGCAAAGTCTATAATGAATTCGGCTGGAATTATTATCCGGAAATTTTTGGAGAGCAGCTGCTGAAATGGCTGGAGAGAAACAACCTGCAGCCCAAAACCGCTATGGATCTTGCCTGCGGTACCGGTATTTTATGCGGCATCCTGGATCATGCGGGAATCGAAGCTTCCGGTATGGACTTTTCCTCCGGTATGATCGAAATCGCAAGGCAGAACACACCCCATCTTCATTATGATGTGGCGGATATGATCACCTACCGGCCGGACAAGCAATTCGACCTGGTCACCTGCACCGGTGATGCGGTGAACCATATCAGCGACCTGGAGAATGTGGAGAAGATTTTTCAGAATGTCTATGCCTATCTTACTTCCGGGGGATACTTTGTCTTTGACCTTCTCAATGAAAATGAAGTATCTGACAGCGAACCCTTCCAGATGGATTTTTCTGACACTATCCGGGTGTGGTTTCAGATGACCCGCCCCGGTGCGGACAAGGTAAATCTGAAAATCAAGGTCTATGAGGATGGAAAAGAGGCCTTTGAAGAGAACATTCGGGAGACCATTCATGATCCGGATGTGATCTGTAAGCTTCTGAAAAACGCCGGCTTTACGGACATTACCTGCCGGGATCGACTTCTGCCGGAGAATAACCCCGGCACCACCTGGTTTGTGACCGCTCGGAAAGCATAAGGAGAATACTATGGTTATTCTGATCACCGGCGCATCCCACACGGGAAAGACCGCTTTGGCACAGAAGCTGCTGGAAAAATATCACTATCCTTATCTTAGTATTGACCACTTAAAAATGGGCCTGATCCGCAGCGGCAATACGGCGCTTACTCCTATGGACGATGACAAGCTGACTGGTTATCTGTGGCCCATTGTCCGGGAGATGATCAAGACTGCCGTTGAGAATGATCAGAATTTGATCGTGGAAGGCTGTTACATTCCATTTGACTGGGCAAAGGATTTTTCAGAAGATTACTTGCGGCATATCCGCTATCTGTGTTTAATTCTGTCTAAGGACTATATAGAAAAGAACTTTTCTGCGATCCAAAAGTTTGGCAGTATCATTGAAAAACGGCTGGATGATTCAGGTTTAGATCCGGAAGAACTCATTCGGAATAATGAAGCGAATCTTGCTATGTGTCAGCAACATGGCTGTCCCTATGTGCTGATCGATGATCGTTACGATTTGGATGATATTTTGGAAAGCTATGAAAAAGCGGGTGCTGTGTAGCACCCGCTTTTTTTATTTGCAGTAAATTTCAATGGCAGCGTTTGCAAAAGCACCGGTGCCTTCACCGCCTGCCTTGTCGATGTTCTCATTCATTTCATCGCCGGCGGCATACATCTGACCCAGGCCAAATAGAATCTGCTTGGTGCAGGTGTAATAGTTTTCAGTGATGAAATTCTGCAGCTTGGCAACCAGCGCCTGCGCTTCGGAAGATGCGGGGGAGAGGTGTTTTACTTCACCAAACTCCCGGAAAATGTCCATCAGCTTATCGCCGGTGGATTGCAGCTGCGCCTTGCTTTGACCGGCAGTTTTGACTTCATATTCCTGATAAGCATCGGTTTTGCCCCATTTTTCCTTGGCCTGGGCAGCGTAACGGTCGATTTTTGCGGTATCAAAAGAAGAAAAATCCATAGGTATCACTCCTGTTTCTTGAATGGTGCGGGCATGGGATATCAGATCTTCCAGATGCTTCTTTTGCAGTTCCAGCAGCTCAATCTGCTGCTGCAGCGCCTGCATGGGATCAAATCCGGGACTGTCCAGAATATTGCGGATTTCTTTCAGAGGAAACTGCAGTTCCTTCAGAAGCATAATAGCATGGAGCCTTTGTAAAGAGATATCATCATAAAGCCGATAACCGGCTTCTGTGACCTGGGCAGGCTTTAAAAGGCCGATTTCATCATAGTGGTGCAGCGTCCGGACGCTGACACCGGTGAGTTTACTGACTTGCGCTACGGTTTTCAAATCCATCCCTCCCGTTAGGTGTATTATAAACTATGACGTTATGTGAGAGTCAATAGGTTTTTGCAAATTTTCTTTTTTGTGCTATAATGAAGAAAACCACATTCAGGAGGCAGTTTTATGCAATACCGTCAGGATAAATACGGCAACGAGCTTTCCATTCTCGGCTTTGGCTGCATGCGCTTTCAGCGGAAGATGGGTGCTATTGACTACGAAAAGGCAGAGCGCCAGATCATGCAGGCCATTGAGGGGGGCGTCAATTATTTTGATACGGCCTACATCTACCCCGGTAGCGAAGCTCTTTTGGGTGAAGTGCTGGAAAAGAATCATGTGCGGGATAAAGTATACATCGCCACCAAACTGCCTCACTATCTCATTAAGAACCGCAAGGAAATGGATAAGCTCTTTACGGAGGAGCTGCGCCGCCTGCGTACCGACCATGTGGACTATTACTTAATGCACATGCTGACAGATGCACCCACCTGGGAGCGGATGAAGGCGTTGGGTATTGATGAATGGATTCAGGAAAAGAAGGCTTCCGGTGCCATCCGTCAGGTTGGCTTCTCTTACCACGGTAATTCCGATATGTTCTGTAAGCTGGTAGACGCTTACGATTGGGATTTCTGCCAGATCCAGTATAACTATATGGATGAGCATACCCAGGCTGGCCGGAAGGGTCTTAACCATGCCCATGCAAAGGGACTTCCGGTGATCATTATGGAGCCTCTTCGGGGCGGCAAGCTGGTGAATATGCTGCCCCCGGAAGCCCATAAGATCTTCGCTGACCAGATTCCTTTCCGTACACCTGCCCAATGGGCTTTCCGCTGGCTGTGGAATCAGCCGGAGGTGACGGTGGTGCTTTCCGGTATGAATACTGAGGAAATGGTGGCGGACAATCTGCAGACTGCCTCCGATGTGAGAATCGGCGAGATGGGAGAAGCGGAGGAAGCCATGCTTCAGGAGGTTGTCAAGGCCATCAATTCCAAAATGAAGGTAGGCTGCACCGGCTGCGGCTATTGTACACCCTGTCCCATGGGCGTAGATATCCCCGGCACTTTTGCTGCCTACAACCGGGTCTACTCTGAAGGCAAATTCCATGGCCTGAAGGAGTACTTTATGTGTACAGCCTTTCGGAAGAACGCCACCGGCGCTTCCAACTGTATCGGCTGCGGCAAATGCGAGAAGCATTGTCCCCAGGGGTTGCCCATCCGTAAGCATCTGCAGGATGCGAAAAAAGAATTGGAGATCCCCGGCTACGGCCTTGTGAAAAAGGCTGCCCATTGGTTTGTGAAGTTGTGAGAAAATCCCCGACCTTATGGTCGGGGATTCTATGTTATAAGGGAATATACTGATCAATGGGGATCTTCAACAGCCGCATGATGGAAAGCTCGTCCAAAGCATCCAGTACGGCATTGTGGGTTTCCCGGTAGCGGTGCTTGCCGGAGAGCAGCCGCAGCATGGGCTCCACACCGTAGCCCCGCTTCAGACGTCCGGTGGAGAAGCAGTCGGCGCAATCGGGGATGCAGGGATTAAACTGCCGGTAGGCCGCCAGGCGCATAATGTCGAACCATTGGAATGCACCCAGTTCCGGCAGGTGATTTCGGTCGAAGCAGGCGTTATAGGCAAAAATATCATGAATACCGTATTGAGAAAACCAAGCTTTCAAATCATCCATAGCCTCTTGCCTTGTGCAGAGGACCGGAGGGAAGGGGATATCCAAGAAGAGCGCGGCTTCATACATACCGCCTACTTCACACTCCAGGGGCAGAACATGGTACTTCACACCGATGATTTTGTAATCTTCGTCGGCAATTACAGTGCCGATGGACATCACCTGGTCTGCCCAGTTGGTTTCTGTGTCGATCACAGCAAAATATGCCATATCCAGCCCCTCCTTTTTTCACCAGTATAAAAGAAAATATGGAGAAACACAAGTCGCAGATCCAATTCCTTTTTTTGGAAAATTTACAGATACGCTATATTCAAAACTCAAAATATGATATACTGTAAATGAAGATGATTAGCTCCAATTTTCAGGAGGTGCCAAATATGAAAATCACATTTATCGGTGCGACCCATGAGGTTACGGGAAGCTGTACCATGCTGACAGTCTGCGGAAAGAAGTATCTGATAGACTGCGGTATGGAGCAGGGCAAGGATGTATTTGAAAATGTGCCTATCCCGGTGGCGGCAGGGGAGATCGAGGCGGTCTTTCTGACCCATGCCCATATCGACCACTCCGGTATGCTGCCGAAGCTCTACAAAGACGGTTTCCGGGGCCTGATTTATACCACCCAGACCACCGCAAACTTGTGTGACATCATGCTGAAGGACTCTGCCCATATCCAGGAGTCGGAAGCACAGTGGAAGAACAGAAAGGCAGAGCGTTCCGGCGCACCTCTGATCGAACCGCTGTATACCACCCAGGATGCTATGGCTACCATTTCCCGCATCCGTCCCTGCGGCTACGGTGAGCGGATCCAGGTGGGCGAGGGTGTGGAAATCCGCTTCACGGATATCGGTCATCTGCTGGGTTCCGGCTGCATTGAACTGTGGCTCACGGAAGAAGGTCAGACCAGAAAGATCGTCTTCAGCGGCGATGTGGGCAATCTGAATCAGCCGATCCTCAGCGATCCTAAGCCGGTGGATGTGGCAGACTACCTGGTGATCGAATCCACCTATGGCAATCGGCTCCATGAAGGCCGTGCTGATCCCGTTGCCAATCTTGCCAAGGTGCTGCAGGAAACCCTGGATCGGGGCGGCAACCTGGTGATCCCCTCCTTTGCGGTGGGCAGAACCCAGGAGATGCTCTATGCCATCCGTCAGATCAAGCAGGAGGGTTTGGTGAAGGGCCACGATTATTTCCCGGTGTATGTGGACAGCCCCATGGCGGTGGAAGCCACCGGTGTATTCCTCCAGTGCGATATCAGCTGTCTGGATGAAGAAACTGCGGCAATGGTAAGAGCAGGTATTAACCCCATTTGGTTTGATGGTGTCTGTTTGTCTGCAACAGCCGAAGAATCCAAGCAGATCAATGTGGATAAGCGGCCTAAGGTGATTCTGTCCGCCAGCGGCATGTGCGATGCCGGCCGTATCCGCCACCATCTGAAGCATAATCTTTGGGGCGAGAACAATACCGTCCTCTTTGTAGGCTACCAGGCGGAAGGCTCTTTGGGAAGAAAGCTGCAGAACGGCGCCAAGTCCGTGAAGCTTTTCGGCGAAGAGATCATTGTCAGAGCCCATATCGAAACCCTCCAGGGTACCAGCGGCCATGCGGATCAGGCAGGCCTGCTGCGCTGGCTGGAAATGTTCCGTGAGAAACCCGGTCAGGTGTTTGTCAATCACGGCGATGATGATGCCTGCACCGCTTTCCGGGATCTGCTGGAGCAGAAGGGCTACAAGGCCGACGCCCCTTACAGCGGTACGGAGTATGACCTGATGACGGGTAAGATGACGGTCTATACCGACAGCGTGCCCATCAAGCGGGAGAAGAAGAGCAATGCCCAGGCAAATGCGGTATTTGGCGATTTGCTGGCAGCGGCGGAAGCTCTCCTTGCTTTCGTCAAAACCTGCAAGGGTCGGGCCAACAAGGAAAACGCAAAGTTTGCCTCCCAGATCCGGGCGCTTCTGGAAAAGTGGAAATAAAAAAGAGGGACACCGCAAACGCGGTGTCCTCTTTGCTTATGTTACATTTCCACTGTTGATGCCCTGGGATGCATCCGCTAAAGGCAGCCAGTCGATGGCCTTTTTGATGTAGGTATCCCAGAAATCCCATTCGTGGCCGCCGGGGCCTTCTTCATAGGTCACATTATACCCATTATCCACCAAAAGATCCCGGAAATTCCGGCTGTGGGAGATCAGATGATCCTCAGTACCGCAGGCAATATAGATCTTGGGAAGCTGTTTTTTACCTGCAAGCTTGTTTACCAGCCAAACAGGGTTCTTGTCAGATGTGATGGCTTTTTCCATATCACCGAACAGACCTTCCCCAAATTCCCGGTCAATGCGCTGGGAGATGGAACCAGGTTCTACATTTAATAACTCCAGCACACCGGAGAAGCTGATGACAGCGCCGAAGGTCTTGTGGTACTTAAGGCCGTTTCGCATAGCGCCGAAGCCGCCCATGGACAGACCGCCGATGAAGGTATCTTCTCTTTTACGGGACAATGGGAACATCCGGCGGGTGATCTCCACCAGCTCCTCACCGATGAACTTACCGTAGCAGTTACCGGTTGCGGGACGATCCACATAGAACGCATTGTCGCCGGAGGGCATCACCACGCAAAGATCCTTTTCCTCTGCCCAACGCTGGATCCGGGTGCCGGATACCCAGTCGGTATAATTGCCCAGGAAACCATGGAGGAGGTACAGCGTCTTGAATTTCTTCTCTTTGGGAAGCTTTCCATCGGGGGTCAGCTTATCCACAGGCAGAATAACCTGCACAGGGACGGTGCGCTGCAGGGCAGCGGATACATAGTTTATCTGAATCAGAGCCATAAAACCCTCCTGAAATGTTTTCTTTATTCTAGCAAAGAAAATAGAAAAAGGCAATAAAACAGATCCCTCCGGACTCCGGAGGGATCTTGGGATTTTAGAAGAAAATAATGAACAGACCTACCAGCATACCCACAATGGTGGAGAAGGCGGGGAGCTTGCTGTGATACATCAGGATCGCCTGGGGCAGAATCTCACCGAATACCACGTACAGCATGGCACCGCTGGCAAAACCAAGGCTGAATGCCAAACCCAAAGCACCGATCTCACCCAGAAGATAACCCAGCAGCGCACCTAAAATGGTGGGGATGCCGGAACTGGCTGTCATCAGTACCGCTTTCCATTTTTTCATGCCGCCGGCAATCAGAGGTACAGAAACAGCCATGCCTTCGGGGATATTGTGCATACCAATGAGAATTGCCAAAACCAGGGCAGCGCTGCCCATCACACCGTCGTTGCTGGCGTAGGAAGCACCGATGGTCATACCCTCGGGTACATTGTGCAGCGCAATGGCGCAGGCCATAACCACACCGGCGATAAACAAAGATAATTTGCCGTCATTTTTGGCATAATGCTGCTCCAGGTGGTCGGAGTGGATCAGCTCGTCCAGGTCATCGGCAGTTTTAGGATGCTTTTCATCGATGTGAGGAACTTCCGGATTGGTTTTCCGGTCGATGAGGTAGTTCAGAAGATAAGTGACGGTTACACCGATGGCAACTGCCAAAATGACGGTCAATACACCTACTTCTGTTTCGATGGCTTCGATCACCAGATCGCAGCAGACAACGCTCAGCATCACACCGCCGGCAAAGCTCAGCAGCAGGCTGACAGCACGGTTGGAGTTTTTCTGCAGCATAGCGCCGATGAGGCCGCCCAAACCGGTACCCACAACACCGGCCAGGAATGTGGTCATCAGCAAGGTTGCAATCACACCCATAGGATTCCTCCTTGTGAACAAAAATATCAATCTAAAAAAATGATAGCACAGATGGAATGGGATTACAATTCTAAATGTAGGATTTTGACGAAAAAAAGCGGCAGAGAAACCTGCCGCTTTTCATTATCGGATGTAGTTGGTGACCTGACGGGGTTCTTTCGGGGGAAGGCCGTACGTTTCCTTTCCCAGGGCGATGGACTTCATGAGAAATGCCATATTGCGGGCAAGGGCACGCATGGTCTGCAGACCTTCGGCATCTTCCTTCGCTTCTCCGGGAGCGCCGCCGTGGATGCTGTTCCAGTACTGGCTGGAAGCCACTGGCATGCCGCTGATGGTGAAGTATTTGTTCAGCTCGTCAAAGGTGGCAGAGCAGCCGCCCCGGCGGGCAACCACGATAGACGCGCCTACCTTCATGGTCTTGTCAAAATCCGTGCAGTAAAAGAGTCGGTCCAGCGCAGCAATCAGGGTCGCGTTGGCAGAGGCGTAGTAGACGGGACTTCCCACCACCAGACCGTCCGCTTCCTTGAATATGGGGGCGATTTCGTTGACAACATCGTCAAAAACGCATTTGCCGGTCTTGCCGCAGCCGCCGCAGGCAGTGCAGCCTCGCACAGCCTGATTGCCAACCTGAACGGTTACCACCTCAATGCCTTCTGCAAGGAAGACTTTTTCCATTTCCGCCAGCGCCAGGGCGGTGTTACCCTTGGCCTTGGGACTGCCGTTTAGCATTAAAACTTTCATGTTCTTTGCCTCCGCTGCCATTAAAGCTCTGTAAATTCGTAGATGTAGGTCACCGTGCCGTTGTCAAAGGTGTATTTGACCTGGGTGTTGGAGAGTACTTCTTTTACGAACTGGGCATAGTCCTTGCTGTGTTTGGCGCGGATATAGTCATCGGTGTTTGCAAGTTCTGCTTCTTCGAAGGAAGTCTGGGGATAGGCGGAACCGGCGCAGCCGTTTAAGTAAGTGAAAACAATCTCGTATTCTTTCATGAGATACCTCCTTGCATATGTTGAAACTATTATAGCAGATTTTGTGGGTCCGGTACTAATAGACGAATTGCCCAAAAATTACTTTGAATTTTTGTGACACTATGCAGATGCATGGGGAAATATTGCCTTGTACCGAAAGAAAAAAGGAATTATAATAACGGTAGAAATCATACGGCGTTTTCTGCGGCATAAAAAGGAGAATGAATATGGCAGAATTTGTAAAACTGAACCCTGAAGAACTGAAGTTCCTGCATGAGCAGAATCCCGACCTGGTGAGCTACAATGTGGAGTTTGCCGAAGTCACCGGCGGCACTTTCTGGAAGGCTTATACCCCTGAGCAGATTGCCGGTACCGAGGCTTTCTATGTGGAGCCCTCCGCTGACGGCATTGCCGCTATGTACAAGGATCTGATGCAGGTCTATCCTCCCGTTGATCTGTATAACCCCAAGCTGCGCAAGCTGACCAAGGATCTGGGCACTTGCTGGTGCCGTGTTTCCGGCACCTGGGCAACCAAGACCTACTATGATTTTGACGGCGAATATGCCCCCGGTCAGGTTCCCGAGGGTTATCTGAATGTCCTGACCAAAGAGCAGTGGATCGGCGTCCTGGACTTTGTCCGTGACTGCGGCCTGAAGCTGAAGGTCTCCGTGGCAAACTGCCCCGGCCTGCACTCTGCGGAAGAACCCTGGCCCTCCACCGAAGCAGAAAAGCTCTTTAGCTTCTCCAAGGCCTACGGTGTTCCCATCATGGCAGCAGAGTTTGCAAATGAGCCCAATATGCTGGAGGATACCGGCTTCCCCGCCGGCTATAAGGCGGAGCATTACCGCCGTGACGCGGATCTGTTTGCCAAGTGGCTGAAGGAAAACTATCCCGAGTGTCTGTATGTAGGTACTTCCGATACCGGTGGCGCTGAGGTGGTCTTCGGTAAGCCCAACCAGGGTGGCGGCGGTGTTGAGCAGGTTGCCCGTGAGAGCGCGACTGCAGATGAACTGCTGAACGGCCTGGAGATGCCTTTGGATGTGTTCTCTTATCATTATTATAACGGTGTTTCCGACCGTCTGGCATCTGTTATGCCCAACGGCCACTGGGACGCAAGCGAAGCAAACAGCGAAGCATTCCTGGATACTGCGCTGTCCTTCTGCCGTGCGTATATCCCTTACCGTGACAAGTATGCACCCGGCACCGAAATGTGGGTCACCGAGTCCGGTGAAGCAGGCGGCGGCGGTTCCACCTGGTCTTCCACCTATCTGGATGTTCTGCGCACCCTGAACGAGCTGGGCGGTTTCTCCGCTCTGACCAAGGGCGTCATCTTCCACAACACCCTGACTGCTTCCGACTATGCTTACCTGGCCCGTTTTGTCCATGATCCCCGCCCCAACTTCTTTGCGGTTAAGCTGTGGATCGAACTGATGGGTACCGATGTTTATGCATCCGGTGAGCCTGTCCGCGAGGGCGCTCATGTGTATGTTCAGTCCTACAAGAAGGATGCCTCCAAGAAGTGCTATCTGATCATCAACAACTCCGAAACCGAGACCACTACTGTGGACGTGCCCAATGACGGCCTCATTTGGGTTCTGAACGGTAAGGACGGTGTCAAGCGCGCAACTGTCATGACCCTGAACGGCCGTGACCTGGTGCTGGGCGAGAACTGGGAACTGCCCGACCTGAGCGGTGATCCCGTCGACGCCGGTAAGGTAGAGCTGGCTCCCATGACCTGCACATTCCTGGTTGTCTAATTTTGAAAGCCAAAAACTTCCCCTGTCCGTTCCGGGCAGGGGGAGGTTTTTGCGTGTAGCCGTTGACAATATGATATATCTATTTGTAAGAGGGAAGATGGCATGATGGATATCAGAAAAGCGGAATTTGAGGATATGAAGCAGTTGGGACACATCATGTCCGTGTCCTTTCATGCTGCTTTTTCCGGTTTTGTTACGCAAAAAACGCTGGAAGCCTGCGCCCGGGAGGACAGCTGTATTGCGCTGCTGGAAGGTGTTTTCAAAGCGGGAAAGGTAGAGTTTCTGATAGGGGAAGGAAAGGGTATGCTGGCCTGGCAGGATTGGAAGGATCAGGCGGAAATTGTTGCGATTCATTCCCTTCCGGAAAGCTGGGGAACCGGTTTGGGGCATGCACTTCTGGAAGAAGCATGGAAGCAGATGGGGGAAAGACCTGTTTTCCTATGGGCATTTAAGGAGAATCATCGAGCCCGCCGCTTTTATGAAAAGCATGGCTTCCGCTCGGATGGCACAGAACGGGTCAGTGAATTCGACGGTGCTTTGGAAGTACGGTATGTAAAGCCCTAAGGAAAATACACCGGTAATCATGGCTTGTTTTCCCGGGAAAATATTGTATAATAGCAAAAGCAATAGAAAAAAGGAGAGAGACTCGTGAAAAAACTGACCAACGGAAAGATTGTGGCGCTGTGCATGGGCGATTTTGCCCGGGGCATTATCGGCGGCATTGTGACCACCTATCTTTTGACATTTTTTATCCCCACCAACAGCGATACCACGCTGCCCCGCTTCTTCCTGAACGCAGCGCTGATCATGGCTATCATCCGCGGTATTGGCACTGTAGTGGATGCCATCACCGACCCCTGGGTTGCAAACTTAACGGATAAATGCACCCATAAGCTGGGCCGCCGCATTCCTTTCATGCGCTGGAGTGCCATTCCTTACGGCATGACCTGCTTGCTGGTATTCTTCCCGCCGGTAAACGGCACCAGCTATGTGAACGCCATTTGGGTAGGCATACTGCTGATTTTGTACTATCTGTTCTCTACCCTCTATAACATTCCCCATTCTGCCCTGCAGGCGGAGATCGTGGCAGAACCCCGTAAGCGTGTTCTGCTGTATACCTTCAACAGCTTCTTCTATGTGCTGTCCAATGCACTGGTATTTTGCTCTTCCATGTTTAAGGGTATGCTGATGAATGCCGGTATCCCCGAGATTTGGGCGCTGCGGATTCCCTTCATTGTCTGCTGTACCGCAGGCGCTGTGGCGGCGCTGATCCCCACCTTTGTGATCAAGGAGAAGGACTTCATCCAGCCCAAGACCTACAGCCAGCCTATCGGCGAGGCGCTGAAGGCTATTTTCTCCTATAAAAACTTCACCATTATTACCATCGGTTATCTGGTCATGTGGGTGGCATTTACGTTCTTTAACACTGCCCAGGTTTATTACATCACCAATCTGCTGGCGCTGTCCGATGTATGGGTGACCATCGTCACCGTTATTTCCATCGGTGTGGGCGTGTGTACTTACCCCCTGGTGAATATCCTTGCCCGCAAAGTAGGCAAGAAGCCTATGCTGCTGGGTGCCTGCATCACCTATGTGCTGCTCTACGGTGCGATTTACAGCTACCGCTTTGTCATCAGCCTGATCGGTGGACCTGCCTTTGCTATTGTGATCGGCCTGGTGATCGCCATGCCCATCGCTATCACCAATATCATTCCCGCTTCTATGTTTGCCGACCTTGCTCAGTATGATACCATCAAGTCCGGCGAAAACCGTGCGGGTATGTTCCTGGCTGCCCGTAACTTTGCCAACAAGCTGTGCCAGAGCTTTGTGGTTGTGGTCTGCGCTCTGCTGCTGGGTAAGGGTGTGGATGGCACCGGCTCTGCTACTTCCGAGGGCATTCAGGCTACGGCTTTGGTGGCCATGCTCTTCGTCGGCTGCGCTCTGTTCATTTACTTCTTCTATAATGATAAGGAGATCAGCGAAACCATCCGCAAGGCAAACGAGGAAAATAAGTAAAATGAAATGCGCCATGGAAATTCCATGGCGCATTTTTGCAATCTCACCGCTGCTTTTAGCGGAATAACCCCTGCTATTTTGCGGATTTGACCCTGTATTTTTCAAGTACCTTCCAATAAAATGTAAGCATCCGGAAATAAAAAATTGGAGGAAAGAATTATGAAGTATGAAATCAAGGGCGGGAGCTTTCCCGTTGTCATTTGCAATCTGGAAAACGGTGAGAAGATGATCACCGAGCGTGGCTCCATGTGCTGGATGAGCCCCAATATGCAGATGGAAACCAAGGGCGGCGGACTGGGCAAGATGTTCTCCAAAGCTTTCTCCGGTGAGAGCATGTTCCAGAACCATTATACAGCGCGGGGCGGCGCCGGTATGATCGCTTTTGCGTCCAGCTTTCCCGGTGAGATCAAGGTGATCGATATTGCTCCCGGCCAGGAAATGATCGTACAGAAGAGCGCCTTCCTGGCGGCAGAAGCTGGGGTGAATCTTTCTATCCACTTCCAAAAGCGGCTGGGTGCCGGTTTCTTCGGCGGTGAAGGCTTCATCATGCAGCGCCTTTCCGGCCGCGGCACTGCCTTTGTGGAGATTGATGGCGATCTGATGGAGTACATTTTGAAGCCTGGTCAGAAAATTGTGGTGGATACCGGCAATGTGGCGGGGTTTGAGCCGACTGTGCAGATGGAAATTCAGACGGTCCCCGGCGCTAAGAATATGCTTTTCGGCGGTGAAGGAATTTTCAACACCGTTCTGACCGGCCCCGGCAGAGTATGGCTGCAGACCATGCCTATCTACAATGTGGCAAATGCCATCCGGCCTTATATCCCCACCGGCAGCAATTAATGCTATGGACATAGAGAAAGAGGCGGAGCAGGTTTGGCCTGTTTGGATTGATTGGGACAAAAGAATTGTGTCCTTTCAGGAAGTAATGGCATTCGAGAAGCGAGAATTCTCCTCCCACGAGGAGATGTTCCGGTTTGCGGTTGAAAGAACGATGGAAGGGTTTGCAATCCAGTAAGGAGAGGGAATATGAAACTATACATCAAAGAAAAAGTGTTTTCCTGGGGTGATAAATTCACCGTTAAGGATGCATCCGGCGCAGATAAATATATTGTAGAAGGTGAAGTGTTCAGCTGGGGTAAGAAGCTGCATGTCTACAATATGGCAGGAGAAGAAGTGGCCTTCATCAAGCAGGAGATTTGGAGTTTTCTCCCCAGGTTCTATGTGTTTTGCGGCGGCCGGCAAGTAGCAGAGATCAAGAAAGCGTTTACATTCCTGTTCCCTAAGTACTCGATCGAGGGATTGGGCTGGGATATTGACGGAAGCTTCCTGGCTCATGAATATGAGATCACAAAAGCTGGTCGTACCATCGTCACCATCAGTAAAGAATGGATGACATGGGGCGATAGTTATGAACTGGATATCGCAAGCTCTGCCGATGAACTGGTTGCCCTGGCTGTTGTGCTTACCATTGACTGCGTTATGGAATCGGATTCCGGAGCCAGCATAAGTGTGTCCAGCAATTAAAAGGAAAATAAAAATCAGAGTGTTGCAGCCATTCAGCTGGCGGCAACACTTTGATTTTTGAGTATTACCCCTGGAATACAAAAGACGGGAATGGCATTTGCTGTTACTAGGGATTGAAAGTCCAAATGGTGAGAATTCTCTCGTTTAAGTGGCGAGAATTCTCTCGTCCAAGTGGCGAGACTCGTTTGCATTTTCTTCCCGATGGGAAGAAAATAGATGTTCGGTCCGTCAAGCCGTCGCCGGCGGCGCTCATCCGCGCCGCATTTATTTTTCGAGTCTCCCCACTATGCAAAAGACGGGAATGGTAAATGCCATTCCCGTCTTTTGGTCCCCCGACAGATGATAAATCCGAACTATCCAGTTTAGAGAAAGGGACAGTTGTAGTCCCTTCCTTGTAATTAAAAGTAATGACAATGTACTCATCATAGACAATAACGGAGTTTACAAAACCGTCAATCAGCCTGCGCCGTTCTTCCAGCCGCTTGGTGTCCAGCATTCGATAACGACAAAACCAGTATGTCACATCCTCACGGGTCAGCATCGGATGCCGCATTTCCTCCTGGATGATCTGCAATTCGATGTCTGCCTTTCGCTGCTCCAATTCATCCAGCCGCTGCTTGGTGGATGCGTTGAAGATACCAGCCTGGATTGCATTGAGCATATTGGT